>JARKOK010000140.1 GCA_029975765.1 Aggregatilineales bacterium
CTCACCCGACTTCTCTCAGGGGACATGCGTCCCCATTCGAGTCGCCCTCTCCCTCATGGAGAGGGACTTGAAGGCCGCTCCTGATCCGTATTCTCCCCTTCGCCCTGACGCGGAGCGGAAGGGGCCGGGGGATGAGGGCAAAAGGCGCAACTCCCTTATCCATAACTCGCGTTTGTTTAGTATGCTGGCCGGTTTCGTTATAATCTCCGGCATCATATTACAACGCACCCAAAGTGAGGTTTTCGATGGCCGTTGATTTTGGTCTGGTACTGGTGGAACGCCAGCCGCGCGGGCCGCAAACCGCCTGGCTGGATAATCTGGAACGAGTGCTGCCGCCCCTTAGCGGCCACTTCCGCAGCCTGTGGATGACTGACCATCTTTTCTGGGAGGACTGGTACACGCTGGAAGTGTGGACGGTGCTCAGTTTTCTGGCCGCGAAGTACCCGGCGTTCCATGTCGGTTCGATGGTGATGTGCCAGAGCTACCGCAATCCGGCGCTGCTGGCGAAGATGGCGGCCTCGCTGCAAGTCCTCAGCGGCGGACGGCTGCTGCTGGGTGTCGGCGCGGGCTGGAAAGAAGACGAATATCGCGGCTACGGCTATCCTTTCCCTTCCCCCGGCACACGGGTGGAGCAGCTTGAGGATACACTCGAAATCATCAACCGGCTGTGGAAAGAACCCGGCCAGATCACCTATCATGGCAAACACTATCACGTCGAAAACGCCTACTGCGAACCCAAACCTGACCCCCTGCCCCCGCTGATCGTCGGCGGCGGCGGTAACAAAACGATGCTGCTGGCCGCGCGGTACGCCGACTGGTGGAACATTTCCGATAAAAATTACACGATTTACAGCGGCCTGGTCGCCACGCTGCGCCAGCACTGCGAGACAATTGGCCGCGACCCGACCAGCCTGCATCCCACCTGGTTTGGTCGCATCGCCCTGGGCAAAACCGAAGCCGACGCGCAGGCGCTCGCCAGTACTGATCTGGTACCCTGGACGCGGGACAACGCCTTTGTCGGCACGCCGCAGCAGGTGGTCGAACAGATGCAGCCGTTCGTCGAACTGGGCGTGAATTACTTCATGCTGGATGTGCTGGGGCTGTCCACTCACCCGGATGTCACCGGGATGCTGCTGGAAGATGTGCTGCCCTATGTGACAGGCTAAACGGCCGGCTGGCTCTGGCAGTCCGGCAGGATGTGAGCCTATAATCGCCCCATTCTAATCCCGCAGGGGCGCGCCGCTGCGTGCCCCTGCACCTGACGATCACCATGCCAAATTTTGTCCGCACCCGTTTTACCTGGCTGGCGTACTTTACGCTGGGTTATTATTCCTATCTTCAGGCCGCCCTCGGCCCGATGATTCCGTTCCTGCGCGCCGAACTCGATCTGAATTACACACTGGCCGGCCTGCATCTCAGCGCCTTTGCCCTCGGCATGTTCATCGCCGGAGCGACGGGCGACCGGGTCGTGCGGCGCTGGGGGCGCTCGCGGGCGTTCTGGTTCAGCGGTACGGGCATGGCCGCCGGCGCGGTGCTGCTGGCGCTGGCCGGACATGCCGCGCTGACGATTGGCAGCAGTTTTCTCACCGGCCTGATCGGCACCTATCTGCTGGTGATTATCCAGGCGGCGCTGTCCGACCAGTATGGTGACCGCCGCGCCATCGCTTTGACCGAATCCAACGTGCTTGCCAGCACCGGCGCGACCCTTGCTCCCCTGCTGATCGGACTCAGCTTTTCGCTGGGGATGGGCTGGCGCACGGCGCTATACCTGGGCGCGGTTGTGTGGGGACTGACCTGGCTGATCGCCCGCCGCGTGACCATCCCGGACAGCCGCCCTGCCGCCGTATCACCGACGGAGAACACCAGACAACCGCTGTCACGCGCCTTCTGGGCGTACTGGGTCGTGCTGTTTCTGGGCGTTTCGATTGAATGGTGTGTGGTATTCTGGGCGGCGGACTATCTGGAGAAGATCGTCGGCCTGAACAAAGACGCCGCCGCGACGGCCAGCAGCGTGGTTTTTATCGCGGCGGTCGTCGCGCGGGCGGCCTTCAGCCGTTTGACCTGGCGCTTTCAAAGTCGGTGGCTGCTGCTGGTGGCGATGGCCTTCGCCGCCGTTGGTTTCCCGCTGTTCTGGTTGGGGCGCGTTCCCGCGCTGAACCTGCTCGGCCTGTTTGTCTGCGGCCTGGGGACATCCAACCTCTTCCCGCTCAGTCTGTCCACCGCCACTGGCGTGGCCGCGAGCCAGATCAACCGCGCCAGCTCGCGAATTTCGATGGGAACCGGGCTGGCGATGCTGGTCACGCCGCAGGTGTTAGGCACACTGGCCGATCAGGTAGGCATCCAGACCGCTTTCGCGCTGGTGCTGCCGCTGCTGGCGGCTGCCGCGATTGTGACCTATGCCACCAATCGAAGACTGGCGACCACACCGGCGGAATCGTAAGGGCGGGTCGTGATACCCGCCCTTACGCAGCAACACATTGGGGCAAACCGCTGTGGCCGCCCGCAGGGGAGCGCACACCAGCGCTCCCCTACAGCACCCATCATACTCATCTGGCTGAGATACTGCCTATTCCGCCTGCGTGCGGTTTTTGCCGTCCCACACGTAGGGTTCATCCTTGATGAACGCCTCGACCATATCCCGCGCCACATCGTCCGGCGGCTGAATCGGCGGCGACTTGAAGAAGTATGAACTGGGGCCTTCTACCGGGCCGCCCAGCTTACGATCCAGCGCCAGCTTGGCGCAGCGCACGGCGTCAATCACCACGCCGGCGCTGTTCGGGCTGTCCACCACTTCCAGCTTCAGTTCCACATTCAGCGGCACGTTGCCGAAGGTGCGGCCTTCCAGCCGGATGTACGCCCACTTGCGGTCTTGCAGCCAGGGCACATAGTCGCTGGGGCCGATGTACACGTTGCCTTCGCCCATATCATACGGAAGCTGGCTGGTGACGGCGTTGGTCTTGCTGATCTTCTTGCTCTCCAAGCGGCTGCGGTCCAGCATGTTATAAAAGTCCATGTTGCCGCCGACGTTCAACTGGCTGGTGCGTTCCAGAATCACACCGCGATCCTTGAACAGATTCGCCAGCACACGGTGAACGATGGTCGCACCCACCTGGCTCTTGATGTCGTCACCGATGACCGGCAGGCCGCGATCCTTAAACCGTTTCTGCCAGTACGGCTCGCGGGCGATGAACACCGGAATGCAGTTCACAAACGCACACCCGGCGTTGAGCACCTGCTCCACATACCACTTGGTGGCCTGCTCGCTGCCCACCGGCAGATAGTTCACCACCACATCGGTTTTGGTGTCGCGCAGCATCTGGGTGATGTTATCGGTCGGCCCCGGCGCTTTGGTGATCTTCTGCGACAGGTACGGTCCCAGCCCATCGTGTGTCATGCCGCGCGCGACGGTCACGCCGGTCATCGTCGGCACTTCGGCAAACCGGACGGTGTTGTTCTGCCCCGCCCAGATGGCCTGTCCCAAATCCTTGCCGACCTTTTCCACATCAATATCAATCGCGGCGGAAAATTCGATGTCGCCGACGTGATACCCGCCGAGGTTTGTGTGCATGATGCCGGGGATGATCTCGTCAGCCTTAGCATCACGATAATAGTAAACGCCCTGTACCAGCGAGGACGCGCAGTTGCCCACGCCGATAATGGCTACCCGAACTTTACCCACTGTACAATTCTCCTTAAGAACTGCTCTGAGAGAACAAACGGGCATTACTATAGACGGCGGATATACCAAAAACAAGGGTTGCGCCCCCTGCCTTGTCCGTCTATCATGCCGCTGTCTATTACAACACGCATCGTTTAAAAAGGGGTTGAAATTGCCCTCCAACTACGATCAGAAACTCGCTGCTCAACTGGGGCTGCGCCCGGCGCAGGTCGCGTCCACGATTGAACTGCTGGACGGTGGCAATACACTGCCCTTCATCGCCCGCTACCGTAAGGAAATCACCGGCGGGCTGGATGAAGATCAGATTCGCCAACTGCTTGAATCAGTGACACGGCTGCGCGCGGTGGACGAACGCCGCGACACGATTGTTGCATCCATCGAGGAACAGGGCTTGCTCACGCCTGAACTGCACGGGCAGATCGCCGCCGCCGAAACTCTGACCGAACTCGAAGACCTGTACCAGCCGTATAAACCCAAACGCCGCACACGCGCCAGCATCGCCCGCGACCTGGGTTTGCAGCCATTGGCGGATTTGATTCTGGCACAGGCGCGCACCAGTCAAACACCGGAACAACTGGCGGCGTCCTTCATCAGCGATGCCGTGCCTACCGCCGAGGCGGCGCTGGCGGGCGCGCGGGATATCGCGGCAGAAACGATCAGCGACAACGCCGAAGTACGCGGCCAGACACGCCTGAAGGCTATGCGCTTCGGGCTGATGCAGGCCCGCAAAATCAAGGACGCTCAGGACGACAAGGGCGTTTACCAGTTGTATTATGAATTTGAGTACCGCCTTGACCGCATCAAGCCGTATCAGGTGCTGGCGATCAACCGGGGCGAAGCGGAAAAAGTGCTGCGGGTGAGCATTGACATCGCCGAACGTGACTGGCGGCAGGCCGTTGAGATGGTGTTCCGCGCCGACCGGCGTTCGCCGCTGGCGGAACAGCTTGAACTGGCGATTGACGACGCCGCCCGGCGCCTGTTGCTGCCGGCCATCGAACGGGATGTGCGTGCCGCGCTGACCGAACAGGCCGAAGCGCACGCTATCACCGTGTTTGCGACCAATCTGCGCGGCCTGCTCAACCAGCCGCCGCTGACCGGGCAAACCGTGCTCGGCCTTGACCCCGGCTACCGCACCGGCTGTAAAGTGGCCGTCGTTGACCCTACCGGCAAAGTGCTGGCGACCGATACGATTTATCCCCACGAACCGCAGCGCCGCTGGAACGACGCGCTGCGAACGCTGGCCGCGCTGGTGGAACAGTACGGGGTGACACTGATTACCATTGGCAACGGCACGGCTTCCCGCGAAACCGAACAACTGGCCGCCGAACTGACTCGCGGCGGCGGCTTGCATTATCTGATCGTCAACGAAGCCGGCGCCAGCGTCTACAGTGCCAGCCCGCTGGCCCGCGCCGAACTGCCTGATCTGGATGTGACGCTGCGCGGCGCGGTTTCGATTGCCCGCCGCGCGCAGGACCCACTGGCGGAACTGGTCAAAATTGATCCTCAGTCTATCGGCGTGGGTATGTACCAGCACGACGTGAACCAGAAACGCCTGACCGAAGCCCTGGATGGCGTGGTGGAAACGGTGGTGAACCGCGTCGGTGTGGACGTGAATACTGCCTCGCCCGCGCTGTTGACCCACGTTGCCGGCATCGGCCCCAAGCTGGCGGAACGCATCGTCGCGCACCGCAACACCGCCGGCCCGTTCCGCAGCCGGACGGCGCTGCAAAAAGTCGGCGGTTTGGGGCCAAAAGCGTTTGAGCAGGCGGCAGGTTTCTTACGCATCCGCGAGGGTGACGAACCGCTGGACGCCAGCGCCATCCACCCGGAAAGTTACGCCGTCGCCCAGGGGCTGCTGGCACGCGCCGGGCTGAAACAGGATGCCGCGCTGGCCGAGCGGGAAGCGGCGCTCGACCGGCTGCAAGCCGCCGTGCCGCTGGATGTGCTGGCGGCTGAACTGCACACCGGCGTCCCGACGCTGACCGACATCATCGAACAGCTTATCCGACCGGGACGCGACCCGCGCGCCGACCTGCCCGCGCCAATCTTACGCAGCGATGTGCTCTCGATGGACGACCTGCTGCCGGGAATGCGGCTCAATGGCACGGTGCGGAATGTCGTGGACTTTGGCGCGTTTGTGGACATCGGCGTGAAACAGGACGGCCTGCTGCACCGCAGCCAGCTTCCCCCCGGTTATATCCTCAACCTGGGCGACATCATCCAGGTGGATATTCTGAATGTGGAAAAAGAGCGCGGGCGCATCAGCCTGGGCTGGCCGACAGTCTAGTGCAAAATCAGCGCAAACGGGTTGAAAGCTGTAGGACCTGTGTGTCTACCCTGGACGCACACGCAGGTGCGCCCCTACATCCAACGTATATGCTCTGAATATGCACCAGGAACCCATCCGTGAACCTCTCTTTTCGCCTGTAGGGGCACGGCGTGCCCGTGCCCCTACAAGAGGGTTTATGACAGATTAAAATTCCTCGCCCTGAAGGCAAATTTTACAGCGCCGTGACCGTCGTTCCGGCCAGCACGCGCTCGTAATCCTCGCGGCTGAACGAACCGCCGCCCACCGTCAGCGCGTTGGCAGCCCCGGCGGCCACGCCCCGACGCACCGATTCATCCAGCGGCAGCCCCAGCGTGACCGGCAGCACCAACCCCGCAAAGAAGGAATCACCGCTGCCCACCGCGCTCATCACCTTCAACGCCGGCGGCTGCGCGTGCCAGCAGCGCCCGGCCTGCGCGATGACCGCGCCCAACGCGCCCAGCGTCAGCACCACGATGCCAACCCCGCGCGACTGGAGTTCCAGCGCCGCGCCCGCCGCGCTCAACACATCGTTCACGGTTTTGCCCAGCACTTCGCCGGCTTCATCGCCGTTTACTTTGATATGCACGCCGGGAATCGCCAGCGCCGTATGCAGCGACGCGCCGCTGGTATCCACCCATACCGACCGCCCCGCCCCGCGCAGCGTTCGCACCAGCCCGTCAAACCCCGTCTGCGAAGCGCCCGGCGGCAGGCTGCCGCTGAAACACACGGCGTCCGCCCGCGCCGCCTCGCGCACCACATCCGCGTGCAGGCGATCCCAGTCCTCAGCCGTGACACGCGGCCCAAATTCGTTGATCACCGTCGCGTCCATATCCGGCGCGGCAATAATGGTACAGATGCGGGTTTCGCCGCCCTCCACCCATGTCCAGACGCCGGGCAGCCCTTCACGCTCGGCCAGTTCCGCCAGCAGCCGCCCGTTGTGTCCGGCCAGAAATCCGGCGCACACGCCCTCGCCGCCGACCACCCGCAGCGCCCGCGCGACATTCACCCCTTTGCCGCCCGGCGCGACGATCAGCGAATCGGGTCGAAAAATGCGCCCCGGCGTAAAACCCGGTATCACCAACGTGCGGTCAAGCGCCGGGTTGGAAGTCACACACAGAATCACGATTACCCCCTTATCGAAAAATACTGCCGGATTGTAACGCATTCGCCCTGTCTCTTGAAGCGGCTGGCCTGCACAGGTTACAATGACACTTCAGTAATCGCCCGTGTTGGGATTTTTCTTTTTTAAGGACAGGCTCTATCATGCGCTTGGTTTTGTTGTTTGTTACACGCGCGCTGCCGGTACTGGTACTGCTGGCCGCCGGCTGCAGTGGATTGGCCGGCGAACCCCAGATCATCGCCACTCTGCCTCCTCCAACGGCTCAGACGGTCGCCTTCCCGGCGGCGCCGCCCGATCTGGCGCTGGGCGCGCAGCTTTACGCCAATAACTGCACGCGCTGTCACGGCGCTGGCGGGCGCGGCGACGGCCCGCTGATTGGAACCGGTGACGGCCAGATTGATCCCCCGCCGCGCGACTTCACCGACCCGGCCACGACCGCCGATCAAACCCCACTGGACTGGTTTAACATCATCACCAATGGGCGGCTGGAACGCTTAATGCCTCCCTGGCGCGACGCCCTGAGTAATACCGAACGCTGGGCCGTAACGATGTATGTCTGGTCGCTGCACTACCAGCCGGAAATGATCGCTGCCGGGCAGCAGGCATGGGGCGGAGAAAACACGGCGGCCAGCCTGCCACAGACCATGCTGGTGCAGCTCTCGGATGACGCGCTGGTGCTGGCAGCGGCTGAAACGGCTGGTCTGGCCGAATTTGCCAGCAGCCTGAACGCAGCCGACCGGCAGGCCGTCGCCGCCTACCTGCGCAGCAGCACCGTAAACAATGCTGATGTGATCGGCCTGGCGCCGGGGGAAATCGCGCAGGCCGCCACACCGCAGACCACGCCTACTACCGCCGCGCAGCCGGTAACCACGCCGGAAACCACCGCCGCCACGCCGCTGCCGGCCAGTACGGCTGGCACCATCAGCGGCACAGTCACGAATGGCACGGCAGGCGGAACCGTCCCCCCCGGCCTGACGCTGACGCTGCGGGTCTTTGACCTGACCTCCGCTGACCAGCGGGTTGAGGACACCCGCGAAACCACCCTCAATGCTGACGGCACCTATACCTTTACTGATGTGACCATTCAGGCCGGACGCGCCTACGACGTGTTCACGTTCTATCACGACCGCGCCTTTGGCAACAGCACCGTCGTCGAAACCGTGACTGAAACCAGCCTGAGCCTGCCGGTCAGTCTGTACGAGATCACCAGTGATCCCGGCGTGATTCAGATCACCGGCCTGGTGACGCAGATTGTGGCCGAAAGCGGTCGCATTCAGGTGGCACAGGTGTACAGCTTCTCGAACACGTCCGACCGGCTGTTCAGTACCGATGAAACCTTTGGTGAAACCAGTTTTGGCGAAACGCGCTATGGTTCGGTCAGCGTGGCTGTGCCGGCGGGCGCGCAGCTCAGCGGCTTCGCCGACGACCAGACACGGTACATCATCGCGTCCGACGGCTCAACCATCACCGATACCGTACCGGTGCTGCCGGGCGATGGTCACATTTTCCATCTGTTGTACACCATGCCCTACACCGGCAGTCTACAGATTGAACACGCCGTGAATCACGCCGTCAACGGGCCGGTACGCCTGCTGATCACGCCCACCACCGTCAGCGTAACCAGCCCGCAGTTGGCATCCATCGGCCCGCAAACGTTACGAAACGTCACCTATCAGGGATATGGCAACAACCTCACGCTGGCGGCAGGTGATGTGATCCGCTATCAACTGAGCGGCGCGGCGGCAGCCCAGACAGCCTCCGCCCCCTCCACTATCGTCACAGCCAACACGCTGGTACCGGTGGTGCTGGTCGGCGGCGGGATCATGATCATCATCGTCGGCGTGTTTATCTACCTGCGAGGCCGCGCCCCGGCAACCGCCCCGGCAGCGCCGCCCCCAGCCGATACCCAATCGCTGATTGATGGACTGGTGCGGCAGATCGCGGAGCTGGATGACGCACACGCCAACGGCGAACTGGACGAACCGACCTACCATAAACGCCGGAAGCGTCTGAAAACGCGCCTGGCGGAACTGATGGATAACGAATAACGATACTTCATGAGGGCGGCTGTACCGCCCTCATGTGTTATAAATAAGTTTGCAATCCCACCCGGTAAATTCTATTATCAGATGGCGCGATCAGCCGGCAGGCAGCGCCTCAGCCAACCTGGCCGGCTGCCTGACTGACAACCATATATGCATATGTGCGAATAGATAAGCAATGTCATCGTGGACATATGACGTTAGTTATCTGCCTTTTTTATAAGCGCCGTTTACAATATGGAGTGGGTTGCGCTTACCCGATTTTTTATTTTTGTTACAGGCGAGGATAGGTGATGAAAACACATTTTCCAGATCGCAAGCGAACCTATCTGGTCATCTGGGGTTTGGGTTTCTGGTGTTTGCTGGCCGGTCTCCTACTGGTGTTTGTGCCGGTAAGCGGGACGGTATCTGCCCAGGAAACGGATGAAACCGCCGAAACCCAGGCCGCCATCGCCAACCGCCGCTATATCGGCGCGCGCGAATGTGCGTCCTGTCATCGCGGTGATGTGCGCAGCCTGCATGGAGAGTCCGCCCACGCGCTGACCCTCCGCGATGCCGATGATGGTGACGCGGTGCTGGCCGATTTCTCCGGCGCTGCCGTGCCGGAATTCCAGTTTCCGGGGCAGGAAGCCGCGCGAACAATTTCGGCTGACGACCTTGCCTATGTCGTGGGTACGGGACGCAAAATCCAGCGTTTCCTGTATGAAGATGCTGATGAAACCCTGCGCGTGCTGCCTTTCGAATGGAATGTCGAGGAACAGACCTGGCAGCCCTATACCACCGGCCATCCCGGTACGACGACCGGCGATGACTGGCTGACTAACTGCGCCGGCTGCCATACCACCGGCCTGGAACTGGAGCGTGGCCGCTGGCG
>JARKOK010000052.1 GCA_029975765.1 Aggregatilineales bacterium
AGCGGCGGATCGGTAATCAGCCGTCCCTGTCCTGGTTTCAGCGAATTAAACATGATTCTCCCTCGTTGACTCCAAGAACGACTATGCAGCATAAATAAAACAGATTGCATTTCGATTAATCGTATGCTGGAAACCTGTTAGAACCCGCCAGCGCGCCGCGCAAAAACCGCTTACAATCGGACCTATACGGGCAAGCGGAGGTGTGGTGATGGCACGATATTTAGGTGGGCTGCTGCTGGTTCTGCTCGTCGGGTTCACGGCTGCCGCGCAGGATGACCTGCTGACCGGCTTCAACCTGAGCGACAATGAAGGCACGTCCGATAACGCGATTGCCGCTTTTGACGCTGGCGGCAGCCTGCACGTGGTCTGGGAGGATCGGAGCTTCAGCCGGGGCGGCGATCTGCTGCACCGCCAGCTAAACACCGATGGCACGTGGAGCGCGCCGGTCGAGATAGCGGCGGAACTGGAGATTCAGATGGCGGTGAGCTGGCGGTTTATCCACCAGCCGGACGGCAGCCTGTGCCTGTATTTACACGGGGCGGCTGTCAGCAGTTCCCCCAATACCCTCGGCCTCTACCAGACCTGTTATCGAAACGCGGCCTGGTCAGACCTGGAATTTGTCGTTCAAAGCCGGGGCAGCCAGCGCGATTTTTCGGCCAGTTACGCGCCGGATGGCACGCTGCCGGTGGTGTATCTCACCGGCGCGGGCGATCTGTATCGTTACGGCAGCGAGGAACTGCTGTCCGATGGGGTGTTCCTGGCAACCTTCCCTGAATTCGTCGTGGATGCGAACGGCGGGTATCACCTCATCTTCACCCGCCAGGGCCGCCCTTACAGCGTGGAATACCGCTATTCGGCGGACGCGGGGCACACCTGGAGCGCGGCGGAGCGATTAAGCGACGATGCCTGGGTGGGTGAGGGAACGGTGGGGCCGACCGCGCTGGCGGCGGATGCTGCTGGCGGCGTGCATATGGTTTATTACTGCGGCGGCGGGATTCAGTACCGCCGCTGGACGGCGGATACCGGCTGGTCGCCGCCGGTGGCCGTCACGATCAATATCAACGGCAGCGGCTTCAACAGTTCGTCCACGACCATCAGCCTGAGCATCGGGCCGGACAACCTGGCGCATCTGGTGTGGCAGGGCAGCGGCGTGTTCTACGCCCGCCAGCTGCCCGATGGCCGGTGGACGGCCCCGGCGCGGCTGGTCACGGTGTACGGCGGGGGCATGGCGCCGGCGCTGGCGGTGGGGGCGGACAGCCGCGCCCATGTGATCTGGCAGAACGAACGCGACCGCAACGACCTGTTTTACACGGCGTTTGATACCGCGTCGTTCAGCGTTCCCGCCGCGCTGGTCGAGCCGTCCGCTGCCGGACGGCAGTTTACCGAAACCCGCCGGCTGCTGACGGATAATTCCATCCTGCTGCTGGAACAGCCGGAGGTGAACGCCCGCAATGCCGGTTCGGTCATGCCGGGTGAAGTGGAAGTGCTGGGCAGCGACTCCAGCGGCCTGTGGGTGCAGGTCGTGGGCAGCGGCGGCCAGCCGGGCTGGCTGCCCGCATATCTCACGGTGCGCCTGGTGCCGGCGGTGACGGTAGACAGCCTGGACGTGACCGTCCCGGCCCACAGCCTTTCGCTGCCCGGTCTGTTCGACGCGCCCGACCCGGCGACCCTGCTGGGCGCGGCCAAACCTGGTGATACCTTTACCGCCGTCGGACGCACCGACGCCGGCGACTGGCTGCAAGTTCGCACGGCGGAGGGTAAGACCGTCTGGGTCAGCGCGCCGGCGGTGCAGCCGGTTGTGCCCGGCGGCGATGTGATGGCGCTGCCGGTGGTTACGCCGTAGTAGGGGCGCACCTGCGTGTGCGCCCCGCCGGGCGGCCACATTGGGCCGCCCCTACGCCCCATCAGCTTAATCCTGTCGGTGTACTGGCCCGTACCAATAACCTATTTTGTGAGCCGCATACGCCGCGCTAACGTTGCTTGAACACAATAGACATTGGGTTCTCTACCGAAAGACACAGTGAATGACAATCGAAATCGGTCTGCTGCTGCTCATCATCGCGGTTTCGCTGGTGCTGTTTGCGTTTGAGTGGGTATCTGCCGACGTGGTGGCGCTGGGCGTGATGCTCTCGCTGATTATCACCGGCCTGCTGCCCGCCCACGAGGCGTTTGCCGGTTTTGGCAGCGACGCCGTTCTGATGATCCTGGGGCTGCTGATTCTGACGGCGGCGCTGACCCGCACCGGCGTGGTGGACATGGCCGGACGCATCATCATCCGGCAGACGGGTGATAACCCTAAACGTCTGCTGGTGATCGTCGTCATCGCGGCGGCGGTGATGAGCGCCTTCATGAGCAACACAGCCTCCACCGCCTTTTTTCTGCCGGTGGTGATCGGGCTGGCAAACCGGCTGCGTGTCAGCCCATCCCGCCTGCTGATGCCGCTGGCGTTTGCCTCCATCCTCAGCAGTTCGATCACGCTCATCAGCACGTCCACCAACATCATCGTCAGCAACCTGATCACCCGTGCCGGTCAGCCGCCGATGGGCATGTTTGAACTCTCGCCGGTCGGCATCCCGATTGTCATCGTCGGGCTGCTGTATGTGCTGTTCGTCGGGCGGCGGCTCATCCCGGAACGCATCAAACCGCCGGACATAGACGATGGCACTTTTGGGATACGTCAGTATCTCACTGAGGTCGTCGTGCTGCCGGAGTCGACGCTGGTAGGCAAAACGCTGGCCGAATCGGCGCTGGGCAACGAACTGGATTTAACCGTCACGCGGATTGTGCGCGATAAAAAACGCTACATCGCGCCGCAGGCCGGCACGGTGCTGCAAGCCGGTGACGTGCTGATGGTCGAAGGCCAGCGCGAGGAAATTCTGCGGATCAAGGACACCGCCGGCATTGACATCAAGGCCGATGTAAAACTGGCCGACCCCGACCTGCCGGAAGACGAAGTGCGGCTGATCGAAGCGATCATCCTGCCGCAGTCACCGCTGCTCCGGCGCACGCTGAAGGGTTTCCGCTTCCGCGAACGCTACGGCGTGCAGGTGCTGGCGATCAACCGGCACGGCGAAACAATCCGCCGCAAGATCAGCCAGGTGCGGCTGCAAATCGGCGATGTGCTGCTGCTGCAAGGCCCCCGCGCCAATATCGCCGCGCTCGACGATGGGCGTACCCTGAATATCCTCAACGCCGTGAATGAAGCCCGTCCGAACCGGCAGCGGGCCATCATCGCGAGTGTTACCTTCGTTGGGGCGCTGCTGGCCGCGACGTTTAATCTCCTGCCGCTGGCGGTGGCGGTGCTGCTGGGCGCGCTGGTGGTGTTTGTCACCCGCTGCATTACGCCGGAAGAAGCCTACCGCGAAATCGAATGGAAGGCGCTCATTTTGATCGGCAGTATGCTGGCGCTGGGCGCGGCGATGGATCACACCGGCACGGCGCAGTTTCTCGCGCAGCAGATGGTGAACACCGTCGGGCATCTCGATCCGCTGTGGCTGCTGGCGGGCTTTTTCACCCTGACGGTGCTGCTCACTCAGCCGATGTCGAACCAGGCCGCCGCTGTAGTGGTGGTGCCGATTGCCCTGCAAATGGCGGCGCAGTTGGGGCTGAACCCCCGCACCTTCGCCATGATGATCGCCGTTGCCGCCAGCTGTTCGTACCTGACGCCGCTCGAACCCTCGTGCCTGATGGTCTACGGGCCGGGCAACTACCGTTTTTTTGACTTCATGAAGGTTGGCTCGCTGCTGACGATCCTGGTTTTTATCATCGCCATGCTGCTGGTTCCGGCGGTGTGGCCGCTGCAAACCTGACAAACGGCGTGAGTCCGGCGCGACAAAATGGCGTATAATGAGGGCAGGAGGTGGATTATGCTACCGAAGAACATCCAGATAACCGCCCTGATGGCGGTGCTGGCGGTTTTCATGGCGATCTTCGTCCTCAACCTCGCCGCCAACCCGCAGTTGTTTGACCTGGTACTGCCCGCGATCATTGCCGTTGTCGCTGCCATCTGGATCATCACATCGCTGGAACAGCAGCAGCGGCAGTAAAGGTAAGCGGTGGGTCATGACGCTCTGGCATGACCATCAGGCCAGCCCATACTGAAGCGCGGGGTTCACCTCGCGTTCAACCTCATCCAGATTACACACCGACAGGTGGCCGTGCTGGTACAGGTATTCGACGTGCGCGCCAACTTCTTCCAGCGCCAGCAGCACCTCATAACCATGCCGGTCAGGGTACATCACCTTTGAAATCTGGCTGATGGTCAGCGGCGTGCCGGCGGCGCGCAGCGCCTCGCGCACCCGTTCCAGCTTGCGCTCGTGGCTGGCACGAATCTCATCAATACGGCTGTAAACATCGGTGATCGGTTCTTCGTGTCCGGCCAGCGTCAGGCGGATATTCGGGATACGCTGCACCTTCGCCAGTGACTCGAAATAATGTCCCAGGCCGGTGTACTGCGTGATGCTCTCCGGTGCCTGATGCGGCGTGGTGCGCGCCAGAATATGGTCGGCGCTGAGCAGCACATCATCCACCAGCATACACACCTGTCCCGGACAGTGCCCCGGCGTGTGAATGAAGCGCAGCCCATCCAGCGGTGTATCCTCATCCAGCGCGAAATCCACCGGCACCGAGCGCACATGTTTTTTGGCGAAACCGTACATCTCCAGCACGCTGTCGCGCAGTTTTTCGCTCACGCCGGCGCGTTCCAGATACACCCGTAAATCCTTGGTCGCCACGATGACACGTTCCTCGTAGGCCGTCAGCACGCGGCGGTCAATTTCGTGGATGCCAACCGCCGCGCCGGTGTGTTCGACCATGAAAGCTACCCCGCCGAAGTGGTCAATATGCCCGTGCGACACCAGAATCCGCCGGATGTCCGTCAGCGCGAGCGCCTCGCCAAAGTCATCGGCCAGCGCCGCCAGCCCCGCCAGCAGATGGTCGCTGCTGTTGCCGAAGCCGGAGCCGGTATCCACCAGCGTGGGCGCGCCCATGCCCAGCACGACATAACAATAAGCGATGAACTGGGGGAACGCCTCGACCGGCAGGCGGTAAATCCGCGCGCCGCCGCCGGACTCGAAGCGTTCAATCGGGGGCATGGAAGCCATAAACGATACCCTTTCGCTGAGGGTGCAGCACGATCATCACTCACCCGTAATTGTAACGCAGGGCGGCTGTTTGCTCTGCCCCCAACACCCGCCCCCACGAATGGGTTTAACCATTAGTTCCCCACTCTGCCAGGCCCAGGGCTGACGCACGAAAATGTTATTCGCCCTTCCTCACCCCCACAACCCCCTCTCCACTGCGTCGAGAGGGGGCAAAAAACTTTCGTAAAGTCCCCTCTCCATGCAATGGAGGGGATTTAGGGGTGGGGATAACCTTCCTGACGTTAAAATCTTGTTTCACGCGTCAGCCCCTCTGCCAGAACGCGCCGTCCTTGACAGACCACCGCTTACCCGGTAAAATAGAACATATATTCTACAGTATCTCAAGAGTCCTGTCAGCAGTTCGCGGGTATGGTTGTAAAGGAAGCGCCGTTTATGCTCATCAAGATTGACCGCTACCGCGTAAGGCCCGATCAACTCGACC
>JARKOK010000143.1 GCA_029975765.1 Aggregatilineales bacterium
GGAAGAAAAAACCAACATTCTGGTATCGGCGCTGTATAATGCCGCCTTTGGCACAGCCGCTACCCAGCAGCTTGGTTTCGCCGCCGCCTTTTCTATCGTGATTTTCTTCATCCTGTTCATTTTCGCAATCGTCTGGATTACCACCAGCGGCGGTTTGAAGGAGATTTACGACCGATGAACGCGCTTACCCAAACCCCAACCACCGCCCCGCGCCAGTCAGCCAATGGCCTCAACTGGACACAGATTCGCCAGATTATTGCGATTGGACTGGTGGTGCTGGGCGCTGTCCTGATGTTGGCGAATGATATGAACTGGGGGCTGCTGGCGTTAGGCGCGCTGGCCGGGCTGTTCGTCTGGAAGCCCTTTCACGGGATTCTGGTGTCGTACTCCATCATTTCAGTCTATCCGGTGCTGCGTATCATCAGCATTTCGCTGCGCCCCAGCACAGGTCTGCTGTCCCGCTCGCTGGATATTATCCCGCCGGGCGCCAGTTTCCAGAGTTATGTAAACCTGTTCAATGAAGAGCCGTTCCTCCAGTGGATCTGGAACAGCCTTTCGATCACTGTCACCGTATCCGTGATCGGGGTGGCGGTAGCGGCGACCGGCGCCTACGCCTTCAGCCGGTGGCGGTTCCTCGGACGGCGACCGGCGCTGATCTTCCTGCTGACGACGCAGATGATCCCCGCCGGGATGCTGGTCATCCCCATTTTCGTGATCGTGGCGCAGTTAGGGCTGACGAACCAGATTATCGGCCTGATTCTGGCGTACATCTCAACGGCAGTACCGTTCAGCATCTGGATTCTGAAAGGTTACTACGACACCATTCCGCCGGATCTGGAAGAGGCCGCGATGGTGGATGGCTGTAACCGGATGGAAGCGTTCTGGCGCATCATTCTGCCGCTGTCCACACCCGCCCTCTCGATTGTGTTTCTGTTCAACTTCCTGGCGGCGTGGTCAGAATTCATCGTCGCCAAAGTGATTTTGCAGGCACAGACGGTCTCGACATGGCCGCTCGGTCTGAACGACCTGATCGGCACGTTCCAGACGGATTGGGGCAAGTATGCCGCCGGGTCGGTGCTGGTGACCATTCCGGTGCTGCTGCTATTCATGTGGCAGTCGAAGTATCTCATCTCCGGTCTGACACTGGGCAGCGTTAAGAGTTAAGGTTACGGCTGAACAACCGGAACCAGATAGTAACAGAACGCGAGTTATGGATAAGGGATTTGCGCCTTTTGCCCTCATCCCCCGGTCCCTTCCGCTCCGCGTCAGGGCGAAGGGGAGAATACGGATCAGGAGAGGTCTTCAAGTCCCTCTCCATGAGGGAGAGGGATTTAGGGTGAGGGCTAAAAGTTAACAGAGACAGGTTGTTCGCCTGCCTCTGTTTTTGCTTTTGACTCTGGACTTGAAGACTCTGGTCTGACGAGCCTCACCCGTCAAACGTGATGGACATCAGATCATCTACCAGCGGGTTGCCGAACAGATCACATTCCGGCACGGTTTCCTGGCGGATTTCGGCTAACGGCGCAGTCGGATTGTAATAGTTGTAAATCGTCCGGGTGATCTCAGCGATCAGCGGGAACGACTCCGAGAAATCCAGCCAGATTGGGTTATGCACGGCCAGCACCAGCGCGAAGTCGCCACCCGGCGTAAACACGATGCCCGCGTCGCCGTGTGTATCGTTAATCCAGCCGTGTTTATGCGCGACGCGCGTCCCGGCAGGCACGCCGGCTTCGATTAACGCGCCGATTTTGTTGTTACTCATCGCATGGAGCATCTGGCGGCATTCACGCGGCTGGAATGCGTCGGCAAAGGTGTCCAGCAGCGGACCGCTTTCGTTATAGGCACACTGGTAAATGCTGCCCAGCAGCCAACCCAGATCGTCCACTGTCGCCTGATTCCAGGGGTCAGGCTGGGTAATGCTTTTGTCGGCGGTGGTTGTCGGCGCGACAATGGGAAACGGCGGTGTAGGCACATGGTTCGGGTCAATCAGAAACGGCGCGACCAGAAACGTGTTGTTTAATCCCAGTTCCTGCAAAAAGGCCGTTACATCCCGCGCGCCCTGATAGGCGTTACCGCCAATAAACTCTAACATCTGATTGGTCGAGGTGTTCTCGCTGCAAATCATGGCGCTGGCAATCACATTGGCCTCGGTCACATCCGGCGGCGCATCCAGCGTTGCATACAGTTCCGCCAGAATAGCGATCTTATTCAGGCTCATGCCGCTGAAAGCGATATTGCTGCCAAAGGTGATGGCCTCGCCCGTCTGTAAATCGAGCAGGAACAACGCTCCCAGGCGGCTGGTTTCCGGCTCGAAGCCGGCTTGCAGCATCATCGCCCATAGTTGATCGCCTAACGCCTGAAACGCTGGGCTAACAGCCACCGGCGTGCCACTGTTGCGGGCGCTGACCTGTACCACCGGCGGCGTGGGTGTAAGGGTGGGCAAATCAAACCGGGTCTGGCTGGTGGACGGCAGGCGGAAAACATCTCCCTGGATTTCCAGCAGATCCCGCGCGACCCATCCCAGCCCGTTAGGTGCGCCGGGATACCGGATTTGCAGCCAGGGGAGCTGTGTGTGCCACGCAACGATTTCGAACGTTTCACCCACACGGGCTACACCAATGCGGGGAAAATCTATCCCCGGCCCGTACCGCACATTGATCTCGCCCGTCACACGACCGGTCACGCCGCTGGCGGCGACCGGTGTGGCCGTTGGCAGTGCCACCCCAAACACTTCGACGGTGGCGGTCGGTAAAGCAGCACTGGCCGGCGGCTGTGCTGGCGCGCCAACTTCCAGCGTTGAAAACGGCACAGCGGCCACATCCCCCGCGACCGACACCAGTTCGGCAAACACCCAGCCAATCGGCTGATTGGTAGCCGGGTCGCCCAGCAGTAGCCAGGGAAAGAACTCGCTGCGCCCGATGACCGGGTAGCGTGTTCCCACCTGAATCTGACCCAGCAGCGCGGCGCTCACGTCGGTGGTCGCGCGCAGGTTGGCCTGCCCAACCGCTTCGGCGGTGACGCCGCTCGGCTGCTGCATCAGGGCACGACCGGGCAGCGCCAGAACCGCCAGCAGAATGACCATCAAGAAACCGGTTATTCGATGCATCGTATGTCTGTTCTCCGCCATTCAGAATCAGGCGGCGGGCATTATACCACATCCGAAATGGGTTGGTTTTTCCCTAAATCCACCATTGACAACCCTCAGGCGTTTGCTACAATACAAACACTTCACGCCGAAGTGGCGGAATTGGCAGACGCGCTACGTTCAGGGCGTAGTCCTCCCAAGAGGGTGTGGGTTCGACTCCCACCTTCGGCACAGAAAAACCCGGCATTTGACCGGGTTTTTTATTACTTCCGACAGACAGCGGTTGCACGATCTCTCACCCTGCTATAAGCTGAATAACGTACCCGATAAGCCGGAATTTGACTTATGTCCCATCAGATGCATGAACCAGATGATGACCGCACGCTGCCATCGCGTAAGTTCCCGGTGTTGACCGATACCCCGGACGACACGCCTGCCGATGTGCCCCATCATGAACTGCCCACCCGCCCGCTGCCGCCGAGCGCGCCCTGGCTCTTGCAGCAGCATTTCACCCGCCAGATTGATCTGGGCGCCGAACTGGCATTCCGCTATCCTACGCTGCCTGTTATGTCCGTCAGCCGCTTCCGCAGCTTACACGAACGGCGCGGCGTAGCATACCTGTCCACTGCCGACGGTATGGCCGCGCTGGTCATCGAAGCTGATGGCGTATCCGGGCTGGTGGAAATCGCCTTTTCCTTCGCCGCCACGCTGACGCTGCGTTTTCGGCTCGACCACCTGAGCGCGATGGATCGTTCAAGCTGGCTGGAACGAATGCGCCGCGAAAAAGATGGCGCGGCTTTCCTGTGGGGCGAAACCCGCTGGGAAAAAGACTATGCGATTTCGATTCTGCACAAACATTTTGTGAATCTGTACGCTTTCTCGCAGCAGAATTTTGAAGCTGCTGCCCGGCTTACACCGGAAGTCACAACCAGGATGCTGGACTGGCTGGCGGCGCTGTGGTCATCCCCGGATGAAGATGATACGCAGCCGCCGCAAATGCTGACGTGGTAATCCTCAGATAACTTCGTAATTCGACTGCAAAAACCGCATGAACTCGATGACCGCCCGGCGGCGGCTGGAAATAGACAGTATTTCCGTTTCGCTCATCTCGCCCAGCGTTTTAGAAAACCCTGCAGGGACGAAGATATTGTTCCAGCTATAACCATCCCCACGCGGCGCGGGCGGGATTTCACCCGGCACAACGCCGACAAATTTCCGCCGCAGATACCCATCCATAAAGGCGATGACGGAAATTGAGTCCGCGTGTTTATCCTCGAACGGGTGCAGCATCTTGCAGATGTTGTTTAATCCCATCGGCACAAGAAACGAGGTAGTCAGCCCACCCGGCAGCCCACCCCAGGCGCGAATCGCCAGCGCGGAATGATCCACAAACACCGGCTTTTTGAGGATGTCATACGCCTTCAGCACCTTATCCAGCGCCACTTCGCCCGCGTCCACATGCTGAATATCCTTAACGTCAATCGGCGCGGTTTGCAGTTCAACATTCAGAATGTCCTCATAC
Organism: Aggregatilineales bacterium; assembly: GCA_029975765.1. GTDB lineage: Bacteria > Chloroflexota > Anaerolineae > Aggregatilineales > Phototrophicaceae > CFX2. The sequence continues at coordinate 4,608 of JARKOK010000143.1, forward strand.
ATCTGTTTTTTGCGCGGGTTGGTGGTGGCAAAATACACGTCGGCCAGCGCCAATCGGGGGCGGTCGGCGCTGAGCAGGTCACCTTTGCGCGGCTTCCAGGGGTTAAACACCTGCCGCTCAATTTCAAACAGGCCGTTCAGCAGGCGAACGGTCGCTTCGGAATTCACCCCACCCACCAGACTGATGATCTGATATTTGCTGAGTTTTGACGGAATATCCATGTCATGCAGCATGACCGGCGCGACCGGTTTATCCAGCCGCAGCGCGTGTTCCAGTTCCTTCTGGCAGTATTCGGATTCCAGCGAGGCAGGCGAAACCAGCAGCAGGAAACAGTGGCAGCCGGCGATCTGGCGCTCAATCTCCGCCCACCATTCCTGCCCGACGGACAGCCGGTGATCGAACCAGACTTCATGCGCGTCCAGCACGCGCTGTAATTCCACCATCACGGCGGTATCAGCATGAGCGTAACTGACAAAGATTTTCATCGTCACTTCCCCACTTTTTTGATCATTCTACACGCGCTGCCTGTCGGGTGCAGCCCGTCGTTGCTTTTTGAATTTCTTTCTGCCATGATTAAACAGTCGGCCATCATCAAAACTGAGGTGCGTGATTTGAACCGTCTCCAATCTGAAACCAGCCCTTACCTCCGGCAGCACGCCGATAATCCGGTTGACTGGTATCCCTGGGGCGACGAAGCCTTCGCCCGTGCTAAAGCCGAAGACAAGCCGGTGCTGTTGAGCATCGGGTACAGCGCGTGCCACTGGTGTCACGTCATGGCGCATGAGAGTTTTGAACACGAAACAACTGCGCGTCTGATGAACGATCTGTTCATCAACATCAAGGTTGACCGTGAGGAACGCCCGGATGTGGACGACATCTACATGCAGGCGGTCCAGACCATGACCGGACATGGCGGCTGGCCGATGACGGTGTTCCTGCTGCCGGATGGCCGTCCCTTCTACGGCGGCACCTATTTTCCGCCCGAACCGCGCCAGGGGATGCCTGCCTTCCGGCAGGTGCTGGCCGGGGTAGCCGACGCTTATCACAGCCGCCGCGCGCAGGTGGAACAGGCTGCCACCGAACTCACGGCTGCCCTTGACCGCGATGCGCTGGGCATCGGCGGCAGCGCCAGTGCGCTAAATACCGACCTGCTGGATACGGCGGCGCAGGGCATGGCACGCGGTTTCGACCAGAACTACGGCGGGTTTGGCCGCGCGCCGAAGTTCCCCCAGCCGATGAATCTGGATTTTCTGCTCCGGTCGTATGCGCGCACCGGCGACCAGCACCTGCTGCATGTGGTCACCTTCACCCTGCAACAGATGGCACGCGGCGGCGTCTACGACCAACTGGGCGGCGGTTTTCACCGGTACAGCGTGGATGCAATCTGGCTGGTGCCGCACTTTGAGAAGATGCTGTACGACAACGCCCAGCTCAGCCGCGTCTATCTCCATGCCTGGCAGATCACCGGCGACCCGTTCTATCGCCGTGTCGCTGAGGAGATTTATGATTACATCCTGCGGGAAATGACTGCGCCGGAGGGCGGCTTCTACAGCACGACCGATGCCGACAGCGAAGGCGAAGAAGGCCGGTTCTTCGTATGGAGCGTGGACGAACTGCGCGAGGTGCTGGGTGATGATGCCCGCATAGCGATTGAATACTGGGGGGCGTCGCCACGCGGTAATTTCGAAGGACACAACATCCTGTACGTGCCAAATGACGATGAGGTGGTGGCTGGACGGCTGAATCTGTCGTCGGACGAACTGCGCGATAAAATCGCGGCGATCAAAGACCGGCTGTTCGCGGTGCGGTCGCAGCGCGTGCCGCCGGGACTGGACGACAAGATTCTGACCGCCTGGAACGGCATGATGCTGGCAAGCCTGGCAGAGGCCGCGCGTGTTCTCAACCGCGCCGATTACCGTGAGGCCGCCGTTAAAAACGCGGACTTTCTGCTGCGCGACTTACAGGTTGATGGCCGGCTGCTCCGCACTTATAAAGACGGTCAGAGCAAAATCCACGCCTATCTGGAAGACTATGCGAATCTGATTGACGGTCTGCTGGAAGTGTACCAGACGACGTTTGATACTCGCTGGTTCGTCGAGGCGCGGCGGCTGGCAGACAGCGTGCTGGAACACTTCGCCGCGCCGGACGGCGGTTTCTACGATACCAGCGACGACGGTGAGAAACTGATCGTGCGCCCGCGTAATTTGCAGGACAACGCGACACCCGCCGGCAGTTCGATGATGGCGAAACAACTGGCGCGGCTGGCCGCCTACACGGGCGATTCGCGGTATGATGAGGCCGCGCGCGGGACGCTGGCCGTGCTGGTTGAAGCCATGCGCCAGTACCCGCAGGCTTTTGGCGAAGCCCTGAGCGCCGCCGACATGCTGGTGACAGGCCTCGCCGAAGTGGCCGTTGTGGGCAGCCCGGAGGCCGCGCGCGATCTGCTGGCGACGATTCAGACGCCCTACCGCCCGAATGCCGTCACCGCCCTGTCTGCCAGTAACGTTGATGACGAGCATGTAATCCCACTCTTGAGCTACCGCACGATGAAAAATGGCGAACCCACCGCATACGTGTGCCGGAACTTCACCTGCCGGATGCCGGTGACAACGCCAACCGAGGTCAGCGATCTGCTCAGGCCGGGGGTATGAGCATTCTTGCAACGGAGTTAATGTTTGAATGTTTCCGCAGGCACACGGCGTGCCGTATCCCTGCAACCCGGCAGGATTTACTGGTTTGCAGGTCGTGACCTCAACCAGATGAGAATAATGGTGCTGTAGGGGAGCGCTGGTGTGGCCGCCATGCAACCCGTAAACGAATGCACAAACCAGTTAGAATTGGTCTGATTTCATAGGGGCAGGTGTATACACCCGCCCCTACAAGGACAACTTCCATTAGGCGCTGTCTTTTTCGGTGATCCATATGCCTGGCAAACTACTACTGTATGGTTAGGGAGGGAGTGGGCGATGTATGAGGTAATCGTGGTGGGCGGCGGGCCGGCAGGGGTAACAGCGGCGCTGCGGGCGCGCGAACTGGGCGCGCGAACGGCGCTGGTCGAGCGCGGCAATCTGGGTGGTACCTGTACCAACGACGGCTGTGTACCAACACGTGTGCTGGCACGGGCCGCGCGGTTCATGCGCGAGGCGCGGCGGTTCGAGGATTACGGCCTGGTGCTGGACGCGCTGCCGACCGTCGAATTCGAGCAGGTGATCCGGCGCACGCAGCATATCGTCTACCAGATACATGAGAAAAAGCAGCTTCTCAACCATCTGCGCGAGGCCCAGGTAGAGGTGTTCGACAGCGCGGGCGCGGCGCGTTTTCTTGATCCGCACCGCATCCAGCTTGAGGACAGCACCACGCTGGAAGGCGAACTGTTCATCCTGTGTGTCGGCGGCCACGCCCGGCGGCTGCCCATCCCCGGCGCAGAATACGCGCTCACCCACAGCGACGTGTGGCGTATGGATGCCCTGCCCGCGTCGGTCATCATCGTGGGCGGGGGCGCGACCGGATGCCAGCTGGCATCCATCTTCAACGCCTTTGGCGCAAAGGTGACGCTAATGGACATCGCTCCCGGCATTCTGGTCACGGAAGATATACTCGTCGCTCAAACGATGACCGAAGAATTCCGGCAGAACGGGATCGACATCATAACCGGCATCGGCGGCCTCACGCGGATTGATCGTCAGGGCAGCACCCTGGAACTCATCTACCACCACGATGAGGTTGAGCACCGGCGGCAGGCGGAGGCGGTTATCCTGTCGGTAGGCTGGCCGGGTAATGTGGAGGCGCTCAATCTGGACGCGGCGGGCGTAGCGGTTGAACGCGGGTATATACAGGTAAATGACACCCTGCAAACGACCGCGCCGCATATTTACGCCGCCGGCGACATCACCGGCAGGATGATGCTGGTGCAGAGCGCCAGCCGCGAGGCGCGCACCGCCGTTGAAAACGCGCTGCTGGATGGTGAACGCCGGGTCGCGCACAGTCTGGTACCACACGGCGGATTCACCGACCCCGAATACGGCAGCGTCGGCCCGACCGAACAGCAGGCGCGTGAGCGGTACGACTGCGTCAGCGCCGTTATCCCGTATGCCGATCTCGACCGCGCGGTGATTGACGGTGTGCCGGAAGGCTTCTGCAAGCTGATCGTGGATAAAACGACCCGGCACATCATCGGCGCGCACGTCGTCGGAGAGCAGGCGCTCGAAATCGTGCAGATGGTGGCAACCGGCATGGCAGGCGGCCTGCGCGTCGAACAACTGGCAGAACTGGAAATCGCCTATCCGACGCTGGCGGCAATTGTCGGGCTGGCAGCGCGGCAGATTGTGCGGGAACTGGGCATTGTGCCGGTCGTGCCGGAATGGCGTTCGCTGAAGCTGGTACGCGGCGCGGAATGGGAACGGCATACCGGTGGATAAAATAGCAAACGGAACGTGACAAGCAGCCGGTGAAATCATTTATTCAGCGAGGATTGTATGAAACCGATTGACACCCTTACGGCTCTTTTCAGCCATCACCTATGGGCAAATATGCGGCTGTTCCAACAATGTGCCGGACTAAGCAGCGAGCAACTGGACGCCACCATTTCCGGCGCATACAGTTCCATTCGTGACACGCTGGAGCATATTGTCAAAGCCGAACAAAATTATTTTTCGCGCATCAGCACGGGTCAGCCATACCAACGACCGGAGAATCCAGCACCGATGACGATGGCGGAAATGATCGAATCGCTGCGTAGCACTGGCTCAGGCTTAATCGAGTGGGCACCCAAAATCCAGGCCAGCGACACGGTGCCGATTGATTGGGACGGCACGCCGCGTGAAGTACCAAAGACCATCCTTCTCACCCAGGTCATCAACCACGCCACCGAACACCGGGAGCAGATCAAGACGATTATGACACAGTTAGGCATCGAACCGCCGGATTTGCAGGGCTGGGCATATTTTGATGAAACCGACACATCTGGCACTGGTTAACTTTTGAGTTGAGATGAACGCTTCTCAATCGCCACAGGAATACTTCCGGCTGCTGCTGCTGACTGTGATGGGACAGGCGTTGAGCGCGGCGGGTTACACGCTGGACGAGCATCCGGTGCAGTGGGCGGGCGGGCAGTTTCGTTTCATCAGACGATTGGATGAAGGGCTGTATGGCATCATCGAATTTCAACTGCTGAGTTACACGGATACGGTGTGGGCATCTGGCAACCCATCCCGTTTCCGGGTGACACTCACCCGCAGCGACCAGCCGGCGCCCACCGCCCTCAGCCAGCACCCGCGCTTCGCCCGCCGTGACCTGAGCGCGCTGGTGGTTGAAGATTTCGGCGTGGCAATTCTGCCGTCTGCGGCCCACTGGTGGGAATTCCGCAATACCCAGCAGTTGGGCAGCGCGCTGGCCGAGGCCGGCCACCTGATCGTTGGTTATGGGCTGCCCTGGCTGGCGGGTGATCTCGCGCCGCCGTCGGGATAACGTGGGGCAGCCATCATTGACAGGGACGCATCCCGCCGCGATAATCCAACACATGAAAGCTGTAAAACAACTGCTGTTTCCAACCCTGCTAATCGTTGTCCTGCTGGCGGGCTGCAACCTGAACGAACAGCCCTCAGTCATTTATGTGACAGCCACCCCGGACGCCACCGTTGGGCCGACTGCCACGCCGACGATTCCCCCCACCCCAACCATTCCACCAACGCCGACCGTCGTGCCGGAAGTGGCGCTGCGGCTGGCCGACCGCTATCTGGTCAACGGTTATTATGAAAATGCCGTTGCCACCTACCAGACGATTCTGGCACAGGGTGAAAGCGTTCCGGCGGCAACCGGCGCGGCGGCCACCTTTGGTCTGGGGCGTTCCGCGCTGCGCGAAGGTTTGTTCAGCGACGCGGTGAACGCGCTGACGAACTTCATCAGCCAGTACCCGCAGGACGCTCGTATCGCTCAGGCCTATTTTCTGCGCGGCGATGCTTATCTCGGACTGTCTGAATGGGCGGCGGCGCTGGCCGACTTTGAGCAGTATTTCGCGCTGCGCCCCGGCATGATTGACAGCTACGTACACGAACGTATGGGGGACGCACACCTGGCGCTGGGGCAGACCCAGCCGGCGCTGGCGGCCTATGCGCTGGCCGCCGACGATGGCCGCAGCCTCGTGCCGCAGTTGGCGCTGCGGGAAAAAGTAGCCCAGGTCTACCTGCAAGCCGGTCAGTCGGACAGGGCGCTGGAACAGTATGATGCCATCTTGGCGGTAGCCCGCAACGCGCCGTACCGCGCCAGCATCGAAATGAACGCCGCCCGGCTGGTGCTGGATGGCGGTAATCAGCAGAATGGGCTGGCGCGGCTGCAAGCCATTTTCGAAAACTACCCCGGTACGCCGCAGGCCTATCAGGCGATGCAAACGCTGGTGGAAAACGGCGTTGTGTTGGATGACTACGCGAAGGGACGTGTCAGCTACCTGTATGGTGATTACCAGGGGGCGATTGATGCGTTTAATGCCTACACCACGTCGCATATCCTGGCGGAAGTACCGGCAGAACTGCACCTGCTGTTAGGCCGCGCTTACCGGGAAATCGGCAGCACGGCGGCAGCGATTACGGCCTTCCAGACCGTGATTGATCAGTTCCCGACGGACCCCGCCTTTGGCGAAGCACTGCTCGAACAGGGGCGCACCCGATTCCTGAGTGGCGATATTGATGGCGCAATAACCCAGTATCTGCGGATCGCCGACACTTACGGTGACGTGGCGCAGGCCGCCGAAGCCCTGTGGCGCGCGGGTTACCTGTACGGCACAAACGACAAACCCGGCGAGTCGCGGCAGATTTTCGAACGGCTGGCCGACAGATACCCGGAGACCGATCAGGCGCGCAGCGGCCTCTTCCTGGCGGCATCGGCGGCGGTGAATCTGGGCGACACGGCAGGCGCGGAACGGCTGTATTCGCGGCTGGCAGTGACAGCCACCGGTGACGACCAGGCGGCGGCTTATCTGTGGGTGGGACGGCTGGCACAGCAGCGCGGCGATACCAGCACCGCCAGCCAGGCGTTCCAGCAGGCGGTCAGCGCCGCGCCGGACAGTTACTTCGCCGCTCGCGCGCTGGATATTCAGCAGGGACGCGCGCCATTTACCCGGCCCGCGCAGTATCAGTTTGAATTCGACGAAACCGCGCAGTTGGCCGAAGCCGAAAACTGGCTCCGGCAGAAATTCGCGGTCGAACAGGAAGGCAGCCTGTGGCAGCTTTCGCCCACGCTGCAAAGTGATGCGCGGCTGATTCGTGGCAACGAACTGTGGGCAGTCGGCGCGAACGCCGAGGCAGAAGTGGAATTTGGTGATGTGATCGAGGCGCACGCCAGCAACGCCGTGACGTCGTTCCAGTTGGCCGTATTCCTGCGCGGGCTGGGCGCGTACCAGCCTTCGATACTGGCGGGCGCGAATGTCATCCGCGCGGCAGGCGTAGGCACGCTGGACGCGCCGGCGTTCATTGCCCGGCTGCGCTACCCGGTCTACTATCTGGATGTGGTGCTGGATACCGCGCAGCGCCGGAATATAGACCCGCTGCTGCTGTTTTCGCTCATCCGGCATGAAAGCCTGTTTGACACCTACGCGACAGCGGCAGCCGGCGAAAAAGGGCTGACGCAGGTTATCCCCGGCACAGCCGAATATATCGCGCAGCAGCTTCAATGGCCGGATTACCAGCACAGCGATTTATTCCGGCCTTACGCGGGGATTGAGTTCGGGGCGTTTTATCTGGAAGAACAGCTCCGGCGCTTTGATGAGAATGTGATCGCGGCGCTGGCCGGCTACAATGCCGGGCCGGGCCGGGCTGCAAGCTGGCTGAATTTATCAGGCGGGGACCCGGATGCCTTTATGACCGCTATCACGATCAGCAGCACCCGAACTTACGTCGAGCGCATCTACGGCTTTCATAACATCTACCGGGCGCTGTACGGCGCGGGGTGAATCTGACCAAAAGCAAAAAGCGCACCCGGCGGTGCGCTGCGATAGATCAGGGACAGAATTAGACTTCTGCGCCGTTCTGCCCTAACATCGAGCGAACTTTCGCCACCAGATCGTGATGGAGGATCGGCTTCGGCAGATAATCGTTCGCTCCAGCTTCGATGCCGCGCATAATGCTTTCCGCATCGCCGCGCGCCGAGAGAATAAGAATGGGCGTGACGCCGGTGTCCTGCCGGTCGCGGATAACCTTACACAGCTCAATGCCATCCATACCGGGCATCATTACATCGAGGATAATCATATCCGGCGTGTTCTGGTCGAGGACACTCAGAGCGGACTTCGCATCCTTAGCCTTCAACACACCAAAACCACCGCGTTCAAGCATAATTCCGATCAGCGTTAGCGCGCCGATCTCGTCGTCAACGACAAGAATATGCTTTTTCATTCAAACCTCCAGAGGGTATTGGACGGCTTCCAGACACCGTTGGCGTTCATCAATTGCCGGATCGAAAAGATTAAGGTTAACCGGAAAATTCATTACTGCTTTATTTTACCACCACCAGTAAAACGGACGCAATGAAGATTTCGCATTTTTCTCAACGTTTTGATTTTATCACGGCCTCTAGCTCCCGACAAATAAGCTTTAAGTTTAATGAAATTTGCAACTTTCTGCGCCCCGGCTGCGTATTAGGGAATGGGCGCTAATTGTGATAAAAGTCAGGAGAAAGTACCATGCAGCCCACCGCCGCCATCCATGTTGAGCAGATTTCCAAGAGCTACGGCGATTTCCGCGCCGTAGACCAACTGACCTTTGATGTCCAGAAGGGCGAAATTTTTGCCATGCTGGGGCCGAACGGCTCTGGCAAGACCACTACCATGCGCATGATTCTGGATATTCTGAAGCCGGACACCGGCAGGATCGCGGTGCTCGGCGGGCCGCTGACGGATGCCACCAAAGACAAAATCGGCTATCTGCCGGAAGAACGCGGCCTGTACCGCAACGTGCGCGTGCTGGAAATGATGGAATACCTGGGCACGCTCAAGGGCCTGTCGTCCGGGGAAGCCCGCAGGCGCAGCCTGGCCCTGCTGGAACGCCTGGAACTGGCCGACCACAGCAAGAATAAAGTGAGCGAACTGAGCAAGGGTATGCAGCAGAAAATTCAGTTCGCCGTGACCGTCATCCATGACCCGGAGCTGATCATCATTGACGAGCCGTTCTCCGGCCTCGACCCGGTGAACACCCTGGCGTTGAAAGACCTGGTGCTGGAGTTCCGTCAGAAGGGCGGCACAGTCGTGATGAGCACGCACCAGATGTGGCAGGTTGAAGAGATGGCCGACCGGCTGCTGATGATTAACAAGGGGCAGCAAAAGCTGTATGGCAGGGTCGAAGACATCCGCAGGCAGTACGCCATACATGCCATCATCGTTGAAGGCCAGGGAGACTGGGCGACCCTGCCGGGCGTGGAACGGGTTGAAATGACCGAAAACGGGCGCAAGGCGTCACTGCTGCACCTGGGGCCGAGCACGACTACTGACGATGTGCTGGCGGCGATTGCCACCAACCCCCGTATGAGCATCGAACGTTTTGAACTGGCCGTGCCCAGCCTGAACGACATCTTCATTCAGGTTGTGGAGGGCGAAAAATGAATAAGACATTCACGGTTGCCCGGCGCGAGTATCTGTACAATCTCAAGCGACCGTCGTTCCTGTTCGCTGTTTTTGGTGTGCCGCTGTTCACAATCATCGTGATGGTCCTGATTTTCGCCGTGACGGTCTCCAGCGAAGAAAATCTGGAACAGGTCGGCAGGGTCGGCTATGTTGACCAGTCCGGCATTCTGGCCGATCCGGTCTTCCCGGAGGACGCCACCGACCGCTTCACCCCCTACCCTGACGAAACAGCGGCGCGGCAGGCGCTTGATGAAAAAACCATCGGCGCGTATGTCATCATTCCGGCGAGCTACATAACCGACGGTGAAGTATCCGTCTACAGCTATGAGGGAGTACCGGAGGCGCTCAACAAAACGATTGAAACACTGCTGCTGCAAAACATCACCCGGCAGGTCAGCGTGGATATGCCGCTGGAACGTATCCAGGAACCGGTCAACATGACGATTCACGTCGCGGACAGCGGGCGCGATCTGACAGAGGACAATATCCCGGCGCTGATCCTGATGCCGATGATGTTCGCGCTGGTGTTTATGATGGCCTCCGGCGTGACCAGCGGTTTCCTGATGTCCGGCGTGGTGGAGGAAAAGACCAACCGCATCATGGAAATCCTGGTGACGAGTGTCACGCCGACGCAAATCCTGCTGGGGAAAGTGATCGGTCTGGGGCTGCTGGGGCTGACACAGATTATCGTCTGGGGTGTGGGGGCGGTGCTGCTCTTCACTTTCGGCCAGACGATTCCGGCGCTTCAGGGCATGGTCATCCCAACCGACCTGATGCTCCTGTTTTTCATCTACTTCGTACTCAGCTACTTCCTGCTGTCCAGTCTGATGGCCGGTATCGGCGCGGTAGTGGGATCGGAGCAGGAGAGCCGTCAGATTTCATCTATCGTGTCGCTGCTGTGGGTGCTGCCGTTTTTCTTCGTCGCCAGCTTTTTGAGCGACCCTAACGGCGTAGTGCCGCTGATTCTGACACTCGTGCCGTTCACAGCCCCGACAACCGTGCTGATGCGAATGGGCTTCGCGGCAGTGCCGGCGTGGCAGGTGCTGCTCAGTCTGGCGATTTTGCTGCTGACGGCGCTGGTCACGGTCTGGGCATCCGGGCGGATTTTCCGGTGGGCGCTGCTGCGGTACGGCAAACATGTCGGTTGGCGTGAACTGCTGCGCGTGCTGCGTAAATCACCCGACGC
>JARKOK010000147.1 GCA_029975765.1 Aggregatilineales bacterium
CAGCCGTTCGGCTTCCGCCAGCGATTCAAACCGGTAGTCGGGGCGGATCGTCGCCGCCGCAAAGCCGTGATCGTTTTCCAGCCAGCCGTATAATTCAGCCAAACCGGCGTTGGGCGGCTGCGGCGTCTCGCGGCCTGTGCCCATCGTTTCCATCAAAATCATTGTGCCGCCGGGACGCAGCACGCGGCGCATTTCCGCCAGCGCCGCGCCAACTTCCTCACGCCATGAATCGGGAAACCAGCCGACACAGTGGCCGAAACTCCAGCCTTCGATAGCGAGATCGGCGCTGCCGGTCGCTGCCGGAAGGTGTTTGTTATCGGCGACGGCAGTCTGCCAGTTGGTCAGGTTCAGCATTTGCAGCTTGGCCGCTGCTACGTCCAGCATATGACCTGAACCGTCGTAGGCGCGAATGGACTTCACCAGCGGCGCGAGCAAACACGTCAGCCGCCCCGTACCCGCGCCGAACTCCACCACATCCAGCCCGGCCAGCGGGCGAATGGTTTGCAGCGTGGTCAGGATTTGACCCTGATAATCCTCGCGGGCGACGAGGGCTTCGTATTGATCAGCGTGGTGGGCGTAGATATTCTGGAAATGATCGGTCATGCGGGGTTTATCCTTCGGTTTGAAAGTAAATGTTGCGCCAGCCGCGCCAGCCCGATAAACGCCAATCCGAGCCACGCCGCTGCTGAAATGGTGACACCGAGATAAAAGGCTCGCGGCTGATACTCGAAGCGGACGCGGTGTTCGCCAGCCGGCAGACAGACGCCGCGCAGAGCGGTATACACTCGCAGCAGTTCAGCCGGTGCATCGTCAATGGTGACTGTCCAATTGGGGTCGTAGCTGTCGGTGAGCACCAGCATCCCCGGTTGGTCGCTGCGGGTTTCGATCAGCACAGCATCAGGATTATAGCCGGTTATTCGCGCGGCTGCGTTTCCGTCGCTGGTGGGACAGTTGGCCGGTTGGCTGATCAGCGCCAGCGCCAGCGGGTCGAAGGTGCTGGCGGTCATTTCCTGGCGCGCGGTTTCGTCATCAGGCATAACCCTGGCCGCCGGGACGATAAAAACACGCGGCAGTGGGTCGGCCATCTCATAAACATACCAGTTGCCGTCCTGGGCGAGCAGCGTCAGCGACTCGCCGCCGGGCAAGCCTGACCAGTCAAAGGGTTTATCGCTGATGGCGTAGCGTACTCCCAGCAGCCGGGCGATAGGGGCGGTGGGATTGTAGTCGCTTGCATCCAGTAACCGCTGATAGGTCTCGCTCACCAGTGGATCATAACCGCCGGCGTTCAGGTGCCGGGTGTAAACCGCGCCCGCCTGCCAGATCACCTGATTCGGGATGGTCATCACACGAAAATCGGGTTCGGACGGCGCGACCCGCGCCATCACCTGCCACATGACCGGCACATCAACCGCGCTCACGGTCACCAGCGGCGCGGATACGCGCCACAGGTCAACCAGCAGGACGGCGATCACCAGCGCAATCTGCCACCCCGCCGCGCCTGTGCCGGAAGCTCGCCAGCGCAGCACCAGCCAGGCAGCGCCAGCGGCCAGCGCGGCCAAGGCTGTCGCGCTGGCGCTTTGCAGGATGCGGTACGGTGGAGTCTCGCTGGTGCTGTGCGCCGTGAAGAAGGCTGACAGCGCAAAGGCCGCGATGACCAACAGCACCACCAGCACCAGCAGTGCGCGGCGCATGGTGCGATAAAGGTCGCGGTTGGGGTCGGGCGTGGCAGTCTGCCAGTCGGTGATGAGCAGCGCGACCAGCCCCGCCGAGCCAACCGTGAAAAAGTACAGGGCGCGCGGCGGCACACGAAACAGGTTGTAACCCGGCAGCAGATAATACAGGAACGGGAACAGGCCGCCATCAATGCCGAGGCTGACCACCAGGCCAACGGCCATAAACACCATCAGCAGGACAGCCGCCGGGCGGCGGCGCACCAGAAAGGGCACCAGCAGCGGCAGAATGCCCAGATAGGCGGTTAATTCTTCATAGAACGGTAGACCCCAGTAACCCTGATTCGGTTCGCCAAACAGATTGGGAATCAACAGCGTGAGAAGCTGCGCCCCCGGCAGGGCATAGCTGCCGCTGAAGCCGAGGCTGCCCTGTGTGCGGGTCGAGCGCAGCGTGAAATCCGCGACCGGCAGCAGCAGCGCCGCGCCTAAGGCCGCACCACCAACGGCGATTACCACCAGTGGGCGCAGCGCAGGCAGGGGCGCGGCACGTTTGGTCACAACGAGATACACCCACAGCGCGGCCAGCCATAACAAACCGAAATAAAGCTGCGGCGGGTGACCGGACAAAATCGCCAGCCCCAGAACGGCGGCTCCCGGCAGCGCGGCCAGCAGCCGGTTCGATCGTTCAACACTCCACAGGTAAGCGGCGGCCAGCCAGGGCAGCCAGGCCGCGCACAACAGATAATTGATGTGTCCGGCGTTCAGGTGCGCCGCCATCAGACCGGAAAACTCGTAAATGATGCCCCCGGCCAGCGCGCCGACCGGTGAAGCACCCAACCGGCGCGTAAACTGCGCCATGCCCCAGCCGCCCAACCACAGATGCAGCACCACCAACCAGCCAACGCCGCGCGGAACGCCTATCAGTGCCATAATCCCGGCGGGGGGATAAAAAATGGTGGATTGTGGGTTGGCGACGATGCTCTGCCCGCTGAACAGATAGGGATTCCAGAGAGGCAAACCGGCGCCATCACGAACGCGGTCGAAGATGAACGAATACAGCGGGTACTGCTGGTACAGCAGATCGTGGCCGTCGAACACTTCACTGCCCGTTGGCGGGCGGAGGAAGGGCAGCATAAACAGCAGCGTCAGTACGGCTAACACTGCCGGCATCCAGGTGTTATCCAGACCTTGCCGATAACGGACGCGGTTCAAGCGGCACCTGTCGGTGGGAGAAAAAGACAGGCAGGGACAGTATGCCCCTGCCTGATGGTGGTCGTTATGGTTTAGCTGGCGCGCTGAAGGCAGCCATCTGCGCGTTGAACTTCGCCATGTCAATTTCCGGGTGTTTGTCCAGCAGTGTCTTAAACCGCTGCATGTATTCCACCAACTGCGGGCGGGTGTAGGCTTCAAAACGCAGCGTGATGGCCGGTTGCGTGTTGCTGGCGCGCACCAGCCCCCAGCCGTTTTCGAACTCAGCGCGCACGCCGTCGAGCGCGATCACCTCATACTGCTTTGAAAGTTCGTCGCGGATTTCATCAATGATCGCAAATTTCAGATTGTCCGGCGTGGAGAGGATGATTTCCGGCGTGGCGGCCAGCTTCGGAATCTCATCGAATAGCTCCGAGATGGTCTTGCCGGATTTGGCGATAATTTCCAGTGTCTTGAGCGCGATCAGCGGCGCGTCGTCGAAGCCGTAGTAGTCATCGCCAAAAAACAGATGGCCGCTGACCTCGCCACCGACCGGCGCGTTGATCTCCGCCATTTTCAGCTTCATCAGGCTGTGGCCGGTTTTCCACATCACCGGCACACCGCCGTACTTCTTGATCTCTTCCGGCAGCGCCCGCGACGATTTCACGTCGAACACCACCGGCGCGCCGGGATGCCGCGTCAGCACGTCGCGCGCCAGCAGCGCCAGCAGGCGGTCGGCGGCGATGTGATGGCCGTGATTGTCAATAAAGCCGCAGCGGTCGGAGTCGCCGTCGAAAGCCAGCCCTAAGTCCGCGCCGACTTCCAGCACCTTCTTTTCCAAGTCCTTGGTCATTTCCGGGTCTTCGGGATTGGGCAGGTGATTCGGGTAAGTGCCATCCGATTCGCAGTACAGGCAGTGGACGGTGAGGCCATGCTGTTCCAGCACCGGTGGAACATACGTGCCGGACAGACCGTTGCCTGCGTCCAGCACGACGGTCAGCGGGCGGGCGATGTGAACCTTCTTCGAGATCGTCTCCATGTGCCGGTGAATCATATCGTAATCCTGGGTGACGCTGCCCTGGCCGGTAACAAACGCATCGGTCTGGATGATCTTCAGCAGATTCAGGATTTGTTCGTCAGCCAGCGCCAGCTTGCCATAGGCCATTTTGATGCCGTTGTAGCGGGTATCCAGGTGGCTGCCGGTAATCATCACACCGGCGCCTGTACCCGCATAGCTGGCCGAAGCGAAGTAGAGTGTGGGTGTCAGCACCGGGCCGATGTCGGTGACATTCATGCCGGTGGAAACCAGCCCTTCGATCATGGCCTGCTTCAAAGGCTCGGAGGAGGGGCGGTTATCCGTACCGACAAACACCCGTTCTGTCTGAAAATTCTGCGGCAGATACGTGCCAAGCGCCTGACCTACCAGCCGCGCCAGCGCGGGTGTCAACTGAGGTTTGTCACCGCCGACCGTGCCGCGAATATCGTATTTGCGAAAAATTGAAGCATCAACCTGGGGCATAAAATCGTCTCCTTCGGGAAGTCATTCGTCCATAGTCATTAGAACGTCTTTGAAGATACACATTGTCTGTAAGGGCGAACCGGCAGTTCGCCCTTATTTATCCAGATCGTCCAGCGCCTTGCCGGAATGCGCGACAAAATAGGGTGCGGCGTTGCGGTACACATCCTGGCAGGCTTCCCGCAGGGACGCGCCCTGCCCGCCAATCTGCACCGAGTCATCCAGCGCCAGCAGCCGCGCCTGAAAGCGAACGGCCTGGCTTTCAACCGGCTGGTAAATCACGACCAGCCGCCAGTCCATGCCATAGACGACACCGGCAATATGCAGCAGGCGGTTGAGAATGGCGGCGGTGTCAGCATCAATCCACCGGTCGTCATCATAGTTGGCCGGGCGTTTGAGGATGGCCTCGCGGGTTTCAAAGATAACGTGATGCTGGTTTACTTCGCTCCACAGATCACGCAGCGCCACAGGCAGCGACTCCGCGCCTTCGACACTTTCCCGGTTCTGCCCCCAGGAGGCCGCCGCCGCCCAACCGACCGTACCCGATTCCAGCGGATAAGCCTGAAATGTCAGCAGTGCATCCAGACTGTACTGACCACTGATATAACCGATGGTGGCCTGCCAGGCCAGCAGACCGTTTTCCGGGCGTTTGGGCATTGGGCGGGTAACCAGCGTATCATCTTTTGCCATCGTGTGTTTTCCAATCGTCCGTTAGCAGGACAGCCATTTGATTGACGGCTGTCGTTATTGTCCGACCGTCACTTCCTTACCATCCACCAGCGCGACAAACTGCAAGCCGTCCCCATTGGCATCCACCCGCACCGACGTGCCGGGGGTGGGGTTGACCTTCAGCAGGAAATCCGCCAGCGGTTCGCGCACGAAACGACGGATGATGCGCCGCAGCGGGCGCGCGCCGTATTCCGGCTCGTCGTTCTGCGCCAGCATCCACTCGTTAGCCGCGTCGGTGAATTCCAGCGTCAGGCCGCGTTCACCGGCCATCTTCGTTTCTTTCCTGAGCAGCAGCTTGAGGATGCTGCCCAGGTCTTCATCGGACAGCGCGTTGAACATAATCACTTCGTCAAGGCGGTTCAGGAATTCCGGGCGGAAAAATTCGCGCACATCGTCCATCGCTTCCTCGCGGATTTCATCCGTGATGACCGGCACGGCCAGCGCCTGCGAGCCGAGGTTGCTGGTCAGGATGATGACCGTCTCGCTGAAATTGGTGGTGTTGCCGCGCCCGTCGGTCAGGCGGCCTTCTTCGATCATTTGCAGCAGAATGTCCAGCACGCGCGGGTGGGCTTTTTCCACTTCGTCGAACAGCACGATGATGTACGGCTGCTGGCGCACGCGCTCGGTAAGCTGGCCGCCGGCCTCGCTGTCCACATAACCGGACGGCGAACCGATCAGCCGGTTCAGACTGGACTCGTCCTTAAACTCGCTCATATCCAGCGGCAGGATCGCGTCCTCGCTGCCAAACATGAATTCCGCCAGCGCCTTGCCCAGTTCGGTCTTGCCGACGCCGGTTGGCCCCAGGAACAGGAACGCGCCAATCGGGCGCTTGGGGTCTTTCAGGCCAACACGCGCAGTTTTGATGGCACGGCTGACGGCCAGCACGGCGTTGTCCTGCCCGATGATCCGTTCTTTCAGGTGTTCGACCATGCTGGCGTAACGCAGACGCTCGTCCTCGCCCAGTTTGTTGACCGGGATGCCGGTCATCTGGCTGGCGGTCAGGGTGATGTCTTCCGCATCGAGAATTGAGTCGGCCAGTTCCGGCTTAAACGCCAGATGGCTCTGCTGGCTCATCGTCACCATTGCCGCCGTGCGATGAACCAACTGCTCGGCGCTGCGGGGCAGGGGCATGGCCGTCATATAACGTTTTGCCAGCCGCGCCGCCAGCACCAGCGCGTCCTCTTTGATCTCCAGTTGATAATCGGCTTCCAGATGCGGTTTGATGATCTTCAGGATTTCAGCGGTTTCTTCGACCGACGGCTCCGGCACGCGGATCACCTGCGCGTTTTCAGCCACCGCGCTGACGGTCGCTAACCGCTGGTTGTACTCCTGCTCGGTAGTCGTGCCGATGATAACCGGGTCGTCACTGAGGAACGCCTTTTGCACCAGCGGCGTCGCCTTCGTGAATTCAGCTTTGATCGGCCCGCCGAAGAAGCGGTGCAGGTGCGGCACGAACAGGATGCCCCCGGCGGCTTTGCTCAGGCCAGCGCGCACGGCCTTCTGGTCGTTATCCAGCAGCGCGGTTTCATCAATCTGTACCAGCGCCTTGAGACCCTGCGGGCCTTTGCCTTCGGACATCAGCAGGCCGAGGCTGTACGCCAGCGTGCGTTTACCCACGCCGTCCGGCCCCAGCAGAATGACATGGCGGTTGACGGCCTGTGACAGAATATTGATGATGTCGCGCAGCAGATTTTCGCGGAAGTAGACAGCGCGAAGCTGGCCGGCTTTGGCTGCCGCGACATAATCCTGTGTCGTGCCGCCGCTCACCCGTCGAATCTGACTGTTTTCGGAAAGGATGTCCTGTATCGCTTTGGGGGTGATGCCCTGCCCCCGCAGCAGGCCGCTGGTGCTCATGGCGCTTTCGGCCATGACGGACAGGACGTGATCGGTATCCACGCGCATTTCTTCCAGCGAATTCGCCAGACTGAGCGAGTCGTCAATCAGGATGATCGCCTGGCGCGACAGCGGCACCGAGCGGTTGCCTCTGGCGATGAAATCGAGATTGCCGTTCTGGTCGCCCCGGCCTTCAATCGCCAGATGTACCTGCCGGTCGAGTTTCTTCAGGTCAACGCCGCGCGTGGTGGCGAAGGCCGTCAGCAGCCGGGCAGCCGCCGTATCCGGGCGGCGCAGCAGCGCCAGCAGCACCATCTCCGGCATGATGACCGGTTTGCGGTACTGGTCTTTGAGCGCCACCGCGTCGTTCATCACGGCGTCTAAGTCTTTGGAGAGTAAATCAGGGTTGAGCGATCCCATGTTAGCTTGTGTCCTGTGGTCTGTGTCTACGGCATAAGTGTACCGGAAAATGGGGCGGGGGAACAGTCATCAGTCTTTGGTCGGTAGTCTGTAGTCCTTAGTGTTCAGTCAACCGGCAGGATTGATCAAGCGGAGAATCCCGTGTTATGGAATATTCACGCCGGTCAGCGACAGGGAATCGCCGGTTTCACCGGTGACAGTGTTGACAGCCGGCAGGCGTTCACCCATTTGCCAGTTGTAGACGACGGCGCGCAGCGTGTAACTGCCTGCCGTTACTGGAATAATGGTAGTGCGGCAGGAGCGGTGATCGTTGGGCAGGGGATAGTCAGTCTGCGCAATGAGCGTGCCAGCGGAGTCTACGACGTGCAGCGCGACGGAGTAGGTATTCGGCGGCACGTTTGCGCCAACCTGCCATGCTAATGTGACCAGCAGGCCATTTTTCGCCGGAATGATTTCGACCGGCACAAGACCGATAGAGTCACCAAACCGGAGAGAGACTGTGGTCGAAGCTAAGGGCATCCGGGTGTACAGGTCAAGACTCATATCCGGCAGATTCAGAATCGTTCCACAGGTGACGTAATCAGCCGATAACGCGCGTTCAAATTCGGCCAGCCGGAAATTGGGTGGATAGAGCCGGTTTACACCCAGCCAGACACGCGGCGTATCGCCAATAAAATCCCGCACTTCCTTCGCATATTCATCATTCGCCTGGAGTCCGGGCAGTGCTTCCATCAACGTACTTTCGACAGGTATACCATGCAGGTAATGTTCCATCACCGGCGCCTGCATCCAGTCAAAATCGCCGGCATGAAAGGCTACCACATCACCCGGCTGTGCCCGTTCGGTTAACACGGCGGCCAGTTCGCGCCAGAATTGGTGCGGAAACGTGCCGGGCAGATCGTTCACAAAAGCGGGGTTAAAGCTGTTCCAGAGGCCAGCGCCCAACCAGATTGCCAGCACTACCGCCGGACGGATGCCGATCCGCGCCAGCCGTTCCACACCCTGGCCGAATACCAGCGCCAGCGGCGGCCACAACACCAGCAGGTAACGGATGTGATTGACAAACGGATAAACGGCGTTCAGCGCCAGACCGAGGGCGACCGATCCGAGCGCCAGCAGCAGAGCGAAATGGTTGGCCGGCTTGAGGCCATACCATCCGACCAGCGCCAGCAGAGCGATACTGCCATTGCTCAGAACATACAGCAGGACTTCGACCGTCTGCGACGTATCCAGAGCGGTTAATCGCAGATTCTGCGCCCGCTGTGTCGCGTCCAGCAGGGTTGGCAGCCAGGGCAGGAACAGCGTGCCACCCGCCGCCAGCAGCAGCATGACCTGCCACCAGCGGCGGTTTTTCGGCGCGGCCAGCAGGTGATACAGCGCCACCGCGCCCAGGATGATCACCCCGGCGTAATGCAGATATAACGAAGCGGCGGTTGTTATTACCAGCGCAGCTTGCCAGCGGACAGATGGCGCGCGGCGGGCGTGCTGTACGCGCCAGTAAAGCCAGAGCACCGTTGCCGCCAGCCAGACGGACAAGATATAAACCCGCATTTCGTGTAAATAATCACTGACAAAGGCTGATCCGCCGATGAACGCCGCCGCGCCCAAGCCGACCAGCCAGCGCGACCGGCGCGGCAGCGCCGGGGTGACATCCACCGCCAGCCGGAAAGTACAGGCGGCGGCCAGCAGCCCTGCCAGCCACGACAGCGCCCGCCCGCCAGTTTCGCTCCAGCCGGCAAACTGTCCCCACAGGTTGAGCAGAATGTAATAACCGGGCGGGTTCTTCTCATGCGCGAACTCACCGGCCACGCGCTGCACCGTGTCGGCCAGTGTCGCCGGGCCGTACTGTGCGCCGCCCGCGTAATACAGCGACCAGTACTCGTCGTACCACAGCGCGTCGGCATTGAGGCCGCGCGCGCCCACTGCCGCCGTAAACAGCAGCAGCACGACCAACCAGAACCAGATGGACAGCGGCACCGAACCGGATTGTTTTGGCATGATTTACCTGATGATCGAACGCAGGTAATATTATAGGCTTGTTGTCGAGGTTCAACATCATGCCAACTTTTTCACGACTTATGGCCGGTTTGCTGGCGGCGGTCATGGCTGCCTGTGTCATGGCCGCGCCCTCACTCTCGGCGCAGACCTGTGCCGAAACAGCGGGACGGGTGGAGCGCCAGGCGTACCGCAGCGAGATCGCCCGGACGAATATGTACTACTCGGTGTACCTGCCGCCGTGTTATGACCAGACCACCACCCGTTATCCGGTTATCTATCTGATGCATGGCTCGAACGAAGATGACGGCCAGTGGGTGCGGCTGGGGCTGCCGCCGGTGCTGGACGCGGGCATCGCGGACGGAACGATGCCGCCGGTGATCGCGGTCATGCCGTTCGGGGAATGGATTGCCAACCAGAATCAGTTTGATCGGGTGTCGTGGGCGAACGTTTTTCTCGACGAACTGATGCCGCTGGCCGAGTCCACCTACCGGATTGATGCGCGGCGCGAGACACGGGCTATCGGGGGCATTTCGCGCGGTGGTTTCTGGGCGCTGCAACTGGCGTTCCGCCACCCCGATCTGTTCAGCGCGGTCGGCGGGCACAGCGCCTTTCTGGATGATTACCACGCGCCGCCGGAGTTTAACCCGCTGCGGCTGGCAGCGAATGCGCCGGATATAGACCAACTGCGAATCACACTTGATCGGGGCAAAGATGACTATGCTGCGCCGGGACTCGACCTGATGGACGAACGGCTGAAGGCGCGCGGCGTACCGTACCAATACACCGTGTACCCCGAAGGTCAGCATTACCTGACCTACTGGAAACAGCATGTCGCGGAATATCTGCGGTTTTATGTTGAAGCATGGACCGCGCCAGCACAGCCCGCCGCGCCGGTGTTTGCCACGAATACCCCGAACACGGCCATGCTGACACCTGCCGCGCCGCCCGAACCCACCCCCGCGCCGGGGGGACTGTACCTGTTCCTGCCGGTGGTAGTGTTCCCCAGCCTGCAAAGCACCATTTCGCTCGAAACGCTGCAAGCCATCACGGCGGGCGCTGCCGACGCAAAACTGGTTCTGGACGAATCGGCGGCGGCGGCCCTGGCCGGCTATGGTGTGGCGCTGAATCCGGCAGTACAGGTTGTGCCGCTGGATGCGCTGTACAACATCCTGTGGCGCGACCGAACCCGGTATACGCTGCTGCCTGTCGAACGCCTGTCTCCGCGCTACCGGGCGCTGCGGGTGACCGGGGCAGGGGATGATTATGGTCTGCATCCGTTTGATGTCGAGCCGTATCCTCTGGCTTTCACCAGCGCCACACCAAACTTTTACCGCGACCGGCTGACGCGCGTCCTGCTGTCCGGCGTGACGGCGCTCACCCGGCAGACCATGACGGCGCTGGATAGAAACGGCGTGACGTGGGCCGGTGAGGCGATCAAACCCTACGTAGACCGCGCCGACTTCTTCCACACCAGCAACGAAGTCTCTTTCTATCCAACCTGCCCCTACAGCCAGGAAACACCGCTGGGCGCGTTCTGCTCGAAACCGGAACACTTCGCGCTGTTCCCCTATATTGGGCTGGACATCGTGGAACTGACCGGCAACCATAACAATGATTACGGCTACGACGCTTACCGGGAAACGCTCAGGTTCTACCGCGACAATGGGATTCACACGGTTGGCGGCGGCGAAACGCCCGATGAGGCGCGGCAGCCGCTGATTATCGAACACAATGGCAACCGTATCGCCTGGGTGGCCTGTAACTGGGCCGGGCCGTACTACGCGATTGCCAGCGCCGACCGTCCCGGCTCGGTTTCCTGTGAATGGGGCTGGCTGCGCGCGACCCTGCCCGAACTGGCCGCCACCAGCGATTTACTGATCGTCAGTATGCAGCACTGGGAATATGAAGAATACCTGCCGACCGACCAGCAGCGCAGCGATTTTCGCGGGATAGCGAACCTGGGCGCGGACGTGGTGATCGGGACGCAGGCGCACAAGCCGCAGGTGTTCGAGTTTTACAACCGGGCACAGGGGGAGCCGGCGTTCCTGCATTACGGCCTGAGCAACCTGTTTTTTGACCAGCCGTTCTGGGGCAACATGCGCTTTTTTATGGATGAATTGTTCATCTACGAAGGGCGGCTGCTGGGCATTGGGCTGTTCGCCGGTATTATTGACGATCTCGCTCGTCCGCGCCCGATGACCGCCGAGGAAGAGCTGAACTTCCTGGCGTTTATGTTCAACACCCAGGGAGGCTATTAGGCGACCGGCAGCGTCACGGTAAAGGTGGTGCCGGCGCCTTCCGCGCTGGTGAAGGTGATACTGCCGCCGTGTGCCCTGACCGCCTGTCCGACAATCGCCAGCCCCAGGCCGGTACCGGGGATAGCCCCCACGTTCGTGCCCCGGTGGAAACTTTCGAACAGGTGTGTCTGGTCGTCCGCCGGGATGCCGATGCCCTGATCGCGGATTTCGATCACGGCCTGCCCATCATGACAGTCCAGCGTAAACGCGATAGTGCCGCCGTCCGGCGAATACTTCAGCGCGTTCGACAGCAGATTGCTGAGGATGAGCCATAGAAGCTGCTCGTCAAAGCGCACGATCTGGCAGCCGCCGCTGGTCGTGAACAGAATACGCGGCGTCTGGTTGGTCGTCAGTTGAAGTTTTGTCGCCGTGTCCCGGCAGAAACGCTCCAGATCGCCGGGTTCAGGCACAAAGTCCAGCCCTACCGTTTCGGCGCGGCTGACCGCCAGGGTATCTTCCAGCAGCTTGGTCAGATGGCGCACCTGTTGTTTGATATTGTCATGGTATTCCAGGCGCTGCTCCGGCGACATTTGCAGGCCGTAGCTTTCGAGAATATGGCTGGAGGTCAGAATCACCGACAGCGGCGTGCGGAGTTCATGGGACACCATCGAGATGAAACGCGAACGCAGTTCGCTGAGTTCGCGGGCCTCGGCCAGCGCGTGGTGCAGGCTGTCCTCCATCTGGCGGCGTTCGGTGATGTCCCGCAAAATGACGGCGAAAGCGAGTTCGCCCTCCCGCTCAACTTTCGAGATCGAGGCTTCGCAGGGGAATTCCTCACCGTTTTTGCGCCGGCCCCAGATTGGGCTGCGTTCGTGCATGTGCTGTGAAGTATGTGGTTCGCCGGCGAAACGCTCAATATGCTGCTCGTGGGCGGTGCGGAAGCGCTCTGGCAGCAGCCGGGCCAGGGACTGCCCTAACATCTCCTTCATTGTGTAACCGAAGGTGTATTCCGCGCCCTGGTTGAAAAACAGAATCCGCTGCGACCGATCCACCACGATGATCGCATCAATGGCGATGTCGAAAATACCGGCGAGCCACGCAGCATTGAAAGGTGGAAGTTTGCTCATCAGGAATCTGGTCAATCAACGAACCGCTATCACCTGTTTCTATGATACACGAGTTTTGCTGATGTGCATCTTTTTAAGTGAATATTAGTCCCGGCTGCCTGCTGGCAGAGCGTCGGATAAGGTGATGGACAGCCGTCCCTGCGCGGGCGCCGCGCCAAAGAGGATGGCACAGGCCGCCGGTACCGCCGGACGCGCCGGGCTGTACGTTACGACGTAGGCTGCAATGTCAGGAAATTTCGTAAAATCATAGGGCGACCATAATGCGACAACGGCGGTTTTTTCCGCCGGCAGGGCATTAACCAGCGCCTGCTGCGCGGCGTTGGTGAGGGCGTTCTGAGTAAAGACGATCACAATCTCGGTTCGCCGGGCTGCGTCCTGTGCCCAGGCGATTTCCTCCGCCGACGGTGAATCGGACACACCGACCAGCCGGAGATCGGGGCGGTAGGTCTTGCACTCGTTAGCGACCTGCACGCGGGTCGCCGGATACACCAGCGTGGCGAGGCGCTCCGGCGTGACCGGAAGCAGGTCATTTCGATCCAGCGCGACGGTGACACCGGCGAGAAATAATTCGTTGAGCAGCCGCTCGTGATCAGCCAGATTCACGCGGTCGGCGGCGGCAGCCGGATCAAGCGGCTGCCAGTCCAGCAGGCCGTAACGCTGCTTGGCGGCCAGGATGCGCCGTACTGAGGCATCAATCCGTGTTTCGGTAATATCCCCCGCGCGCACCGCCGCCACCACCGCCTGAATCGCGGCAGCATGGTTATCCGGGCTGATATGCGCGCTCAACAGCAGATCCGCTCCGGCCTGAATTGCCAGCACCGCCGCAGTGGGATAACTGAAGCTGGTATCAATCGCGTCCATATCCAGCGCGTCGGTCAGAATCAGACCGTCAAAACCCAGTTGATCGCGCAGCAGGCCAGTGAGGATGGCCGGAGACAGGCTGGCCGGCAGCGTATCGTCATAGGCGGGGTAGCGGATATGCGCGGCCATCACCGCCGCCACGTCAGCTTCAATCGCCGCGCGGAACGGTGCAATCTCGACTGTTTCCAGCCGGTCACGCGGGAGGTCAACCGCCGCCAGAACCGTATGCGAATCCGCGCCGGTCGCACCATGACCGGGAAAGTGTTTGGCCGTTGCCAGCACCCCCGCCGCCTGGCTGCCGCGCACAAACCCGGCGATGGTCGGGCTGATGAGCGCCGGATCGCTGCCAAAGGTGCGCCGCGCCAGTACCGTATTGGCCGGATTTTCCAGATCGGCCACCGGCGCGAGATTCATGTTCACGCCGACGGCGCGCAGTTCTTCCGCGATGGCCGCGCCAACCCGCGCCGCTAAGTCCGGGTCGCCGCTGGCGGCCAGCAGCGACGACGTGGGGAAATGGGTGAAGTCCTGTTCCAGCCCCGCGATCGGGCCGCCTTCCTGGTCAACGGCGATGAACAGCGGCAGGCCGCCGGCTTCGGTGATGGTTTGCTGGTAGCTGTTGGTCAGGCGGGTGACAGCGGCGGGTGTGCCGGTATTGCCGTCCATCAGCACGACGCCGCCCGGCTGGTACTGCGCCAGAAAATCGCGCCCGGCAGCGTTGAGCGTGCTGCCGTAGAGGTTGACAAAGAACATCTGCCCGATGCGCTGTTCCAGCGTCAGCCGTGCCAGAATATCATCCTGTGCAGCAGACGGAAAAAAAGATATAACACAGAGGCTCAGAGACACAAAGACACACAGGGAAAGGTTGACTCTCTGTCTCCGAGCCTTTGAGTCTCGGTGTTGATTTCTGAATCTCACTGGCCCTGTTCGCTCAGGCGGTAGCCAATGCCGCGCACGTTCACGATCAGATCAGCGTCCTGGCCGGTCTGTTTCAGCTTGCGGCGTAGATTGCTGACGTGCGGGCGAATCACCTCGCGGGCTTCGGCCTCGTCTACGGCGTAACCGCGCACCTCACGCACCAGCTCATGGCACGATACCACCCGCCCCCGGTGCGCCGCCAGATACAGCAGCAGATCAAATTCTGTCGGCGTCAGGTCAATCGGCTGGTCGCCCACCGAAATCTGGTACCGCCCCGGATAGATCGTCAGCGGGCCGAGAGTCATATTGGAGGTCATCGGCTCAGTCGGTGCCGACTCGTAGGACGGCGTGCCGGCGATGGGCAGTTCATCGTCTTCGTTATAGACGGCGCTGGCATTGTCCACATCGGCGCGGGTGAGTTCAAAGACGTTGCTGCGGATAGCGTCCAGCAGGGCGCGGCGGCGTTTGAGATTGCGGGAACGTTCGATGCCGCGCGCCACACTCTGTCGGATGTCCTGGCTGGAACTGGGTTTAATCAAATAATCGTGCGCGCCCAACCGCAGGCTTTCGACCGCTGTGCCCAGGCTGGCATAGCCGGTCATGAGGATGACGATACCGTCCGGCGACACATCCTTGATGCGTTTGAGCAGTTCGACGCCGGTCAGACCGGGCATCCGAATATCCGTGAGGATGACGTCATACTCACGTTTGCCCATCATGTCCAGCGCCTCTTCGCCGCTGGCCGCCTCGTCTACCTCATAGCCAATGCGCTGGAGCGTTTTGCTGACGGAGTACCGGATGGCACCTTCATCGTCAACCACCAGGACGCGGGCAGTTTCATTGTTGCTGTCCATAGTCGCTCAACCTGTCTATTATTTTGTTCAAGCGTTCCCTTATCTTATCTTAAGCATACAAAAATACATCTATTTTCGCAACTCAAAATGGATAGCAAGTAAGCGTGCATCTTACGTTTTAGGTAGAAATTCATAGAAATTGCCGAAATTGAAAATGAACGATGTGTTGATGATCCGGGCGGGCGGCAAAATCTTCACTGACAATCCAGCGTTCTCCCACCAATAAGGCGGCCACCGTCCCGTTGACCGTCAGCAGCGGCAGCCGGTCGCGCCAGCGCCGCGCGATTTTCCGGTTGACCAGCCACCGGCTGATTTTCTGGGTATGGCCGTCCAGTCCCGGCGGCGCGAAGCGATCACCGGCGCGGCGGGCGCGCAGTGTGACCACACTGCCGGGCGGGATGGTGAGAGCTGCTCCGGTTTCCGGGGTCGGTACATCGGCCGGCGAAGCGAATTCTGCGACCAGTCCCCAGCGCGCCGAGAGCGGCGTAAGGCCGGGAATCGTGACGGGGATTTCTTCGTCATCATCCAGCAGGGGAGTCTCGATTTCCGGCAGCGGTGTATCCGCCCGTTCGATCAGATATGTGGTGTAATCCACCCGCAGGCGCAGGCCGCCCGGCAGTGCGACGACCGCGCCCGGTCGCCCCCGCCGGGCGACCGCCACCGCCGTAATCATGTGTGTGTAGTCCACATCCTGTTTTGACCCGGCCACCTGCTCCACTGCCCAGGCGACCAGCCGGCGTTGTAAAGCCGGATGCAGGGACTGGAACGCCTCGCGCTTCAAATGGATGCGCTCCGGGGTAATAACCGCCGCGCCACCGGCGATAGCCGCCTGAAGCTGTTGTTCCAGATAGGCGTTTTCAACGGCAGCGACATCGGCCAGTTGTGCCAGCACGCGGGTAATCTGGGGGTTGATCGTTTGCAGGTAGGGCAGCGTTTCGTGCCGCAGACGGTTGCGTAAAAAGGTGATGTCGGTGTTGGTGGCATCCTCGCGGGGGCGCAGATCATGTTCGCGGCAGTAGGCTTCAATGGCGGCGCGGCTGACCGCCAGCAGCGGGCGAATCACGGTCAGATCGGGATGCCCCGGCAGCGGCGACTGCTCCGCCATACCGGCCAGCCCGCGAATACCTGAGCCGCGCAGCAGGTGCAGCAGCACCGTTTCCGCCTGATCGCCGGCATGATGCGCGACCGCGACCCGCTCCGCGCCGATCTGCCGCGCGGTGCTGGCGAGAAAGTCGTAACGTGCCTGTCTTGCCGCCGCTTCAATGCTCAGTTTCTCGCGCTGCGCCAGGGCGCGTACATCCGCCGCGCCGACCGTAACCGCCACATTCCATGCTGCCGCTGTTTCTGCGACGAAGCGTGCGTCGGCAGACCCCGCCGCGCCGCGCAGGCCGTGATCGAAGGTCGCCGCGTGCAGGCGGCAGTCCAGCACGGGCGCGAGTTCGCACAGCATATGCAGCAGCGCCAGCGAATCCGCGCCGCCGGACACGGCTACCATCAGCCGGCTGCCCGGCGGAATAAGGCTCTGAGTGCGAATTGTGTGAAGGAGGCTGGTGAGCATGGTACTGTAATCCCAGGTGTAAGTTTATTATAACCGGCGATTTCGCCCGCAGTTACGTGTATTTCAAGTTTATCTTGAAGGTGTTATAATGCCGCCGCGAAACAACACCGTTAGGAGTAGGATGTGCTCAGTCCGCTCGATTTTCTATTTGGCCTGTTTTCGCTGGACGTTGGCATAGACCTCGGTAC
>JARKOK010000148.1 GCA_029975765.1 Aggregatilineales bacterium
GCTACCGCTGCTCCGGCATTTTGTTCAGCACTTCGTCCATAAACTTTTCGCGGTTGGCACGCCGCGCGATTTTGCCGCTGCTGGTTTTAATCAGCCACTTGGCGTCCACCAGATGGACATAACGCGCCATCACGTCGGTGCTTTGCGCCACGCGGGCGCGGATTTCGCGCATGATGTCGGCGCGGGCGTTCAGATCATCCGTATCGGCCTCGGCCACAACCGCCACATCTTCCGTGCCCAACTGCTCGTTGAACACCCCGAACGCCACCGCCCGCCCCGGATGCAGGCCGGGGATGTCGTTCAGCAGATTTTCGATGTCCTGCGGGTAGACATTTTTGCCGCCGACGATAATCAGGTCTTTTTTGCGCCCGGTGATGTACAACTCGCCACCCGCGATATACCCCATATCGCCCGTAAAATACCATCCATCGGCCATCACCTCGGCGCTGGCATCGGGGCGTTTATAGTAACCGGTCAGCATCGAATCGCTGCGCAGCGCGATTTCACCGACGCGGCGTTCCGGCAGCGGCTGGCGCTGCTCATCCACGACCTTAATCTCACAGTTGGGGATGGGCACGCCGCAGGAAACCAATGTTATCGTCGGCAGGGGCACGGCGTTTACTGGAACGGCGCGTTTATCTTCCATCAGCGCGCGGCGGTCTACCACATCCAGCGCCGGCGGCAGGGCTAACGCGCTCTGCGTCACGGCGAAGGTGTTTTCCGCCATCGCGTAACAGGTCGCCAGCGCCGACTCGCGCAGGCCGTAATAAGCATATTGATCGAGAAAGGCGCGGTGGCTGTCGGCGTACACTGGCTCGGAGCAGTTAATCACCGCCCGCAGCGACGAGAGATCGAGGCCGGCGAGCGCCACCGGGCGGATCCGGGCCGCCAGAAAATTGTAGGCGAAGTTCGGCAGCCAGCACAGCGTCGCCCGATGGTTGTGGATCGCCCACAGCAGAATCTTGGGGTCGCGCACCCAGTGGAACGGCGACATCAGCACCAGCGGAATTCCCTGCAAAACCGGCATGATGAACCCCGCGATCAGCCCCATATCGTGATACAGCGGCAGCCAGCTTACGACCACATCATCCGGCGACAATTTGATCGCCGCGCTGTAACTGGCGATATGATTGAGGACGGCGCGGTGCGACAGCATCACGCC
>JARKOK010000149.1 GCA_029975765.1 Aggregatilineales bacterium
TGTCAGATAGTCAATCGTACCGAACGTTTCAAAGAATGCATACGTCATATTGGTAATAATCAGGAAAAACGTAATCGGGGACAGCAGGGGCAGCACGATGTGGCGGAAGCGCTGCACCGCGTTCGCGCCGTCAATCGCGGCGGACTCCTGCAAATCTTTCGGGACGTTCTGCAAGCCGGCGATGTAAAACAGAATATTGAAACCCATAGATTTCCACACGCTGGCGATAATCACCGCCCAGGGCGCGAAGGTCGGGTCGTTTAGCCAGCCCGGCCCGCGAATACCCAGGTTGCCCAGCAGGTAGTTGATGATGCCGCCCGCCGGGTTAAACAGCAGCAGGAAAATCACGCCCGCGACCGCCGGAGAAATGGCATACGGCCAGATAAGCAGGGTGCGGTAGAAGCGCGCGCCGCTCACCGGCTGGTAGGCGGCCAGCGCGATCAGCAGCGACAGCGCCAGCCCTAGCACAACAATCGCCAGCGACATGCCTATCGTGATCAGCAGACTATTGAAATATACGGGGTCGGTGACGAGACTGGTGAAGTTGTCCACGCACACAAACGCGGTGCGCCGCGCGCCCAGCCGTACCAGCAGCGTGGACAGGCGGAAGGTATCCAGCGACGGATAATACAGGAATAAGGCCAGAATGATGAGCGTCGGCGCGAGGAAAACTATCGGCAGCAGCCGCCCGCGAAAGGCGCCGGGCTGCTGCCACTGCTGGCTGGTATTCACCTGTGGGGTGCGCCGCTGCTGCCACCAGCGCGCCGCCCACTGCGTCAGCCACAGGGTAACGGTCATGCCGATAAGGATCAGTGCCACGCCAAAAACGCGGTCAATCGTGTCGCGTTCGGCTTCAAAGGTGCAGAATTCCAGCGGCAGCATGAAGATCAGCCCGCCGGCGGCGCCCGCCACCACGCCGGCTGCCGCGCCTAAAAGCGGCGATAGACGGCAGCGCTGGAACCACCATGCCAAAACACCCGCGCCAGCCACCGCCGCTAATGCCA
The DNA here is from genome assembly GCA_029975765.1 of Aggregatilineales bacterium. Classification (GTDB taxonomy): domain Bacteria; phylum Chloroflexota; class Anaerolineae; order Aggregatilineales; family Phototrophicaceae; genus CFX2. The sequence continues at coordinate 1,005 of JARKOK010000149.1, forward strand.
GAATGAGAATAGGTACGGTAGGAGACATATCACGAAACCTGTATAGAGAGGCGGGTAGGGGCGGGTCTGAGACCCGCCCCTACGCTTGTTGTTATCAGACTAGCGCCTACTGGGGAGCGTTGAGCAGATTGTATTCTTCCAGTATCTTGTTGGCTTCGGCTGCGGCATTGCCCAACACAACCGCCGGGTCCTGGTCGGTCAGCAGCACGGTGTCAACCGCCTGGGTGACGACGTTGCGGATGGCCGGGAAGCTGCCCAGCAGCGCGCCGCTGGTGGCGGGTGTAACGGTGCTCTGCGCCAGTTGGTCGGCGGCGACGATGAAGTTCGGATTTTCTTCGTACCACACCTTACCCTGGCTGGCCTGCACCGCCAGATTGTCCAGCCACACCTGGCTGCCGCCGTTGGCTTCCAGCGCGGCGTACCAGCCATCGGTGTTCAGCAGGTCAATCGAACTCTGGCGAATGGCGATGTAACCCGTTACCTGATGCCATTCCGCCGCGTTTTCGGTATTGGTGAACCACAGCAGCCAGGTCAGCGCGCCGTCTTCCACTTCGGTTGACAGACCATCTACCAGCCACAGGCTCGCGCCGCCGATCAGGTTGCCCGTCCAGCCGCCTTCCGCGTCCTGATTGTAAGGCAGGAAGGAAGCCACGACTTCGTAGCCATTTTCCTTGCCGGTGTTGGTGTAGATCGCGGTATCGGAACTGCTGTAGGCCGCGATGGCGGTCTGCTGGCCCTGGAACGACTGGTCAACGGTAGACCAGGAAGCGCCGCCCTGCGCGCCGCTGTAATACAGATAGCCCTTATTTTTCATGTCCTTCAGCCAGGCCAGCACGGCCACGCCGGCGTCACTGTTGAAGGTCACTTCGGTCGCGCGTTCGGCGCGGCCATTGCCGTTGTTGGCGAACTCGCCGTTCTGCTGCGCCAGCCACTGCTCGAAGAACCAGCCGTGATTCGGGAAGGTGAAGCAGTATTCCGGCGCGCCGTCCATCGCCATCACCTTCTCGCAGGCGGCTTCCACCTCTGCCCAGGTCGCGGGCGGGGTGTCCACACCGGCGGCGTTCAGGATGTTCATATTCGAGAACAGGATGGCCGACGAGGTATTCCAGGGCATGGAAGTCCATTCGCCGTCCAGCGTATAGTAAGCCGACACCGGGCCGATGATGTCACCCAGGTTCACCGGCACGCCGTTGACCTCAGTCCGGCCAGCGAGCGCCTCGGCAATCGGCTTGAAGTAGCCGCTGTCACGCGCGTCCTGCGTGGCGACTTCGAAGTACTGCACGATGGCCGGCAGGCTGTTCTGTTCGGCGGCCAGCGCGGTCGCGGCGAAGAGTTCTTCGTAGTTGTTGTAACCTTCAACAACAACGTTGTACTGCGGGAATTTCTCGTTGAAGATGGCCGCTTTTTGTTTCGCCCAGTCCAGGCGGTTGTCGGTGAAGGCGATCCACATCTTGACTTCGGTCGGGGTCTGGGCGAACGCGGGCACGACAGCCAGCAGCGTGACGACCAGTACCAGAACCAACAATAACGATTTACGCATGAACAGATCCTCCTTAAAACGCAGTTGACGCAAAAAAGTGTCTATCATCTTGATTAAAACACAAACGTCAGAATATTAAAAGTATTTGGTCAGCAGGTTAAGGAATATGCAAGCGGATTTCCCCTCGTGGCGGCTTGCTGGCCTCGTAACACACCCATGATCGCGTGGTATGGGCTGTCGGTGTGCAGGCGAGGGTACGGTACCTATGTCCTCTATGGCCGGTATGCGGGACGGGTTATAGTTGGCGTCCGTAATATCAGAGGTTTTGGGGGTTGCCATGTCCGGTAACACACGCCAGCTAAACCGAAATCCACTTCGGGCGAACCGGCCTGTATCCCAATCATCCACGCGCCAGCACCGCACCGCCCCATTCGAGACAAACACCGCGATTCCCGTCAGCCTGGTCTTTCAGATTGCCGGCACGTCAACAGAAGTATCGGTGCCGGTGCGCAGCACACTCGTCCTGGGGCGGCAGGATCGTCATTATCAACTGCAACCCGATCTTGATCTTGCGCCCTTTGACGGCTACCGCCTCGGTGTCTCGCGGCAGCACAGCATGATCTGGGTCCAGGATGAGCGGCTGGTGATCCGCGATCTGGGTACGGCCAATGGGACTTTCCTGAACGGACACCGGCTGCTGCCGGGTCAGGAATACGCCCTGAATAACGGCGACGAATTGATCCTCGGCGCGCTGTCGCTGCGGGTATCTTTCGTGACCGCCGACGAATACGCCCGCGTCTGAGACCTGATTCCACCGGACTCGATCCGCGTGCTTGACATTCCACCCGGAAGCAGTATATCCTCACGGGCAGGAAAACGAACATCCATTCTAAGGACGGCTCATGCTGAGGCTAGTGCTGCCCACACCCGACCATTTCACTTTCTGGCCGTCGGTTGTCAGTCATGGCTGGTGTGACCTGCCGCCTTATGCCTGTGACGAACCGGCGCGCAGCCTGTACCGCATCCAGCAGTTAAGCGATGGCCGCGTTGTCCGCTTAGTGATGAGAGAAGGGGTAGCAAGCGGAACGATTGATATTGAAGTTGAAGGAGTGGCTAAACTATCGCCTGAGCAGGAAGTGGAAGTCCGCGCCGTCGTGACGCATATCCTCAGCCTCGACCGCGATCTGAGCGGCCTGTACGCCCTGCTGCGGGATTATCCTCGTTATGGCTGGCTGGAACCCCTGGGCGCGGGGCGGCTGCTGGTATCCCCGACGGTCTGGGAAGATGCCGTGAAAACGCTGTTCACGACCAACACGGTCTGGAAAATGACGATTCAGATGTGCCAGCGCGTCGTCACCCTGGGAGAGCCGTACCCCGGCGGCGGCCATGCCTTCCCCACGCCGGAGCGGATTGCGGCGCTGCCGGTGGAGGAACTGAACGCGCATGTCCGGGCCGGTTATCGCAGCGCCTATCTGCATGAACTGGCCGCCGGTATCGTTGCGGGCCGGATTGATCTTGAAGCCTGGCGCGACCCGACTCTGACCTCGGCTGATCTGTACCGCCGCATCAAACAGCTTAAGGGCTTTGGTGATTATGCCGCCGGCAATCTGCTTCGCCTGCTGGGGCATTTTGACCGGCTGGCGACGGATACCGAATGCCGCGCCGTCTACCGAAACAGCATCAACGGCGGCACAGCCGCCGTGCATGACCGTGAGATAGCCGAATATTACGCGCCGTTCGGCCAGTGGCGCGGGCTGGTGCAGTGGATGGATGTGATGGAAACGTATCTGCGGGCGATTAATGGATAAACCCACCTCTCTGCCAGCGACCCCCACCTTTGCGTGGGGTGGGGGTAAATACACATCACTAACCTCGTCTGCACCACCCTAATCAGCAGCGCCAGCGATTTGACGCTTCGCTTCCGGTTCGGCTGCCGCCCGCCAGAGTGGATCGGCTGGATACAGCCGGCGGCCCAACCAGAGTGACAGATACACCAGGCTGATCAACGCGGGCACTTCGATCAGCGGGCCGACCACCGTCGCCAGCGCCTCGCCGGACGCCAGACCAAACACGGCAATCGCCACCGCAATCGCCAGTTCGAAGTTATTCCCTGCCGCCGTGAACGAGATCGTCGCCGTATCGGCATACGGGAATTTCAGCAGGTACGAGATGGCAAACGATACACTGAACATGATGATGAAGTAGACCAGCAGCGGCAGGGCAATCCGAACCACATCCAGCGGGCGTTCGAGGATGACCTCACCCTTAAGCGAGAACATCATCACGATGGTGAACAGCAGCCCGACGATAGCCGTCGGTGACAGACGCGGCACGAATTTCGTTTCATACCATGTCTCGCCTTTTGTACGAGTCAGGATCAGGCGGGTCAG
>JARKOK010000481.1 GCA_029975765.1 Aggregatilineales bacterium
GACATAGCTTTGCCCATCCTGTTCAGCATGTCGTCCAACGGGTTCACGGCTCTTCCCTTCCGTCTCCCAGCGTTTCAGGATACGTTGAATATAACGCCAACTGCGCTTGTTGTTTTCCACCGCCTCGCGCAGCGCATCCTCAATCCAGTGTGCCGGGTAATCCTTTTCGGCGTCCTTCAGCGCGTCGGCGATCATAGCCGTCAGCGGGCCGATGTTATCCTCGTACAGCCGGTAGATGTTGGGCCGCTCCGGCAGAATTTCCACCGGGTTCTCCGCATCACGCGGCTGCCACCTGCCGGCCTGAAGCTGGCTGACCGCGGCGCGCCCCAGCGCGGTGTTCACAAAATACAGGCGTTCGAGGCCGCTGTCCAGCGTGACTTCCACCCGCAGCAGCGCCCCGCGTTCAACCGCGCGCTCCAGCGCCACGTCCAGCAGATCATCGGGGTCGGCGTCAGGGTCGAGCGCCGCCAGGCCGCGCACCAGATCAGTACTGTCGGCAAAATCCCGGCGGCGCAGGTAGCGGAATTTTTCATCCTTCTGCGGCAGCGCCCAGAAGCAGAACAGGATCAGCTTCAATTCGGCGGGGTCGTCTACCAGCGGCAGCAGTTCGGAGAAAAACGTCGCGGGGATTTCGACCAGCCGCACCTTGCCGGGCGGAAAACCGTTAAACTTCTGCATCAGATACGGCTCAAATCTACGCTGCGTTCGGCGGCGTTGAGGAATTTGGTCAGCGTCTTTTCAAAGTACAGCGATACCGTGCCGGTCGGGCCGTTGCGGTGCTTGGCAACGATCAGATCCGCCTGATTGGGGAATTCCGTCGCTTCGTTGTAGACCTCATCGCGATAGAGAAAGATCACGATGTCAGCATCCTGCTCAATTGAGTTATGGACTACAATCTCATTTGCTATAAAACAACTGTTTCCAGGTACAGTGAGGTCATAGACGGCTGTTTCCCCATCTGGCTTAATAGAAACTATCCTATCCCAACTGATTTCACATGACTGTAATTGTGTTACATTAACATAGCCCAAGTTATGTTGATGTATGTTTGTTCCCGCATATTCCTTTCGCGTATTTGATGACATCTCGCCAGAATCCGTAATCAACTGATTATCCAGCCGGCGCGGCAGCGCGATATGGTCATCCAGCGTCAGTTCGTCCAGACGCTTCCAGCCGTGAATGGTAAGGAATTTGTGATTGCCGGTAGCGCGAATGGTACGGCCAAGCTGAGTCGTCAGCCGATAAACCGGCTTAACGCCAGTGCAGAAAGCATTTGTCACCACACCGGGTTCCAGTTTCCATATCTCTGTATTGAGACTGGTTACATGGAAACCCGTCCGCCCGCACAGTTCAGCAATCGGCACGTAACACCCACTGTCCGGCAGGTAAATCAAGGTTTCCCCGGCTACACAGCCCGACTCACGCAGGTCGCTCAAGACAGGCCGCTTATCCTGCCGCTGTTCGACAGCGCGTGAAAGCTGCGCGGCAGACAGCACCGGCACATTCAGCTCGCGCGCCATTTCCTTCATGCTGCGGCTGATGAAGCTGATTTCCTGCACGCGGTTGTTGGAGTACGCACCGCCGGCATTCATCAACTGCATGTAGTCTACAATCACCAGATCAAGACCGTGTTCGCGCGCCAGCCGGTGACACTTCGTGCGCATTTGCAGCGGGTTCATCGCCGGGGTGTCATCAATGAACAGGCGGAAGGAACTGAGATTGCCCGCCGCATGAACGAAGCGCGCCCATTCCTGCTGAGTTAACTGGCCGCTGCGGAGGTTCTGGCTGTTGATGGCGGCTTCCATCGAAACGAGGCGCTGCACAATCTGCTCGACGCCCATTTCCATGCTGAAAACGGCGATCCGCGCCCCTAACCGCGCCATATTCACCGCCGCCGAGAGCATGAAGGACGTGTTGTGGCAGACAATACCATTGGCGACAAAAGCATGACCATCCGGCACAGTTAAATCATAACAGTGCTGCAGGCCAGCATCTTCTATCTTCGTGATTTCATCCCAACCAAAAACGGATACTGACGAATAGTTAGACGGATCAACATTAATAACAATCTGATCGCCCGGTTGTAAATCTTCCAGCCGTTTCCACTGTTGTTTACGGGTATGGCAATTGACCAACAGCGGATGATGATAGGTACCAGCCAGCGAATATCCGGCGCGTGTTGTTACCCTCAAGGTGGGCTTGATGCCGCTGTCATAAAAGTAAGCCGTTTTACGCAGCCCAACAGGTGTTTGAACACCAATTTCCAGCGGGAAGTAGCAACCACCATCTTCATCCAAGATGCCCGCTGCACCCTCAGGTTTCAGTTTTTCAATGGGAACGATGCCGCGTTCAGTGGCAACTAATGTTCCTGCTACTACGCACTTTCCCATACCAGGCCGTCCCGCAAAAATGAGCAGGTCGGACTTTTGCAGGCCGCCGAGAAGTTTATCCAGGTCCTTAAACCCGGATGGCAGACCCAGCGCCTCGTCCTGATAACGCATCAGATGCTCGATGCGGTCATAGTAGGCGCTGATCGCCTCGCGCATCGGGATCATTTCCTTAGTAAGCTGGCGCTCGGTTACATCAAACAGCTTGGCCTCGGAGTCGGCGATCACCTGTTCAAGCGTGATCTCTTCGTTCAGCGCCAGAGCTTTAATCTGGTCAGAGGCGGCCATCAGGCGGCGGCGGGTCGCGGCCCGTTCGACCAGCCGGGCATAAACCTCGGCATGAACCGAGGTCGGCGTGCTGTTAATCAACTGCGTGATGTAGGCCGGGCCGCCGATTTCATCCAGTTTGCCGATGTCGCGCAGTTCTTCGATCAGCGTCAGGTATTCGATTGGCTCATCGCGCCCCGCCAGACGCTGCAAAGCCTGCCAGATATACCGGTGGCGCAGCAGAAAAAAATCATCTTCCTGCAAAAATGAGGCAACACCATAATAGGCCACCGGGTTAATCAGCACCGCGCCAATGGTGGCTTCTTCTGCTTCCTGGCTGTAGGGTACGGGTTGGCTTCCCCAACCACTAAATTGATCGCTCATGGGTATCCAGGCATAGAGACACAAAACGGCGCGAACCGAAGACGCACCGTTTGAGTGACTGTGTTATCCAGAACTGCGTCACCGGCGCGGGGTTAACCGCGGGAACAATTAATCGTCGCTGTCCTCAAGGTCATCAAAATCCAGTGTGTCCAGGAAATCAGCGAAGGCGCTCAGTTTGGTTTCGTCCACTTCGCTGCCGGGCGCTGCCGCGCTGGCGGCTTCCTGTTCCACATCCTCGTCCGGCTCGGTCGCGGCACGATCCATTACCGTTTCCGACACAAAAATGGGCGCGCTGACCCGTACCGCCAGGGCAATCGCATCGCTGGGGCGGGAGTCAATTTCAATCTGCTCGCCCGCCACATCCACCACAATGCGCGCATAATACACATCCTGGCGCAGGTCGCTGATCAGGATATGCACGACCCGGCCTCCCAATTCACGGATGACCGATTTCAGCAAATCGTGGGTCAGTGGACGCGGGGTGGGCATTTCTTGCAGTTTCACAGTGATCGCCTCTGCCTCGCACGGCCCGATCCAGATGGGCAGAAAGCGTTCGCTGTTGACATCTTTCAGGACAACCACCCGATGCTGCGACATCAAGCTGACCCGGATGCTGTCAATGATTACCTCTATCATAAGCTTTATACTTTACCCCTCAGTGCCTGATTTCCACTGATTTTGCCGTTATGCCGATTATACCCCGAAGCGGACA
>JARKOK010000196.1 GCA_029975765.1 Aggregatilineales bacterium
CCCCGATGGCGTCACCCGGTGTATTTACTTGTCCTTGCGGATTTCGCCGCCCTTGGCCTGGAGCGCCGCATGGGCCGCCGCCAGCTTCGCAATCGGCACGCGGTAGGGCGAGCAGCTCACATAGTTGAGGCCAGCCTTGAAGAAGAAGTGGACGCTGGCCGGGTCGCCGCCGTGCTCACCGCACACGCCAACTTCCAGGTCCTTATTGGTCTTGCGGCCACGTTCCACACCCATCTGCACCAGTTGGCCGACGCCTTCCTGGTCAATCGTCTGGAATGGGTCTTCCGGCATGACCTTACGGTCAACGTACAGCGGCAGGAAGCGCCCCGCGTCGTCGCGGCTGAGGCCCATCGTCGTCTGGGTCAGGTCGTTCGTCCCGAAGCTGAAGAACTGCGCGACTTCCGCGATCTCATCAGCCATCAGGGCAGCGCGCGGCAGTTCGATCATCGTACCAACGAAGTATTCGAACTTGACGCCGGTTTCCTTCTGCACTTCCTTGGCGACCTTATGAACCAGATCCGCCTGAAGCTGCAATTCGTTCAGACCGCTGACGAGCGGGATCATCACTTCGGGGATGACCTTAATCCCTTCCTTCTTCACCGCAGCGGCAGCTTTGAAGATCGCGCGGGCCTGCATTTCGGTGATTTCGGGGTAGATGATGCCCAGACGGCAGCCCCGGAAACCGAGCATGGGATTGGCTTCGTGCAGGGCTTCGATGCGGTTTTTCACCTTACGGAAGCTGATGCCCAGTTTTTCAGCCAGCGTGCGGATTTCGTTGTTGCCGTGCGGCAGGAATTCATGCAGCGGCGGGTCGAGCGTGCGGATGATAACCGGATAGCCGTCCATCTCACGGAACAGACCTTCGAAATCGCTTTGCTGGTGCGGCTCAATCTTTGCCAGCGCGGCGCGGCGGCCTTCGATGGTGTCGGCCACGATCATTTCACGCATCGCCTGGATGCGGTCACCTTCAAAGAACATATGCTCGGTGCGGCACAGACCGATACCTTCCGCGCCGAACGCGCGGGCGACCTTCGCATCACGCGGGATGTCGGCGTTGGCGCGTACACCCATCGTGCGGAATTCGTCCACCCACTTCATCAGTTCGCCAAATTCGCCGCCCAGTTCGGGTTCAACCGTGGGCTGGCGGCCAACATAGACTTCACCCGTGCCGCCGTCAATCGTCAGCCAGTCGCCGCGCTTGATGGTCGTGCCGTTGACTTTCGCCACCTGGCGGCCATAGTCAATGTGCAGTTCGCCCGCGCCAGCGACACAGGGCTTGCCCATACCACGCGCAACCACCGCCGCATGGCTGGTCATACCGCCGCGCGCCGTCAGCAGACCCTGCGCAACGGCCATACCGTGCAGGTCTTCGGGTGTGGTTTCCACACGCACGAGGATGATCTTCTCGCCCGTGAAGGCCAGTTCTTCGGCTTCATCGGGGTCGAAGGAGACTTTACCCGTCGCCGCGCCGGGGGAGGCCGGCAGGCCGGTGGTCAGCGGTTTGTTGTTCTCGCGGACTTCGGGGGACAGCATCGGGTGCAGCAGTTGGTCGAGGTGATTGGGTTCGACGCGCTGGACAGCCGTCGCCTTGTCAATCAGGCCCTCATGCACCATATCAACGGCAGCCTTGACTGCCGCCGCGCCGGTGCGTTTGCCCGAACGGGTCTGGAGCATCCACAGCTTACCCTGCTCAATCGTGAACTCCACGTCCTGAATGTCGTGGTAGTGCTGTTCCAGTTTCTGGGCGATGTCCACAAACTGCTTGTAGATTTCCGGCATTTCTTCGCCGAGTTTGTCAATGTGCTGCGGGGTGCGGATACCGGCCACCACGTCTTCGCCCTGAGCGTTAATCAGGTATTCGCCGAAGAACTTCTTTTCGCCGGTGCTGGGGTTGCGGGTGAAGGCCACACCGGTGGCGCTGTCGTTGCCCATATTACCAAAGACCATCGCCTGCACGTTGACAGCCGTGCCGAGTTTGTCAGAAATCTTGTTAATGCGGCGGTAGTCAATCGCGCGGCGGCCATTCCAGGAATTGAACACGGCGGCAATCGCCATCTTCAGTTGTTCGTAGGGGTCTTCGGGGAAGTCAACCTTAACTTCCTTCTTGATGATCTTCTTAAATTCTTCGGCAATCTTCGCCAGTTCGTCGGCGGTCAGGTCCGTGTCCAGGCGTTCGTTGCGCTTGCCGGCATTTTTGGCCTTGTCCATCACATGTTCGAACTTGTCGCCGTCCACGCCGAGCACGATCTTGCCGAACAGTTGAATGAAACGGCGGTAAGCGTCCTGCGCGAAGCGTTCGTTGTTGGTCAGCTCAGCCAGACCCTTCAGCGTCTTCTTGTTCAGACCCAGGTTGAGGACGGTGTCCATCATGCCGGGCATGGAGAACTTCGCGCCGCTGCGGACGGACACCAGCAGCGGGCAGTGCGGGTCGCCGAATGTCTTGCCGGTCTGCTTCTCAATATCCTTCAGCCCTTCAAGCACCTGTTCCCACAGCCCTTCGGGGAACTGCTTGCCATCTTCCAGGTAAGCGTTGCAGGCTTCGGTCGTGATGGTCATGCCAGGCGGAACCGGGACGCCGCTGCGCGTCATTTCCGCAACACCCGCGCCCTTGCCGCCCAGCAGGTCGCGCATTGAGGCATTACCTTCACGGAACAGATAAACCCATTTCTTAGACATGCTACTCCCTCTCAACACTGTGCCGGGAAACACTCCCGGCACCGAACAATCCTGTCGTAATGTTACCTGTACTTAACGAATCTGCTTAGTGACGTTAATCACCCTGCGGGGGGACACCTTTCACCAAGCCCGTTATTTCTGGTTCATCAGTAACTGCACGTACTGTGCCCGTTCAAAGGCAAAGGGATCGTCGCAGTTCTTCTGGCTGACGTTCCCCCGGAATTCTGCCACGCTGCCGTAGCTGTGTTCTTCCATCCAGCCCTGCATCTGAATCAGCATAGTAGACAGATAGTGCGGGCCGTTCCTGAGCAGCGCCGCCGCCATCTGCACAACGGTCGCTCCGGCCAGCAGCCCTTTGATCGCATCCTTGCCGGTATGCACGCCGGTGCTCAGGGCCAGATCAAGCCGGGTGCGCCCGTAGAGGATGGCAATCCAGCGCAGCGGTGCTTTGATTTCTTCCGGCTGGCTGTAGGTCATCTGGCTGAAGAGTGATTCGGTGTCGGGGTCAATATTGGGCTGTAGGAAACGGTTAAACAGCACCACACCGTTCGCGCCGCGTTTTTCAATCTCGCTGACCACATTGACAATCGAGGTATAAAACGGGCTGAGTTTGACCGCAAACGGGATTTGCACTTCCGCGCGCACGGTCTCAACCACCTCATACAGCGCCTTTTCCAGATCGCTGCCCGGACGGGTCGGGTCGGTGGCGACGGCATAGAAGTTGACTTCCAGGCCATCCACGCCGGTATCGGCCAACTGCCGGGCGTAGCTCGTCCACGTTCCCGGTGATACGGCATTGAGGCTGGCGAAGATGGGCATGTTCACGGCCTTGCGGGTTTTTTCGACCCACATCAGATGTTCCTTCGGGCCGCCGTGTTCGACCTTCGGGAAATACGACTGGGCTTCAGCGAAGCCGTCGCCGGCGACGTTCAGCGCGTCCTCCATACGAAGTGCATCGAACTGAATCTGTTCCTCGAATAACGAACGGATGACCAGCGCGCCCGCGCCGGCATCTTCGGCCTGTTTCACGGAATCCACGCGGCTGGAGATCGAACTGGCGGCGACGACCAGAGGATTTTTGAGCGGTATACCTAAGTAGGTTGTGGAAAAATCAACCATAAATCGGAACTCCTGACGGGTTATCGAATAGTCTTCTTCACTTTACCGTCCTATCCGTAATGGCAGAAGTGACGATTGGCATAAAATTTATGTCGTTCTTCACTTTATGCCAACGGCTTACAAGACTAGACTCATGTCGTATGAAGCGTCCTTTTTGGGAAGGTTTGTGCTATGGTTGAACGACACTTTGTAACGGTGGATGCAAACACGGCAACGGCGCACGTCGCCCATGCCGTGAGCGAGGTCATCGCAATTTACCCCATTACCCCTTCATCGCTGATGGGCGAATTAGCTGACGAAAAATCATCAGCCAACGAAAAGAACATCTGGGGCACAGTTCCGCGCGTGGTCGAGATGCAGTCCGAAGGCGGCGCAGCCGGTGCGGTGCATGGTGCGCTGACCACCGGCGCGCTGGCGACGACCTTCACGGCGTCACAGGGCTTGCTGCTGATGATCCCCAATATGTACAAAATCGCCGGCGAACTCACACCGACGGTATTCCATATCGCGGCGCGCGCGATTGCGGCGCACGCTCTGTCCATCTTCGGTGATCACTCCGATGTGATGGCTGTTCGTCAGACCGGCTGGGCGATGCTGAATTCCAGCAACGTGCAGGAAGCGATGGACATGGCGCTGGTCGCCCATGCCGCCACGCTGAAGTCCCGCGTGCCGTTTGTCCATTTCTTCGACGGCTTCCGCACCTCTAGCGAAATCCAGAAGATTGAAGAACTGACATTTGACGATATGCGGGCGATGATTGACGACGATCTGGTGGTGGCGCACCGCCAGCGCGGCCTGAACCCGGAACGCCCGGTGATGCGTGGTACGGCGCAGGACCCGGATGTCTTCTTCCAGTCCCGCGAAGCCGCGAACGGCCTGTATCAGCAGACCGGCGCGATTGTGCAGGAATATATGGATCGGCTGGCGGCGCTGGTTGGCCGGCAGTATCACCTGTTTGATTACTACGGCGCGCCGGATGCCGACCGCGTAGTCATCGTGATGGGGTCGGCGGGCGAAACGCTGCTGGAAGTGGCCGATTACCTGAACGCGCACGGCGAGAAGGTTGGCGTGCTGAAGGTGCGGCTGTACCGCCCGTTTGTCACCGATGCTTTTATCGCGGCGCTGCCGAAGACCGTTCGCAAGATCGCGGTGCTCGACCGCACGAAAGAATCTGGCTCGACCGGCGAACCCCTGTATCAGGACGTTCGCACGGCGCTTTACGAGGCTCTGGAAGCGGGCAGCATTGCCAGTCTGCCGACGGTAGTTGGCGGACGTTATGGCCTGGGGTCGAAGGAATTTGACGCGGCGATGGCGAAGGCCGTGTTTGACAATCTGCTGAATGCCCGCCCGAAGAACAGTTTCACGGTTGGCATTAATGATGATGTGACCAATACCAGCCTGCCGTATGACCCGAACTTCTCCAGCGAGCCGGCGGGCGTTCACACCGCCATGTTCTATGGCCTGGGTGCGGACGGCACGGTGGGCGCGAACAAAAACACGATCAAGATCATCGCGAAAGCCACCGAGTTTTATACGCAGGGTTACTTCGTTTACGACTCGAAGAAATCCGGCTCGATGACCACCTCGCACCTGCGTTTCAGC
>JARKOK010000482.1 GCA_029975765.1 Aggregatilineales bacterium
TGTCCGCTGCCGGCAGACTGGGCGCGCATCTGCGCTTCGACCGAGGCCAGCATGAACATCGGATGGTTCGGCTGGCTTTCATAAAATGCGCGCTCGCCGCTGGCCGGCGTGGAGTAGGTCATCTCGCCGTTGACAATCAGATTGGCGAAGTCTTGCAGTGAAGTGGGGCGTTTAGCGAGGTAGACCAGCGCCTTCTCCCGCGAAATTTCGAACGTGGCGGCAATCTGCGCGTAGAACGCCAGCCCTTTATCCAGCGTCGGAATCGTCGCCGGCTGGAGCATGTTGACCCGAATCATATCCGATCCCTGGCTGGCGGTCAGTGTACCCTGCCAGGCCAGTTCCAGCGCGCGGCGCAGGGCATCGTTCTGTTCCTGGGTGGTGGCGTTCTGGCTCAGGTTGGGGTTATACAGCATATAGATGTTAAAGACATCGGCGGCGAAGTCCTGGCGGATTTCGATGATGTCAATCTGGCCGTCGGCAGCGGCTTCGATCCGGTCAGCGGCGGCGATGAGCGCGGGATCGGTACTGCCGGATTTGTCGGCCATGACCAGTCCGGTCGTTTCGATCACCCGTTCGGCAGCCGCCTGCGGCGAGGTCTGGCCGGTCAGCACTTGCAGCCCCGGCAGCGCGCTGCATCCAGCCCCCAGCAGCGCCAGCGCCGCGAACACGATTGGGAAGCGAACTGAGAATTTCATAGGTTACGCCACTTTCCAAACCATCATGCAGACTATACAAACGGGCTGGAAAAAATGTTCAATCGCTTCTTCTCATTGTAATGAGGATTGCCTTTCTTTAGATATTACTGATGCTGCATCCTCAGCAAATCTTAACCTTTCGACTTTCCTAACAACTTCGGCTGTCCCCATCTTTGACACTTTGCACAAAAATCGAACCCCTATGCCGCACACGTTCTTCCCCTTGCGGCCTGCTGCACACTGGCATACACTGGCAGGGCTTTAACAAGTGCGGTCTGTTTTTCGTCGGTCGGGGGCGACTCAGCCGTTCACCGCCGCGAAGGATAAGGTTCATTGAAACGACCACTGGTTTTACTCCTGCTCATCGTCCTGGGGGCGCTGGTGCTGCGCCTGGGGGTGATGACATTTGTGCGGCATCCCGGCATTGGCGACTCGAACCACTATTACAATCTGGGCGGCTTCCTGCTGGAAGGGCGCGGCTTCAATATTGATTACATCTGGCAGTATAACCACCCGCCGGAACAGCTAGAGCACCCGGAAGATTACTGGATGCCGCTGACCGGCCTGCTGGCCGCCGCCTCGATGTGGCTGTTCGGCCACAGCGTGCCGGGGGCGCTCGTCCTGTTTGCGGTCATGGGCGCGCTGGTGCCGGTGATGGCTTACGCGGCGGCGCGGCAGTTTGGCTGTTCGCCGGGCGGCAGCCTGTTCAGCGCGGCGGCGGCGGCGGCGCTGCCGGAACTGGTGCTGAACTCGGTGCGGACGGATACGACTATACCCAATACCCTGCTGGCGGGGGCGAGTATTCTGCTGCTGACACATGGCCTGCGGCGCGGCGGCTGGCTGGCGTTCGCCGGCAGCGGCCTGTGCGCCGGACTGGCCTATCTGGTGCGCAGCGACAGCTCGCTGCTGCTGCCGATGCTGGTCGTTACGCTGCTGGCCTATGCGGTATGGGGGCAGCAGTGGCGCGGGCGGCGCTGGGCATGGGCCGCGCTGGTGCCGGTGGTGGCTGTGCTGGTGGCGCTGCCCTGGAGCCTGCGGAATATACAACTGCTCGGTACGCCGACCACGCCCCGGCTGGGTGATATGTTTTTCCTGACCGACTTCCGCGAACATTTTGTCTATGACACGGAACTCAGCCTGGAAACGCTGCTTGCCAGCCAGACACCCGCGCAGCTTATCGGCAAGCGGCTGTTTGAAATGGCCGCCAGCGCCAAAATTCTGTACACCACGCTGGACGTATTCCTGCCGGTGGCGGTGGCCGGCGGCCTGCTGCTGGTGCTGGCTGCGCGCGACCGTGACCGCCTGCTCGTCCTTGCCCCGACGCTGATTCTGCTGGGTGGGGCGTTTGTGTTTTACACCCTGCTGGTGCCGTTCAAAAGTCAGGGCGGCAGTTTTAAGAAAGCCTACATCACGCTGATTCCGCTGCTGCTGCCGCTGGCGGCCTATGCGCTGGAACGGGCGATCAGCGCGCCGCGTCTGCGGTTTGGCGCGATGGCGCTGGCGGTGCTGTTCACCGGCGCGAATGCCGTTGAACTGGTGCGGGCCGACGCGCGGTTTGCCGGAACGTATCTCGATACCATGCAGCAGGTCGCGGCGGGCGCGCGGGCGATGCCGGACACGAACGGTGATGGCGAAATCATCCTGATGGCGCAGGACCCGTTCATGCTGCGGTTTGTTGGTGTGCGGTCGGTGATGCTGCCGATGGAAGACCGGGACACGATTCTGGAAGTGGCGCGGCGTTACGGTGTGGATTATCTGATGATGCCGCCTGATCGCCCTGCGCTCGACCCCCTGTATACCGGCGCGGAGAGCGACCCGCGTTTCGTGGCGATGGCGAACATCGCCGGCACAAGTGTCGTACTGTATGGTCTTGACATTGCAGCCGAATAGGCGGAAACCCGTGACAGCGATCACCGGTCAGAAACCTGCGGCACGCCGCCTGAAGCTGATCCTGATACTGGCGCTGGCGCTGCGGCTGGTCTACGGGCTGGCGCAAGACCCGCTCGCGGTCTACAACACCAACGGCGATAGCGGCTGGTATCTGCTCAACGGTTACGCGCTGGCGACCGGTTTCGACCGGGGGACAATCAGCGTGCCAGGTGTGACCGGCGTAACCCTGCCGGTATCACTATCCACTCTGCCCACACCGCCGTTGTATCTGCTGTTCATCGGTTTCTGGCAGGCGGTGCTGCCGCCGCCGGCGGCCATCGTGATGATCCGTTTGATTCAGGCCGTAATGGGCGTGGCGCTGTGCGCGCTGGCTTACCGGCTGGCGCGCCGGTTGGGCGGCGACCGCGCCGGGCTGTGGGCGGCGGGGGCGCTGGCCGTATCGCCGGCGTTTGTGATCGAACCGGCGGCGTTGCTGTCAGAAACGCTGTATATGTTTCTGGTTAGTATCGCCTTGTGGCTGTACGTGCGGCTGTTTGCGGCTCATCATACCCAACCTGCCGTGTCCCTGCTGCTGGCAGGCGGGCTGCTGGGGCTGGCGACGCTCACCCGCGCGCCGCTGCTGCTGTTCCCACTGGGGCTGGCGCTGCATCTGCTGCTGGCCTGCGGCTGGCGCGCCGGGCTGCGCCGCGCCGCGCTGCTGCTGGCGGCCTATGCTTTCATCGTGTCGCTGTGGACGCTGTACAGCCTGGCGCGCTGGGACCGGTTCATCGTGGCCGCGCCGGGTTTCGAAGCGTTTCTCTTCCTCGGCACAACCGGCTGGCAGGGGCCGGAGTCCGTTGACCGCAGCCTCGCCGAACTGAGCGGTGCGGCAGTGCCCGACCAGATAGCTGACCAGCAGCAGATTTACCGCGAGGCGGCCATGCAGAATATCACCCGTGATCTGCCGGGTTACCTCGCGCGGCGCGCGAGTGATCTGGCGGACGCTTATCTCCAGCCGCACGGCACAGCGTACTTTGGCGGCGAGAGTTTAAAAGACCTGGCGCTCGGCTGGCTGCAAACTGACCGCACGCCTGGCGGCCTGCTGCGGCTGGCGCAGGGAGAGTGGTTCTGGCCGAAGCTGGCTATTTACATTTTCCATTATGCGGGACTGGTGCTGGGGGTGGTGGGCATATGGCTGACCCGCCGCCGGTGGCGGCTGGCGCTGCCGCTGCTGGGTTTTATTGCGTATACCACGCTGGTGCATTTTGTGCTGGATGCCCTGCCGCGTTACCTGTTCCCGACCATGCTGTTCTGGTGGATTTTCGCGGCGGTCGCGTTCAGCGCGTGGCGGCGGGACCGCGTGGCAGCCGCACGCTGAAGGTTGTACCGTGCCCCGGCTGGCTGTGAAACTGTACCTTGCCGCCGTGCAGCATCACGCTGTCTTTGACAACCACTAACCCCAGCCCTGAGCCTTCAATATCGCCGACATTACCGGCGCGGTGGAACGGCTCGAACAACTGCCGCTGATCTTCCGGCGGGATGCCAATGCCCGGATCGCTGACTTCAAAGACTAGGTCATCCCCGTCGGCCCACAGTTTCAACTGAATATCGCCGCCCTCAGGCGAATATTTGACCGCGTTGGTCAGTAAATTAATCAGAATGTGCGTCAGCAGCCGCTCGTCCATGTACGCCTGGTGATCTGTGTCGGCGGTGAATACCAGCCGGTGTTTATCGCTGGCGGTGCGCTGCACCTGTGACAGCAGCGACCGGCAGAATTCATTCACGTTCAGCACCGCCGGGCGGAACTTGAGTTTGCCGGCGCGCGCTTTGCTGATCTTCAGCACATCCTCGATCATGTCCGCCATCCGGTGTACCTGCCGTTTGATTTCACGCAGGTGATCAATCTGATGTCCCACCGACAGCCGATCGCGGTAATGTTCCAGCAGATCGCTTGACGATTGAATCACGGCCAGCGGCGTGCGGAATTCGTGAGAGATGGTATTAATGAACTGCTCCCGCAGCGCCACCAGTTCGCGTTCCTTCTGAATTTGCAGATAGAGCAGTTCCGCTTTCAGGCGTTCTTCTTCCAGCAGGCGGTGTTCGGTAATGTCGCGCAGCGTTGCCAGCACGGCCCGGCTGTTGTCCCAGGGAATCAGCACCGCCGACCATTCCATCGGGCAGGTGGTGCCGTCAGCCTTCAGGAAGTCAAACGCCCGCATGGACTGCCGGATCGCCGTCACACTTGTCACCCAGTCATCGCCGACGATGGCGGCGCCCTGGGGCAGCAGCCGCCAGAACGGCTGGCCGATCAGTTCGTCTTCGGTATAACCCAGCAGGCCGCGCACGGCACGATTAACGCTGAGGATGCGGGCATCCTCGCCGACGATCAGAATCACGTCCGGTACTTCGTTAAAAATCGCCCGGAATTTTTCCTCCGAGGCGCGCGCGTCAGCCTCCGCCCGGCGGCGTTCTGCCAGCTCAGCCTGGGCCTGCCGGTACAGGGCGGCATTTTTGGCGGCCACCGCCACATGCGCCGCCAGGGACTCCAGCAGCCACAGATCGGCATGGGTGTAGGCATCCCGGCGCATACTGAAGACCTGAATGATGCCTGTTACTGCATTTTCCAGTTTGAGGGGGACTATCAGCGCCGCGTTGGGTATGTCTTTTTCCGGCTGCTGCTCTGGCGGCATGTCGTCCAGGTTTATCACGCGGTCATGATCGAAGAGATAACGACGGTTCGACGTGCGCACGTACTCCCGGTAATCATTCAGCAGCAGCGATTGGCCGGTACGGATGGCGATGCTCTGCGTGCCGCGCCCTTCCTGGTTGAGGGGAAGCGGCGGCAGGCTGTCGGCATCCAGAATATGGCCTTCGTGCCGCAGATGTACGCACCGGATGAGGTTCTCGGCGGATGAATACTGCGACACGATCAAACTGTCACAGTCCATCACACCGGCAATCACGCCGTGCAGCGTGTTATAGATGGCGTCCAGATCGAGCGCTTCGCTCAAATGCTGCGCTGCTTCGTGCAGCAGGCGCAGTTGTTCGGTACGCTGGTGCAGAATATCTTCGGTGCGCTGGCGTTCGGTGGCGTCGGTAATAATGGAATACAGCAGCCGTTGTCCCTGAATATGGATCGGGCTGGCATGAGCTTCAACCGTGCGAATGTCACCATTTGCCAGCCGGTGCGGGAAGATAAAGGTATTGGCAGGGCGGGACGCGGCCCGCGCCAGTTCGCGCGCGATTTCTTCCGGCGGCAAAACATTGAGGTCGCTGATGTTCAGCGCCGTTAGCTGCTCGTGGCTGTAACCATAAAACGCGCAGGCTGCCGGGTTCGCGTCCTGGATAGCTCCGGTTACGGGGTCAATCAATAATTTGACCGCGCTGTGTCCCTCGAACATCGGGCGATAATACTGATTATCCACGTTCTCCCCGGTGTTGACCATTGTACCGTGCATCAGTCATCCTTATGGTTCCTTTAGATTGTAAGCCAGCTTTCAGGGGAGAATCCTTAGGATTTGCAAGATTATGGTGATTTTTGCAAGATTATGAAGATAGTAAAAATCCCTACAGGCTGTTTGTGTTATAATGCGCGGCGACAGACAGAAAGGCAGCATCCCCATGACTTACATCCTCGGTATTGAAACGTCGTGCGACGAAACGGCGGCTTCGGTTGTGCTGGACGGCAAGACGATTGTCTCCAACATTGTGGCCTCGCAGCTTGATCTACATGCCAAATACGGCGGGGTTTTCCCGGAACTGGCCTCGCGGGCGCATGTCGAAGCGATTGGCGCGGTGGTCGAACAGGCGGTGCGTGACGCCGGCCTGGGGTTCGATAAACTGGACGCGATTGCCGTTACCCGCGGGCCGGGGCTGGTGGGGTCGCTGCTGGTGGGGCTGAACTACGCCAAAGGGCTGGCGCTGGCGACCGGCAAACCGCTGCTGGGTATCAACCATCTGGAAGGCCATGTCTATTCACTGTGGCTGACCGAACCCAGCCGCGAAATCAAATTCCCGGTGGTGGTGCTGATTGTCTCCGGCGGCCATACCGAACTGCTGCTGATGGAAGGTCATGGCGATTACCGGCGGCTGGGCGGCACGCTGGATGACGCGGCGGGAGAGGCGTTTGATAAAGTCGGGCGGCTGCTGGGGCTGCCGTTCCCCGGCGGGCCGAATATCGAACGCGCGGCGCAGATGGGCAACGCGATTGCCTACAAGTTCCCACGCGCCAAACGCGACGAAAGTTATGATTTCAGCTTTTCCGGCCTGAAAACCGCCGTCATGCGCGAAGCAACCGTGACGCCGGTGGGTGTGGAAGCTGGCGCGCGCCGCGCCGACCGCACGCCGAAATTACGCACCGACATCTCGATTCACGATGTGGCCGCCAGCTTTCAGGATGCGCTGGTGAGCGCGCTGGTGGACAAGACCGCCCGTGCCGCCAAAGCCTACGGCGCAACCGAAATCCTGATCGCCGGCGGCGTGAGCGCCAACCAGGCGCTGCGTCAGAAGATGCGCGCCGAGGCCGGTTTGCCGGTGCGCTGCCCACCGCTGCACCTGTGTACCGACAACGCCGCTATGATCGCTGCCGCTGGTTTCTACCGCTTCGAGGCCGGCCTGCGAAATGAGCTTGATCTGGACGTAAAACCCATGTGGCCGCTGACGAATGATGCGTATGAACGGTAGCGTATGCCTGCCCTTGATGCCTGCCATCCGCACATCGTTCATGCGCTGGAAAAAGCAGGGTGGATAGTATCACCTGTGCCATTTTTGCTGCGTCTTGACCGGCAGCACCGGTTGTATATTGATATTCAGGCGCGACAGGTAAACGACAGTTCAATTCTGGTAGCCGAAGTAAAATGTTTTCAAGACCCGACGGCTGAAA
Source organism: Aggregatilineales bacterium (assembly GCA_029975765.1). Lineage (GTDB taxonomy): Bacteria > Chloroflexota > Anaerolineae > Aggregatilineales > Phototrophicaceae > CFX2. Next base: position 7,447 of record JARKOK010000482.1, read on the forward strand.
CATCCGACCTATACACTGCTATTGGACAATATTTGGTCTATAAAGGATTACTCGAAGAAAGGAGCGTCAACATACCGTTGTATCTGGTGATACCAACAACAGCATATGCCGGTATATTTCGACGGATGGGAATGCCTGCTGTCACCCAGAATCATGTTAAAATGATGGTTGTGGATTTGAGGCGTGAGGTTATTGTTCGATGGCTGGAATAATTCGTGAGAAGATCAATCTAGCTGACATCACGCGCCGTGAAGTGGAGCTGTACGCCGGTCAAACGCATGGCGCGGCAGTATTTTCTTTACTGGATGACTCGCAGCAGCGTTACGCGGTGGTCATCGTGCCGCAGGATAAAAAGGAACGACCGGCCTATATTGCAGTCATGGCGCGTATTGTAGGCGATTACATTGTTGTTGATGAAGATGGCACACTTGACAAGCCCCTCGTCGAAGCCCTGATGGTCAACGGCGGCGTCCCGCGTGAGCAGATTATTCTGGCGTACCAAGGCGAAACGCTGCCCGTGCCATAATAACACTTCGCCCCTGCCGATTTGTCGCGCATCCGGTAGAATTTCAGGCGTTTTGAAGCATCACACGAAAGCGAAACGCCAGAATGGACCTGTACATCATCCGACACGGACAATCTACCAACAACGTTATTGGTGACCACACCCCGAATTATGAAACCCGCCGCGAAGTAGACCCGCCGCTGACGGACCTCGGCCAGCGGCAGGCGGCAGCGGTAGCGCGTTACCTGGCGGAAGGTGAAAATCTGGAAACCTGGGCGGAACTGCCGCAGTCCAGTCGCGACGAGATGCCGCGCGGTTTTGGTATCACGCACCTGTACGCCAGCCCGATGCTGCGCGCCATGCAGACGGCGCAGCCGATTGCCCGCGCGCTGGGGCTGCCGGTGGAAGTCTGGATTGAACTGCACGAACACGGCGGCATGTATCTGGAATACCCGGACGAGCGCGGCCTCGTCGGCCATCCCGGACGG
>JARKOK010000218.1 GCA_029975765.1 Aggregatilineales bacterium
GGGGCAGAAGTACGCGCGGCAGTTGGATATTCGCGCGGCCAGCCTGAACCAGCAGATGGCGACCCTGAGCGGCGGCAACCAGCAGAAAGCGATTCTCGCCAAAGGGCTGGCGACCAATCCGTCGGTGCTGATTTTACATGAACCCACGCGCGGCATTGACGTGGGCGCGAAGGCCGAGATTTATACGATTTTGCAGCAGTTGGCGCGGCAGGGTGTGGGCGTCATTATCGCGTCGTCGGAACTGCCGGAACTGATCGGTCAGTGCGACCGGATTCTGGTGATGCATCAGGGGCGTGTGACCGGTCACTTCACGCGCGACGAAGCCGAAGAAGAACCGATTCTGGCGTGCGCGATGGGCCAGGCGACCCATTTATAAAATCTTAACGCACAGGCGCAAAGAAAGTCGTTAGTCTATAGTCTTCAGTCTACAGTCAAAAGACATCAGCGGAAGCGCTTCTATCTGGAAACTGGTGACTGGCAACTTCCACAAGGATACTTTTTATGGCAAAACCTGTTATCACGGTCGTCGGTAGTTTCGCGGTAGGTATGACCCTTCGTACCAGCCGGATGCCGATTTTTGGTGAAACGCTGATTGGCTCGGACTTCGATATGGGGCCGGGCGGCAAAGGGTCGAATCAGGCGGTCGCCACGTCGCGGCTGGGGGCGGAGTCGTACTTCGTGGGCATCATCGGCGATGATAAGCTGGGAGAGATCGCTACCGATCTGTACGCGGCGGACGGCGTGAACACCCGCTATCTGAAAAAGACGCGCGAGATGGCGACCGGCGTGGGTTTCATCATCCTGAACCAGGCCGGACAGAACGGCATCATCCTCGATATGTCGGCCAACAAGCTGATGGACGCGGCCTTCGTGGATACCGCCGAAGACCAGATTGCCCGCAGCGCGATTGTGATGTCGGTGCTGGAAATCCCGGCAGCGGCGGCGGCGCGGGCGATGGAACTGGGACGCAAACACGGCGTTAAGACGCTGCTCAACCCCGCCCCGGCGACGGCGCTGGGCGATGAGGTGTTCCGCAACCTGGATTACCTGACGCCGAACGAAACCGAACTCCGCATCCTGCAAGGATTAGCGCCGGACGACCCGACGCCGACGCCAGAACTGGCGGCGCGGTTACAGGCGCGCGGCGTCAAAACGCTGATCGTGACGATGGGTGAAAACGGGGCGCTGGTGATGGAACGCGGCGCGGCGCCGTTCCAGGTGCCGGGCATCGCCGTAGACGTGGTGGATACGACCGGCGCGGGGGA
>JARKOK010000246.1 GCA_029975765.1 Aggregatilineales bacterium
TCGTTGCCGATGCCAACAACAGCGAGGCGCTTAAGTTTCGCCAGTCCCCGGCTCAAGACGGCGTGACAGGAGGGGTTCAAGATCGGCCTCGTTTCCATAATACACCGTGAACGGTTCGGTGCTTTGCGCCGCCAGTTCCCATTCCTCATTTGACAGGTTAATGCAGTTAAACCGGCAGTTCTTTACACACTGCGCGCAGTAGGTACAGCGGTCGGCGTGATAGCGCATCACGAACTTTTTCGCCTGTTTGTCTATGGTGATGACTTCAATCGCGTCGGACGGGCAGTCCTTCATACACAGGCAGCAGCCGGTGCAGCTTTCGGGTTGCCAGTGAAGTTTGCCGCGCAGCCGTTCCGGTGTGCCATTATGCTCGAACGGGTACAACTGTGTTACCGGCTTCTGAAAGAATGATCGCAGCGTATCCACCAGCATAGAACCGAACTTCTTCATAGCAGAGTCCCCTTCAACAGTATCATGACCAACCACTGAACCAGCACCAGCAGCGTACCATAGCGCCACCACAGGCCAACAATCTGGTCAATCCGCAGGCGTGTCATCAGCGTTTGCACACCCACCAGCGCCAGCAGCAGCAGCAGAGTCTTGACGATGTAATCCAGCGGGTTGTGGACGCCGCCCAGGTAAAAAGCGGACATCAGCGTTAACCCGGCGATCAGCTCGGCATAGCGCCCCAGATAAAACAGCGCCAGCCCGCGTCCGCTGTATTCGGTCAGCGCCCCGGCGACAATCTCCGTTTCCGCTTCCGGCGCGTCGAACGGGCGCATTTCCAGTTTGCCCATCAGCCCGATCAGCGCGATCACAAAGCCAACCGGCTGGAGCAGGATAATCGGATGTGTGCTGGAATAGGCCATAATATCGCTGATCTGCCAGCTTCCGGCGACGACCGCCGGCCCCAGCATCGCCAGCAAAAAGGGCGCTTCGTAGGAGAATAACTGCGTCAGCGTGCGTGTTGCTCCCACCAGCGAAAAACGGTTATTCGTGTTCGCGCCGGCGATGCCGGTGCACAGCGTCAGCATACTGAACAGATACACCGCGACGATCAGATCACCGGGGAAACTGTAAGCCGGCTGCAACCCGGCGATGGGCAGATATAACGCGCCGGTCAGCACACCCGCCAGCGCCACGATTGGCAGCCCCACAAACAGACGCGCCTCAACGCTGTCAGGCACAACTTCTTCTTTTGCCAGCAGTTTCAGCAGGTCAGCCAGCGGTTGAAACCAGCGCGGCCCAACGCGATTCTGCAACCGTGCGACCAGCTTCCGGTCAGCCCATTCGTACACCATGCCGTTCGCCAGTACAAACAGACCGCCGGGGAAAATCAACAGCATAAACAGGGCTTGCACCAGATCCATCTTATTTGCTCCTATGAAGCGCCAGACCGCGCTGCCGCAGGGCTTCCCAGGTCACCAGCGCCCCGCCAGCATCCCGAACGGTAATCGTCCGGTCGTTGCAGGAGAAACACGGATCAATCCCGGCCAGAATCATGGGCATGTCCGCTAACTGGTGTCCCACTGCCGTCGCCACGACCGACCCCATATTACACAGGGTGGGTGTTCGTACTTTAATCCGTTCCGGGTTATCGCTGCCATTGCTCTTGATGAAGTAAAACGCCTCACCGCGCGGCGCTTCCACCCGGCTGATCGTTTCACCTGCTTTGATCTTGCGCGGCATTCGCGTTTGCAGTTCACTGGTCGGCAGTTTGTCCAGCACTTCACGAATCAGCCGGTAGCTTTCAAACAGTTCCTTGATGCGCACCACAAACCGCGCCTCCAGATCGCCCGCTGTTTCCAGCACGATCCGCGCGGGAAAATCCGTATAAGCGGCATACGGCGCTTCAATGCGAATATCACGCGCCACGCCAGAGGCGCGCGCCGTTGGCCCGACCACCCCCAGATGTTCAGCCTGTTCCTTGCTCATCGTGCCCACGCCGCGCGTGCGCTGCAAAAACACCTCGTCGGTTGTCACAACGGTCAGATAATGGCGTGAGCGTTCTTCCAGAAAATCCGTGCCTTTCAGAATGGCGCTGGCAAGTTCCGGCGTGACATCACACTTCACCCCACCGAGCAGGTTGGCCGAATAATTCACGCGGTTGCCGGTGAAACTTTCCAGTAAGTCCATCACTGTTTCGCGGTCACGCCACGAATACATGAACAGCGTGTCAAAACCCGCCTCATGTGCCGCCACACCCAACCACAACAGATGGCTGTGGACACGTTCCAGTTCAGCCACCAGCACACGAATGGCCTGCGCGCGCGGCGGCACTTCCACCCCGGCCAGCTTTTCCACACCCAGGCAGTACGTCATCGCATGGACGTGGGAGCAGATGCCGCAGATACGTTCCAGCAGATACAGATTTTGCGTCCAGTTGCGGCCTTCGGTCGCTTTCTCGATGCCCCGGTGCGCGTAACCCAGGCGCACCGTCGCCCCCGTGACAATTTCGCCATCCACCGCGAATTCAAAATGCCCCGGCTCTTTAAGCGCCGGATGCTGCGGGCCTATCGGCACGGTAAACCGCTTGCTGTTTTCGAGGGTCGCGCTCATGACTCTTGCTCCTTCGACGAAGTTTCAAGCACCGCATCCTTCCGCAGTGGATAAACATTTTCCGGCCAGTCATCCGGCAGAAACAGGTGAGTAGCATCCGGTGTATCCACCACCGTCAGGCCAAACATTTCCACCAGTTCGCGCTCAAACACGCTGGCAGAAGGAATCACACCGCATACACTGGGTACCGATGCCGCTTCGCGCGGCGCTGCTACACGCAGGGTAACGACGGCTGCGCCCGAACAGAAGTGGTACAGCACTTCCATCTGCCCGGCATCCACCCCCAGGTCAAGACCTGTAATCGCGGCCAGATACCCCCAGTTTGATGAGTCCAGCGCCGCGACCGCCAGCAGCAGATTATCCGCGCTGACCGGCACATCCAGGCGGTTGGGTTCGGGCGTTTGCCACTCGCCAGCCCAGGCTGACAATAGCTGCTGGGCCGCCTGCAATCTCGCTTCAACTGCTGTCATGCCCGTTCCTCCTGCGCTGGTTGCAGCTTACCAAGCAGCTTCACCACTCCGTCAATAATCGCTTCCGGGCGCGGCGGGCAGCCAGGCACATAGACATCCACCGGGATAACCTCGTCCACATGGCCGATGACGTTGTAACACCCCTGGAAGGCCCCGCCGGAGATTGCACACGAACCCACCGCGATCACGAATTTGGGTTCGGGCATCTGTTCGTAGACCCGCTCCAGGCGTTCGCGCGCCTGCCGTGTCACCGGCCCGGTACAGATCAGCACGTCGGCGTGGCGCGGGCTGCCCTGGAGTTTGACGCCGAATCGTTCCACGTCATAACGCGGTGTAAGCGTCGCCAGGATTTCAATATCGCAGCCATTGCACGAGCCGCTGTTGAAGTGAATCACCCAGGGCGAATTCAGCCGCGCCCAGGTTTTCACCCGGTCTATTACTTCATTCCACGTCTTGCCGAAGTCCATTATGCTTTACCCTGTTTCTGCTTATCTTTTACCAGTAGGGGCGCGGCCTGCGCCCTACCACCTGTCAGCCCAGAATCAATGCCAGCAGCGCCACACCCAATCCCGCCAGATACACGGCTTCAATCGAGGATAGATTCCCACTGCCCAGCACCAGCACTCCCAGATGCAGCACCGCGAAGAACAGCGCCACGCGGAAAAATGGCTTATACCCCGGCGCGGACAGATTCTGCGCGGCTTCCTCACCGCTGGCATAGGTGCTGCGTTTCAGCGGCGAATCGGGAATATTTGGTGCAATCCTTTTCCCAAACAGCGAGAGCACACCGACCAGCACCAGGTAAACGATAAAAGCCAGCGGCGGCGCGAGTAAGATTTCCATGCGTACCCCCTATCCCCCAAACGCGGCCAGCAAACCGGCAGCCGCCGGCTGCGTCAGCCAGGTCAGCGCATCCGGCCACAGGCCCACCAGCAGCAGCGCGGCGGCCAGGACAGCGACGGGCGCCAGCACGGCCAGCGGCAGCGCCCGCCCGTGCAGCACCGGCAGCGATACTTCATCCCGAAACAGCGCGTTGATGACCGGCAGGTAATAGCCCAGAGACAGGACACTGTTCAGCGCGGCGAAGATCACCAGCAGGTCAATCCAGCCGGTGCCCGTGCCTAACCCGGCCACCAGAATTTGCCACTTCGACATAAACCCGGCCAGCGGCGGCACCCCGCCCAGACTGAGCAGCGCCAGCGTAAAGGCCAGCGCCAGCAGCGGATAACGTCGCGCCAGCCCGCCCAGGTCATCTACCGTCAGTGAATGTTCGTTGCCATTCATGCGTCCGATGGCGTACAGCACTGCTCCAGCGCAGAAAAACGCCAGCCCTTTCATCAGGCCGTGATTCAGCAGATGGAACAAACCACCCTGAAGGCCGGATGTCTCGCCCACATAGATGCCAATACCCAGACCGAGCAGCACATATCCGATCTGGCTCATGCTGGAATAAGCCAGCAGGCGTTTGACGCTGCGCTGTCGCAGCGCCAGCAGGTTACCTATCACGATATTCAGCGCGCCGAACAGCATCAGCGCCGCGCCCCACGACAGCGCGAACCCCGCCAGCGCCGCCAGCGCCCGCAGCAGCGCGATCAGACCGGCTTTCGTCACCACGCCGGACAGCACCGCGCTGATCGCGCTGGGCGACTCGGAATAAGCATCCGGCAGCCAGGTATGCAGCGGCACGATAGCGATTTTCACACCAAAGCCCAGCAGAAACAGCATCCCGGCGACCAGCAGCAGCGGGGATGACCCTGCCGCGCGAATGCCGTCCAGATCGAGCGTGCCGGTTTGCGCCAGCACCAGCGCGATACCCAGCACCACCAACACCGAGCCAACCGCGCTCTGCACCAGATATTTGACGGCGGCTTCCAAAGTCGCGGTTTTTTCGCGGTAGAACGCCACCAGCAGGTATGAGGCGATCACCATCGCTTCGAACCACACCCACAGGTTAAACAGGTCGGCGGCGCAGGCCAGGCCGATCATTGAGCCAGTCAGCGCCAGCAGCAGCGCGTAATATTTTTCTTCGCCGGCTTTCCCGGCCATGAACGGCCCGCTGAAGATCACGGCCAGCGTCCCCAGCGCCAGCGCCAGCGCCGCGAACAGCAGGCTCAGGCCATCTACCTGAAAGGCCACCCCTTCTACCTGAAACACCGATGGCAGGCTGGCATCCCGCAGCACCAGCGCGAAGATGCCCCACGCCCCCAGCAGCGCCAGGAGCGCCAGCAGCCGTGCGACGGCTGTCCAGCGGGGAATAAACCGCCCGACAAGGTACGTCAGCGGTGAAGAAATCAGAGGAAGGACGATCAGACTGACAGGTACGGCGGTATTCATGCGCCCCTCCCCAGTGCGACGATAATCAGCAGAATGGCGACCGCCGCCACAATGCCGGCAATATTCAGGTTCAACTGCCCGGTTTGTGTCAGCCGCACCGTTTCGGCCAGCCGCCCGGTTGCCCGCGCCAGCCCCCGGCCCGCGCCGTCCACCGCGTCACGGTCGAAGCCGGTGATCAGCCGCGCCAGCGTGTTGTAGGGCCGCACGATCACCCGGTCATAGAGTTCATCCACCCACCATTTATGATTAAGGGCGTCGAACAGCCGGCCACGCAGCGGCTCTTCTCCCGGCTGCCGTCCGTATAACCAGTACGCCGCGCCAAAGCCCAGCAGCGTCAGCGCGACCGAAATCCCGGCAACCGTCGCATTAAACGGCGCGGCTTCCGCTTCATGTGTAGTGTGTTCCAGCCAGGCGCCCAGGGTATGTGTCCCCGGCAGATTCAGCGCCCCGCCAATCACGGCCAGCACTGCCAGCGCGATCAGCGGCAGCAGCATCGTCCACCTACTCTCCTGAGCGTGTTTAGCGGCGTCCGTGCGTCCACGCCCAAAGAACACCAGCAGCGCCTGCCGCGCGATGTAAAAGGCGGTCAAAAACGCCGCGAGCGACAGCACCCCGTAAATCACCGGACGGTGTTCAAACGCGGCGGTTAATATTTCGTCCTTAGAGAAAAACCCGGCCAGTGGCGGGAACCCGGCCAGCGCCAGCGCCCCGGCCAGATACGTCCAGAACGTTACCTTCATCTTCGAGCGCAGGCCGCCCATGTTTCGCATGTCCTGCGCGTCCAGCGTCCTGCCATGTGCGCCGTGCGCCACCCCGTGAATGACCGACCCGGCGGCCATGAACAGCAGCGCCTTAAAGAAGGCGTGGGTAATCAGATGGAACATGCCCGCCGTATACGCGCCCAGACCGACCGCCGCCACCATAAACCCCAGTTGGCTGATGGTCGAATACGCCAGCACACGTTTGATGTCGAACTGCCCGACCGCGATACTGGCCGCCAGCAGCGCCGTAGCCGCGCCGATGACCGTCACCGCATCCTGCGAGAACGGCGCGAGCGCGAACAGCGGCGCAGCCCGCGCGACCAGGTACACGCCCGCCGTCACCATCGTCGCCGCGTGGATCAGCGCCGATGCTGGCGTAGGGCCGGCCATCGCGTCCGGCAGCCACACAAACAGCGGAATCTGCGCGCTTTTGCCGGTCACACCCAGCAGCAGCAGCAGCGTGATCAGAGTTGCCAGCGGCGCCCCCACGACTAACGTCGCTTCTGCCGCGCCGAAGACGGAGTCAAAGTCCAGCGACCCCAACGCCCAGAACATAGCGAACATCGCCAGCAGCAGCCCCGCATCGCCGATGCGGTTGGCGATCATGGCTTTACGGGCGGCACTGCTGTTACGCCAGCCTTCACCATTAGCCTTATCGAACCAGAAGCCAATCAGCAGGAATGAACACAGCCCTACCCCTTCCCAGCCGACAAACAGCAGCAAAAAGTTGTCTGCCGTCACCAGCAGCAGCATAGCCGCCAGGAACAGGTTGAGGTAGACAAAAAAACGCGCAAACCGCGCGTCCCCCTGCATATAGCCGATGGAATACAGGTGGATCAGCGTGCCGACGCCGGTAACAACCAGCATCATCGTAACCGAGAGCGTATCCACGCGGAACGCCCATGCCACGCGCAGCCCGCCAACGCGCAGCCATTCGCCCAGCGTCACGGTTGCGCCTTCCGGCTCGGCGCTTAAGGCGATCAGCAGCAGGACAGCGACGACAAACGCCAGTCCCGCCGCCGCTGTGGCGATGATACCGGCCTGAGGTTCGCGCAGACGCCTGCCCAGCAACAGATTGAGCAGCAGCCCGGCGACGGGAAAGAAAATGACCAGCGGAACGAGATTAAACATCCGGCTCCCTCTTTTTCAAAAATCCTGGTAATACGGATACGCAGCCGCATATCCGCACACAACTTCTTTTCAAATAAACCGATCAGCCGCGCAGCGTGGACAGTTCTTTTACATCCAGCGTCCCGAACCGCCGCCGCACCTGCACGGCCAGGGCCAGTCCCACGACGGCAACCACTGTATCCGCCACGATGAGCGTGACCGCCAGGCTTTGCCCCAGATTCGTCTGACCGCTCAGGCTCCCGGCGGCAACCAGCGCCAGAATCGCGCCTTTCACCAGGATTTGCAGGGCGATCACCAGCTTGATGAGGTTGCGTAAAACGAGCAGCCCGTACAATCCTATGCCGAGCAGCACCAGCGCCCCGGCAATCACAAGGTTCAACGGGGTCATGCCAGCTCCTTTTCCGGTTCCAGCGCGGCGGCTAATTCTGCCGGTGTTTCGTTTTCGACAGGTTCGGCGGCGGCCTGTTTCTCGTCAGCCAGTATACCCAGCACACCCAGCACGCCGGCGAAGATCAGCACGATCTGTACCAGCACGTCCGCGCCACGATCCTGCCACAGCATCGTGCCGAATGTCCCTTCGGCGGCTGCGGGTTGTTCGCTCAATGGCAGCGCCAGCAGCGCCAGCAGCACCAGCGCGACCGATACCAGCGCCAGCGCCAGCCAGCGCGGCATGATGGACGGCAGCACCGTGAGGTCTTCTCCGGCCATGCTGATTGCAAATACAAACAGCACGGTCACCAGCCCCGCGCCCACGCTGAGTTCGATTACGGCGACTTCACGCGCGCCGAAAAGGTAGAGGAGGAGAGCCACCAGCGCGCTCACCCCGGCCAACCAGATGGCAGCGATCAGCAGGCGGGACGCACGAATAGCCTGCACCGCGCAGAAAGCTGCGACGATTACTAAAACGAATGTCAACATATTCAACAAATCACCCCTTTTTATAGAATGACTGTAGCCCTTAATAGCGGATGCTGACAGTGAAAAACAGCATCTTGACTGATGATGTTTATCATTATTTGTGACATATTTCACAATTTCACCTGTATTTTAGCAGATGTTTGTCACCCGGCAGACGGCATACAATCAACGGTAGGAGGAATATACATTATGGCCTTACAGTCCTTTTTTCGTGACTCGCCCCCGCTCGTTCTGGAGCACCAGTACTTACAGCAGTTCCTCGATGTCCTAAGCAGCCAGGGGTACCAGCTTATTGGCCCGGTGGCGCGTGATGGCGCTGTCGTTTACGACGAAATATCGTCCGTAAATGACTTCCCTGCTGGCATGACAGACACCCAGACCGGTGGAATGTATCGCCTGGAAGACAGCGGCAGCGCGGCTCTGTTCGGTTACACCGCCAGCCCACAATCCTGGAAACGGTATCTGCATCCGCCGGTACTCCAGTTATGGCAGGCGCAGCGTACCAACGGCACCTTCCAGGTCATCCCCGAAGATATACCCCCACGTCTGGCGTTTATCGGCGTGCGCGCCTGCGAACTTCAGGCGATCAGCATTCAGGACAAGGTGTTCCTGCACAGCGAATTCGTAGACCCGCATTACAAAGCCCGCCGGGACAATATCTTCATCGTGGCGGTCAACTGCGGCCAGGCTGGCGGAACCTGTTTCTGTGCTTCGATGAATAGTGGGCCGAAAGCCGCCGCCGGGTATGATCTGGCGTTAACCGAAGTCGTGGACGACGAACTTCACTACTATCTCGTCGAAATCGGCTCGGAACGCGGCGCGGACGTGATGAGCGCCCTCCCCCATCACGCCGCCGGTGAAGGCGAAATCGAAGCCGCCGACGCCATTCTGTCGAAGGTTGTTGCCACGATGGGCCGCACCCTGGACACCAACGGCCTGAAAGAACTGCTGTATCGCAGTTATGAAAGTCCGCGCTGGGATGAGGTCGCCCAGCGATGCCTGGCCTGTGGCAACTGCACGCAGGTCTGCCCGACCTGCTTCTGCACGACCGTCGAAGATGTGACCGATCTAACCGGCTCGACAGCCAGCCGCACCCGCAAATGGGATTCCTGCTTCACGATGGACTTTTCCTACATTCACGGTGGCAGCATCCGGTATTCGGCCAAGTCGCGTTACCGCCAGTGGCTTACGCACAAGCTGGCAACCTGGATTGACCAGTTTGGCTCGTCTGGATGTGTCGGCTGTGGCCGGTGCATCACCTGGTGTCCGGTCGGGATTGACATCACCAAAGAAGCGCAGGCAATCCGCGAAGGCAGCAGCGCAGCGAAATGAGGTGAATTATGCAAACCTTTGCCGAAATTTTGAAAGAAACCCGGTTTTTCAAAGATCTCAAACCTGAATACATTGAAATTCTGGCCGGGTGTGGCAGCAATGCACGTTTCGACCCCGGCGAATATATTTTTAAGGAAGGTGGCGATGCCGACACCTTCTATCTCATTCGTCACGGGCAGGTCGCTCTGGAAGTTCACGATCCCCGGCGCGGGCAGATCGTGGTGGACACCCTGCACGAAGATGATATTCTCGGTTGGTCGTGGTTGTTCCCGCCCTACAAATGGCACTACAGCGCGCGGGCGATGAGCCTGACGCGGGGGGTAGCAATGGACGGCAAGTGCCTGCGCGGCAAATGCGATATGGACACTGCCCTCGGCTACGAACTGATGAAACGTTTCGCCGTCATCATGGTAGATCGCCTACAGGCGACCCGACTACAGGTGTTAAATATTTATGGTTGAACAACTGCTTACCCAACCTCAGATCATGACAGACCCGATGCTGCCGAGTCTGTTTCGTATTCACCGCGTGTTGAAGGAATCCTACGACACGTTCACGGTTGAACTGGTTTCGCTGGAAGGCTACCAGACCTTCCCCTTCGCGCCGGGGCAGTTCAATATGCTCTACGTCTTCGGCGTGGGCGAAATCCCGATTTCGATCAGCGGCGACCCCCTGCACCCGGAAACGCTGGTGCATACCACCCGCGTTGTCGGCACGGTCACACGCGCCATGCGTGAACTTAAACCCGGTGACGTGATCGGCGTGCGCGGGCCGTTTGGCAGCGCGTGGCCGGTGAAGGAAGCCAAAGGCGCGGACATCGTGATCGTCGCCGGCGGCATCGGCCTGGCGCCGCTGCGCCCATCGCTGTACCACATCCTCTCCCAGCGCGAGAAGTACGGCAAGATCGTGCTGCTGTACGGCTGCCGCAGCCCGGAGGACATCCTGTTCCGCAAGGAACTGGAGAAGTGGCGCGCCCGTTTCGACCTGGAAATCTTCGTCACGGTGGACTATGCCAACAGCCGGTGGCATGGCAATGTCGGCGTGGTCACCAAACTCATCCCCAAAGCGCCGTTTGACCCGCTTAACACGATTGCGATGGTGTGCGGCCCGGAAGTGATGATGCGCTTCACCGCTATCGAACTGCAAAAACGCGGTGTCAACCCGGACAACATTTATCTGACGATGGAACGCAATATGAAATGCGCCGTCGGGTTCTGCGGTCACTGCCAGTTCGGGCCAACCTTCGTCTGTAAAAACGGCCCGGTCTATTCCTACAGCCAGATTCAAAGCTGGCTGTCCATGTGGGAGGTGTAACCATGCAGCGCGATCATAAACCCAAACTCGCCGTCTGGAAATTTGCCTCCTGCGATGGCTGCCAGCTCAGCATTCTCGACTGTGAAGATGAACTGCTGGCGGTAGCCGGAGAGATCGAAATCGCCTATTTCCCGGAAGCGACCCGCGCCGTGACACGCGGCCCATACGATGTGTCGCTGGTGGAAGGTTCGATTACCACCCCACACGACGCCGAACGTATTCATCAGATACGCAAACAGTCGAAATTCCTGGTCACGATTGGCGCGTGCGCGACTGCGGGCGGCATCCAGGCGCTCCGCAACTTTCAGGATGTTGACCAGTATATCAAGGCGGTCTACGCTACTCCGGCTTTTATCGAAACGCTGGATAAGTCCACGCCGATTGCCGATCACGTCTTTGTGGACTTCCAGCTGCGCGGCTGCCCGGTGAACAAGTACCAACTGGTCGAAGTCCTCAGCGCCTATCTGAATGGGCGCAAGCCTAATACGCCGTCCTACAGTGTATGTGTCGAATGCAAGCAGCGCGGCACAACCTGCGTGATGGTCGCCCATGGCACACCGTGTATGGGGCCGGTCACCCATGCCGGCTGCAACGCGCTCTGCCCGGCCTATGACCGGGGCTGCTTCGGCTGCTTCGGCCCGATGGAAACCCCCAACACCGCCGCTCTCAGCGCGTGGTGGCAGCAGCTTGGCATCAGCGCGCCGGACATCGTGCGCGCTTTCCGCACCTTCAACGCCTACGCCGATGCGTTCCGAAAGGAGAGCGAAGTCTATGAACACCCGCACCGTCAAGGTTGACATGCTCGCCCGCGTCGAAGGCGAAGGCGGCCTGCACATCCGAATCAAGAACGACCGCGTGACCGATGTGAAGCTGAAAATCTTCGAGCCGCCGCGCTTCTTCGAGGGTTTCCTGCGCGGGCGCCGTTTCACGGAAGCGCCGGACATTACCGCCCGCATCTGCGGCATCTGTCCGGTCGCCTATCAGATGAGTTCCGTCCACGCGATGGAACGCGCTCTGGGCGTGACCGTCGGCGGCCAACTGCGGGCGCTGCGGCGGCTGCTGTACTGCGGCGAGTGGATTGAAAGCCATGTGCTGCACGTTTATATGCTCCACACCCCTGACTTCCTGGGTTATCCTGACGCGATTCAACTGGCGAAGGTGTACCCGGAAGTTGTCAAAAAAGCCCTGGAGCTGAAAAAGATCGGCAACGATATTGTGAATCTGGTCGGCGGGCGCGAAATCCACCCGATCAACGTGCGTGTGGGCGGCTTCTACAAAGTCCCCGCCAAACGCCAGCTGCTTGATCTGGCCGCCAGACTGGAAGTTGCGCGCGGTCTGGCCCAGGAAATGGTGCGCTTCACGGCGGGGCTGCCTTTCCCCGATTTCGAGCAGGAGTATGAATTCGTTGCCCTGCGCCACCCGGACGAATATCCCTTCAATGAGGGGCGGCTGGTTTCCAATCGTGGGCTGGACATTGACATCGCCGACTACGAAGCCAATTTTGCCGAAGAACACGTCCAGCATACGACGGCGCTGCACTCCGTCATCAAAACGCGCGGCGCGTATTTCGTTGGCCCGATGGCGCGTTACAACCTGAACTTCGACCAGCTTGACCCCGACATCCAGGCGCTGGCGCGTGAAGTCGGCTTCGAGCCGCCGGTGCTGAATCCATTTAAGAGCATCGTCATTCGCAGCCTGGAAACCCTGTACGCGGTCGAAGAAGCCCTGCGGATCATTGCCGCCTACGAAATGCCGGATAAACCTTACGTCGAGGTACAGCCCGGCCCCGGCGTGGGCTGGGGCTGTAGCGAAGCGCCGCGCGGCATCCTGTATCACCGTTACACGCTCGATAAGGACGGCCTGATCGTTGACGCGAAGATTGTGCCGCCCACGTCACAAAATCAGAAAACGATTGAGAGCGACCTGTGGAACTTTGTCGAGAAAGCGGTTGACCTGCCCGACGACCGCCTGACCTGGCAGTGCGAACAGGCCATCCGCAACTACGATCCGTGTATCTCCTGCTCGGTTCACTTCATTAAGCTGGACATCGAACGGGAATAACGATCGGGGAACCCGTATGGACACGCGGCTGCGTGTCCATACACCCACACCATAATGACACCCTCAACTACCGCTTCTCCCCTTCTGGTCATCGGCGTCGGCAACGAGTGGCGCGGCGACGATGCCATTGGCCGGCTGGCGGCGCGCGCGCTGCTGGCAAAAAAGCTGTCCGGTGTCACGATTATCGAACACAGCGGTGACGGGGCGAGTCTCATGGAAGTGTGGGACGGGGCGGCGGCGGTGATACTGATAGACGCCGCAGCGGCCTGCGGCACGCCCGGAACGATTTACCGTCTGGACGCGCATCAGGACAGCATCCCCGCCGATTGGTTTGGCGCGTCCAGCCACCTGCTGGGCGTGGGCGCAGCCGTCGAACTGGCGCGCGCGCTGGGACAGCTGCCGCCGCGTTTTGTCATCTTTGGCATCGAAGGCAGCAGTTTTGCCATCAACACCGGTCTGTCTCCGGCGGCAGCTGCCAGTTTGCCGGTGCTGGTCGAGCGTGTTATTCAGGAAATCTCCGATATGGCAAATGTTAGGTCAAGTCCGTGACATCCCCCGTTGCCTGTCGTTTCGCCTTGCCAGTACAATCAGTTTATCAGTAAGGGTGAAACACGATGCACGAACTCGCCATTACCCAGAATGTTCTGGACATCACACTGAACCATGCCGAAGGGCGGCGTGTGACCGACATCTACCTGGTTATCGGTCAGTTATCCTCCTTCGTGGATGAGTCGGTGCAGTTCTTCTGGGATTTCATCAGCCAGGGCACGCCGGCGGAAAAGGCGCGGCTGCACTTCCGGCGCGAACCGGCAGTCATGCGCTGCCAGACCTGCGGCAGCAGCGCCCCGCTGAACAGCAGTTTTACCTGTCCGGCCTGCGGCAGCGAGGCCGTAACGGTCGAGGCTGGCGAAGAATTTTATATCGAAGCGATTGAAGTGGAAACGGAAGAAATTCTGACATGACCAGCAAACGGATTGCCGTCGTTGAAAATATTCTGAGCGCCAACGACCAGTTGGCAGAAGAAAACCGCCGCCGGCTGGACGACGCGGGAGTATTCGCGCTGAATGTGATGGCCTCACCCGGCGCGGGCAAAACTTCACTGATCGAACAAACGGTGCAGCGGCTGGCCGGTCAACTGCGCGTCGGGGTGATCGAAGGCGACCTCGCCACCAGCATTGACGCCGAGCGGGCTGAGGCTGCCGGCGCGGTTTCGGTGCAGATCAACACCGGCGGCAACTGCCACCTGGAAGCGCCAATGGTGCGCGACGCGCTGGCGCAGCTTCCCCTGAACGATCTCGACCTGCTGATTGTTGAAAATGTGGGCAACCTGGTTTGTCCGGCGGGCTGGAAACTGGGCACGCATCTCAATGTGCTGGTCGCTTCGGTGCCGGAAGGCGCGGATAAGCCGTACAAATACCCCGGTATGTACAATGGCGTGGATATTCTGGTCGTGAACAAAATTGATCTGCTGCCCTATGTGACGTTTGATATGGATTTCTTCAAACGCGGTGTGGAAATTCTCAACCCCGGCGTCACCACTTTCCCGGTATCCTGCCGCACCGGTGACGGCCTGGAAGCGTGGCTGGCCTGGGTTCAAGACAGCGTGGCTGCTTATCGGCAGCCGTCCTAACCGCCGGTCAATCCGCGCTCATATACCCGGTATCGCCCTGTACGGCCTGCGACTGTGCCAGAATACGGTCGCGCAGCATGGCGCGCAGCAGTTCCAGCGCCTCCATCAGCCGCGCGTCGGCCAGCGAATAATGCACTTCCTGTCCCTGCCGCTCCAGAGCAACCAGATAGCGGTCGCGCAGCACTTTCAGATGGCGCGAAACCGTCGTCTGCGGAATACACAGTTCATCAGCGATATCACCCACCCGCTTCGATTCGCCGGCAATAGCGTACAGAATCATCAGGCGGGTGGGGTCAGCCAGCGCGTGACATACCTGCCCTGACAGGATGGTTACTTCTTGCATAGAATCCTGCTCCATCGAGGCGTTCCACCCGACAACCAGCACCGGGCTGCCGCACCTCACGCCCTGATAATCCATCAATCTGACCGGTTCGGTTGTCTCTAAGTATACGCGATTTATTTGTGACGGGTTTCACAAAAGCCCCATGACATTGCTCCTCGGATCATTTACCGCTTGCTTGCGACATCTGCCCGGTCGTGCTACCCTCATGCCAGTCGGCGCTCTCAGGCTTGCTTAAGATAAAACCTTTATGGCCTACTTACTCGGCATTGATCTCGGCACTGGCAGTGTAAAAACCATCGTTTTCGAGGCAGACAGTGGGCGTACCCTCGCCAGCGCCAGCCGCGAGTATCCCCTTTTGCAGCCCAAACCCGGTTACGCCGAACAGAACCCGGACGACTGGTGGATGGCCGCCGCAGCGACCGTCCGCGAGGTCGTGCAGCACGCAGGCATAGCCCCGGCGGCAGTGCGCGGCATCGGCGTGGATGGTCATATGCACAGCGGCGCGTTTCTGGGCGATGATCTGCGTCCGGTGCGCCCGGCCATCACCTGGGCCGACACCCGCAGCAAACCGCAGGTGGACGAGCTGCGCCGCCGGCTGAATCCGGGGGACATGGCACGCCACGCGCCAGGACTGCCCGCCGCTGGCTTCTTTGGCCCGAATCTGCTGTGGCTGGCACAGCACGAACCGGTTACACTGCGCCGCACGCACGTCCTGCTGCTG
>JARKOK010000261.1 GCA_029975765.1 Aggregatilineales bacterium
TTTCCGCAGCGAAGGGGTAACCTTCGATACATATACCGGCGCGTTCCGGGCAGCGGCGCAGCCGTCCGGCGTGGTGGATGTGGTGGGCGATGGGCTGGCCGCGCTGTGGACAGTGCGCGCCCTGGAGCGCGAAGGTTTCTGCCCGGTGCGGAACGGCACGGAGTCGGCGTTGCGAATCGAAGTTCTCAATGATCGCTGGCTGGTGACGATCAACGGCGATAAACACGAGTACACCTCGCTGTACGAGGTCGCCGCCGCGCTGCGGGGGTGAGCAGGAAATGCGGTTGTAAAAGCAGAGGGGCGAGCACACAGGCTCGCCCCTACGATTCGTAATTTCGGGAGGACGGACACGGCAGCGCCGTGTCCCTACCGTTTACGCCACCTGTTCGGCGGTTTTCTTCGCGCCGTTGGCGCTGTGGCCGTTGGTGCTCAGTTCGCCGCCGTCTGTGCCATTGGCGCTGTGGCCGTTGGCGAAGGGGTCATACTTTGTTTCCAGATCGTGCCGGAACTGCGTTGTGTACAGGTTGTAGTAGTGCCCCTTGCGCTGCATCAGTTCGGCATGGCTGCCCATCTCGCTCACGCCGCCGTTCTCGATCACCAGGATGCGGTCGGCGCGGCGAATGGTGGACAGCCGGTGCGCGATGACAAAGCTGGTGCTGGTCTTCATCACGTTTTCCATGCCCTGCTGGATGAGCGCCTCGGTCAGCGTATCTACCGATGATGTGGCCTCGTCCATGATGAAGATGTCCGGCTGCGCCAGAATCGCCCGCGCCAGGCTGACTAACTGCTTCTGCCCGACGGACAGCAGCACGCCGCCTTCACCCACCGCTTCGTCGTAACCCTTCTCCAGTCCCAGGATGAACTCATGCGCGCCCGCCAGCTTGGCTGCTTCTTCGATCTCGGCATCGGTCGCGTCCAGCCGCCCGTAACGGATGTTTTCGCGGATCGTGCCGCTGAACAGATGCGGTGTTTGCAGCACCACACCCAGCCGCGAGTGAATCGCGTGCAGGCTGTAGTCGGTATAGTCGCGCCCGTTGATGCGAATGACGCCTTCTTTCGGCTCGTAGAAGCGGCTGATAAGGTTGACAATCGTGCTCTTGCCGCCGCCCGTCGGCCCGACCAGCGCGATGGTTTCGCCAGCTTTCACCGTCAGGTTGAAGTTCGTCAGCACCGGCTTTTCCGGCTGGTAGTAGAACGTCACGTTCTCGAACTCGATGTCCCCGTGCATGGATGGCACTTCGACCGCGCCCGGCTTATCCGTCACATCCGGCTGGGAGTCCAGCAGCGAGAAGAAACGTTCCGCCGACGCGACGGCCTGCTGCATTTCGGCATACACGCGCGCCATTTCCTGCACCGGCCACATCATGAAGGTGATGTAAGCGATAAACGCCTGAATGCTGCCGATGCTCAGGCCGCCCGCTTCGATTTGCAGGCCGCCGAACCAGACCACTGCCCCGACCGCAAAGGCCGTGAGCAACTGCACCGCCGGCAGGAACAGCGCCGACAGCCATGCCGCGCGGTACGCCGAGCGATACATGCTGCTGGTCAGGCCGTCGAACTCTTTCAGGTTGGCGGCCTCGCGGTTGAGAGCTTTGACTACCCGCACGCCAGTGATGTTCTCGTTGTAGGTGCCGGTGATCTTGGAGTTCAGCTTGCGAACCTGGCGGAACTCCACCAGAATTTTGGTTTTGAACCAGATCGCCACGATCATCAGTATCGGAATTAGCGCCAGCACGATCAGCGTGAGCTGCCAGTGAATCGTTGCCATGAAGATCAGCGCGATGGTGATATTCGTCACCGACCACGTGATGTCCAGCATATTCCACGTCAGCAGTTCGGCCATCCGGTCGGTATCCGATGTAACGCGGGACATAATCCAGCCGACCGGCGTGCGGTCGAAATAGCTGAACGACAGCGATTGCAGGTGGTCGAACACCTTCTTACGCAGATCGTACATCACCCGCTGGCCGAGGATGCCGCACAGGTAGATGAAGCCGAATACCGCGATGGCCTGCAGCAGGATCATGCCGCCGTAGATAACCACCAGCTCCACCAGCCGGTCGCGGTTGCCCGCGAGGATGCCCTCATCAATGATGAGTTTGTTCAGGTAGGTGAAGAAGGCGTCCAGGAACGAGACAAACGCCACCGCCACGACAAAACCGGCCACTGCGCGCCAGTGCGGTTTCGCCTGTTCCAGAATGCGGACGAACGTCCCCCGGTCGAATTTGCCCTGAAAATCTTCTTCCTCATAGTGGAAGTCCGACACTGGCGATCTCCTTTTCCAGTTCGTCTTCGAT
>JARKOK010000270.1 GCA_029975765.1 Aggregatilineales bacterium
CATTTGGTGGGCTCGTAAATGCCCTTGAGGGAAAGGATCGTGTGAGATGACCAAACTGTTTGAACTGCCCGCCCTGCCTAATGCGTTTGATGCGCTGGAGCCGGTGATTGACGCCCGCACCATGGAAATTCACCACGGCAAGCACCATGCTGCTTACGTGGCCAACTTGAACAAAGCCCTGGAAAGCGCCCCAGAGCAGTATGAGCTCCCCATCGAAGACATTTTGCGCGGGATCAACAACCTGCCCGAAGGCATCCGCACTGCGGTGCGCAATAACGGCGGCGGGCATGCCAATCACAGCCTGTTTTGGGAACTGATGACCCCCGGCGGCAGCAAAGCCCCCAGCGGCGCGCTGGCCGCAGATTTGACCGCCGTGTTTGGTTCGGTTGAAGCCTTCATGGAAAAATTTTCCGCCGCTGCGGCCACCCGCTTTGGCTCCGGTTGGGCCTGGCTGGTGGTGGACGGCAGCAAGCAGCTGCAAGTGTATTCCACCGCCAACCAGGACAGCCCCTATATGGACGGGCATACCCCCATTTTGGGCCTGGACGTGTGGGAGCACGCCTACTAGTTGAATTATCAGAACCGCCGCCCGGACTACATCAAGAATTTCTGGAACGTGGTGAACTGGGATGTGGTGGCTGCGCATTACGCCCGCGCCAAATAAGCATCCCTTTCAGGATTGAGGATTCGAGCTGATCCCATTTCAGCCATCCCTACCGCCCTGCTGACCCCATCTGACGGCTGCAGGGCGGTATTTTTTTCGCTTTCAGAGGCGCCCAGAATCAGGGAATCGGCCAATCCTGGGCGTACCATTGCAAATATTCCCCCAAATGCGCCTGCCAGTAAGGCTCTTCATGCGCACCCTCGTTGACCGTCCAGGTGTGCGCCACATTCTGCTGGGTGAGCAGCTCATGGAATTGGGTGGCCCCCCGCAGGTAACGATCCAGATTGCCGCTGTCCAGCCAGATGCGCGGCGGCGGCTGGGGGCTGCGCGCGGCCAGCAGGGCGCGCAGCTTGCTGGGGCTGAAGGGGCTGTTGGGCAGGCTGTGGCCGCCCACCGCGCCAAAGGTCGGATCCCCCTTCAAGGCCAGGCGCAAGGCCCACAGCGCCCCGCGGGAAAGCCCGCCCACCGCGCGGCATTCGGGTTGGGCGCAGAGGGCGTAGCGCGCCTGCACGGCCGGCAGCAGTTCCTGCAGCACGGCCTCTCCAAAGCGCGCCTCGCTCATCTCCTGAAGATAATAGGCCTCGGTGGGCATGACGATTGCAAAGGGAGGGGTCTTACCCCCGGCGATCAACTCATCCGCCCGTGTCTGCACCCCCATGCGCACCCACACCTCGGCGTCCATCGACTGCCCGTGCAGCAGCAGCAGCCAGGGGTAAGGCTGGGCGGGGTTTTCAGTGTAACAGGGGGGCAGGTACACCCAATATTCCAGCGGCTTGCCGATCGTTTGGCTGGGCAGGCTGGCCTGTTCCAGGTGGCCGCCTGCGCTCAGGCTGCAAGCCGGGGTGGGGGTGGGGCTGGGGGGCTGAGTGGGGGCAGCCGTGAGAGTACGGAGGGGGGTAGGCTCGGCCGCCGCCGGGGAGGGGCGCGCCGCGGCAGGCGCCGGGCTGGGGGCGCACCCCGCCGCCAAACCGCCCGCTAACAGCAGCAACCCCAAGAGAATTTTCTTCCGTGCAGCGCGCAGCATATTTCTCCATTCAGGCCGTCCGCGCGGGACAGCTGTTGAATCGTCCTTGCGTCCATCCGTGATTGCGATTATACTCTAGCCATCGGGGTGTAGCGCAGTTGGCAGCGCACCGCGTTTGGG
>JARKOK010000293.1 GCA_029975765.1 Aggregatilineales bacterium
CAATGCGGACAATTCCGATGAAATGGCTATACATGGCGCTGATACTGGTCGCGGCGCTGGTGATCGTAGGTGGCGCGGCTGCGCAGGAAAACACGCCGGCGGCGGTTGATCTCGAAAGCTGGAAAAGCGCGCCGGTTATTCCTGAAATCAGCGAGGCGATGCGTGAGGTCTACCAGCGCGGGCTGGAACTGGGCAACAATCCCAACGCTTTCTCCAAAGTGGGCGACTGCCAGAATGTGACGGCCTACTTCCTGATGGATTTTGACCAGCCCGGCCAGTACAACCTGGGCGATTACAGCGACTTGCAGGCAACGATAGACCATTTCGCCGGGTCGTGGGGGCGAGAAAGCGCCTCGGTCAATCCCGGCTTTAACGTCGCGTCGGTGCTGTCACCGATGTGGGCTGACCCCGAACTGTGCCGGAAGGGCGAAAATCCCCTTAAATGTGAGTACCGCCTGCATAAGCCGAGTTTCGCCATCATCAGCATGGAAACGTGGTGGTCAGGCCGCCCGGCGGACGAATACGAAAAGTACCTGCGCCAGTTGGTGCAGTTCTGGCTGGACAACGGCGTGGTGCCGATTCTGGGCACGAAGGCTGATAACGTCGAGGGCAATCACAGCATCAACGCGGCCATCACACGCGTGGCACAGGATATGGAAGTGCCGCTGTGGAACTTCTGGGCGGCGGTGCGCCCGCTGCCAAACTTCGGGCTGGAAAAGGACGGTTTCCATCTGGTGTATGCCCGCCCATTTTTCAACCAGCCTGATCTGATGCAGGCCGGCTGGCCGGTGCGTAATCTCACCGCGCTGCAAGCGTTAGACGCCGCGTGGCATGGCGTGAGCGAATGAACATGCGGGACCAGGGCCGGGATTAATCAAGCTGTTCCGAGGCTGCCGGCGACATCTGGATCGTTCCCGCAGAGGCGGCCAGACTCAGCCGGTCGGCAACGGTGACAGCCTCGCCCCAGACAGCATAATGCGGCGCCCCGCCGCTGCCGATCACCGCGCCGACGACCGCGCCGGTATGCACGCCGATGTGCAGCGCCAGGCCGGGTTGTGCGTGGATGGTTTGCAGCATAGCGTGCGCCAGCGCCGCTGTTACGGCGGCATGGTCAGCGCGGGCTTCGGGCACACCGCTGACCGCCAGATACACCCCACCCGGTATTTCCACGCCGTACACGGCGTGCTGGGCGGCCAGTGTGTGACAGGCGGCCAGCGCCTCATCCAGCCGGTGAGCCGCTTCATCGGGGGTGAGGTCATCCAGCCCGGATACACGGGCGACCAGCGCCGTGACTTCCGCGAACATCTCAGCCACCGTTTCACCGCGCTGCACCCGTTCGGCCACCGCCGGCGGCAGCGCGCTGGCCGCCAGAAAATGCCGTTCGCGGTCGCGCAGGCGTTTTTTCTCCAGGCTGGCGTTGATGCGCGCCTTGAGCAGAATCGGGTTAAACGGTTTGAACAGGTAATCTTCCGCGCCCATCTCGACACACTTCACCACGCTGTCAAGGTCATCCACCGCCGAAATCATGATGACGGGGATATGGCGCAGCACCGCGTCCTGTTTGATGTGTTCCAGCACCTGATACCCGTTCAGGCGCGGCATCATAATGTCCAGCAGCACCAGATCAAAGCGGTGCGCGGCCAGCAGTTCCACCGCCTGCACGCCGTCCTCGGCCAGCAGCGAACGATAACCCTGCCGTTCCAGACGGCGGGAAAGCATATCCCGGTTCATCTCGTTGTCGTCCACGACCAGGATAAGCGGTTCGTCCACACTCATGATTCGCCGCCGATGCCGAGCAGTCGGTCAATCTTGGCGATCAACTGCGGGAATTTTACAGGTTTGTTTTCGTATTCATCGCAGCCGGCTTCCAGGCAGCGTTCGCGGTCACCCGCGACGGCATGGGCAGTCAGCGCGATGATCGGGATGTGCTGCGTGTCGGCGGCCCCTTTCAGGCGGCGAGTGGCTTCCCAACCGTCCATCACGGGCAGACTCATGTCCATCAGAATCAGGTTGGGCTGCTCCGACTGTGCCAGCGCCACGCCCTGCGCGCCGTCGGTGGCGATCAAAATCTGATGGCCGCGTTTCTCCAGCCGGCGGGAGAGCATGTCCAGATTCATTTCGTTGTCTTCGACCAGTAGAATTTTCGCCATGATGTTGTTTCCTTAAACTGCTGCTTCGTTTAGTAGGGGCGTACCGGCGGTACGTCCTTACGGTATATCCCTGTTCTGCCCTGCGGCTGGTTAGCGCCGGGTGTGCGTCCGCACCAGATGGCGCACGTCTAACAAAAGCTGCTCGTGACCGGCGGCGCCTTTTTGCAGCACGCGCTCGACCGTACCGTTAAGCTGCTGGCGTTCGGCTTCGGTCAGCGTCATCGCCGTGATGACCACCACCGGAATGCGCGCCCACGCCGGATTCTGCCGCATTTCCGCCAGAAAGTGAAACCCGTCCATCTCCGGCATCATCAGGTCAAGCAAAATCAGATTCGGCACCCGTTCCGCCAGGCGGGTTAAGGCTACCACGCCGTTCTCCGCTTCCGCAACTGTCCAGCCTTCCCGTTGCAGCATGTGGCGCAGAATCTCGCGGGTATTCTCGTCATCTTCGGCCACCAGCACCAGACTGTCCGGCGGCGGCGGGCTGCCCACATATTTGTCCAGCAGGCTCACCAACTGCCGCCGGTCTACCGGCTTGCTCAGGTAATCCGCCGCGCCCAGCGAAAAGCCCATCTGTTTGTCGTCCAGAATGGTGAGCATGATGACCGGAATCTGCGCCAGGTCGGGATCGGCCTTTAAGGCTGACAGCACCGCCCAGCCATCCTGACCGGGGATTAACACGTCCAGCGTGATAGCGTCCGGGCGCAGTGCGCGCGCCAGTTCCATCCCCCGGCTGCCATCGGCGGCGGTGTGAACGCGGAAGCCTTCCTTGACCAGATAACGGGCGATCAGATCGCGCACCATCGGGTCGTCGTCAATCACCAGAATCGTGCCGTGCGCGTCCTCCGGCTGGAGTGTCACATCGGCAGGTAAAGCGTCCGCCGCCGTCTGCGGGCGTGATACATCAGCCGGCAGCAGCACCGTAAAGACCGCGCCCTCGCCCGGCTGGCTTTCCACCAGTATATCGCCGCGCATCATCTGGCAGAAGTGGCGGCTGATGGACAGCCCCAGCCCCGTACCGCCAAAGCGCCGCGTGGTCGAACTGTCGGCCTGCGTGAACTCCTTGAACAGCTCATGCACCTGGTCAGGACTCAGGCCGATGCCGGTATCCCCCACGCGAAAGGTCAGCCAGTCCACACCGTCGTGCTGGTCGCGGCGGGCGTCCAGCGTGATCGTGCCGCCGTTGGTGAACTTACAGGCGTTGCTTAACAGATTAAACAGCGTCTGCCGCACTTTGGTTATATCAGCGACCATCGTCCCCACGTCCGGCGCGCAGGTGATCACCAGCGTATTCCGGTTTTTCTCCGCCAGTGGTTGAATGGTGATCTGTACGTCTTCGATCATAGTGGCGACATCGAACGTTTCCAGGTACAGATCCATCTTGCCGGCTTCGATCTTCGACAGATCGAGCACATTGTTAATCAGATCGAGCAGATGCCGCCCGGCGGCCTGGATTTTTTGCAGGTCGGGCACGAACTCGGTATATCCCAGATCGGCGGCGTCTTCCTGAAGCATTTCGCTGTAGCCGATGATGGCGTTCAGCGGCGTGCGGAGTTCATGGCTCATGTTCGCCAGAAAGACGCTTTTGGCGCGGTTGGCGCTTTCGGCGGCGTTTTTGGTGTGTTCCAGTTCTTCCTGGGCGCGCCGGCGTTCGGTGATGTCCCGCGCCAGACCGCGATACCCGACCGGCGCGCCGGCGGTATCCCGCGCCAGCAGTGCCGAAATTTCGATATATTTCTTCTCGCCGGTGCGGGTGATGATTTCACAGTCCTGCGCGGTGGCCGGTTCGCCGGTTGTAAAAACGTGCTGCCCCAGCGCCGCCAGCTTGGCGGCGTTGTCGGCATCCATCAGGCTGGCGATGTTCATCGTCATCAGTTCCGACCGCGAGTAGCCCAGGATGTCACACAGCGTATCGTTGAAAAATGACAGCCGCCCGTCGAGGTCAACCTCGTAATAACCCTCTTTGATCTGTTCGAGCAGCGTGCGGTAGCGTTCTTCACTTTCGCGCAAAGCGGCTTCCGACCGGCGCTGCGCGGTGACATCGCGCAGCATCACGATGCTGCCAACCGGTTTGCCATCGCGGTCACGGTAAGCCGAGGCGCTCAACTGTACGTCCAGCAGCCGGCCATCTTTGGTCAGCCGACGCGTATTGGCCGCGCTGATTTTGCCGCCGGTGAACAGCGATTGAAAATCGCGCAGGGTTTCGTCCATCACTTCCGGCGGCACAAAGGCGATACGCTTGCCGACAAGTTCGGTTTCTGTCCAGCCGAAAGTCTGCACGAAAGCCGGATTGACGTACTGCGCCCGCCCTTCCAGATCGTAAATCACAATCGGGTCGGGCGAGGCTTCCAGCGTCAGCCGGTGGCGTTCTTCGCTCTCGGTCAGGGCGCGTTTGGCGTGGACGCGCTCGGTAATATCCAGCACCAGCGAGTTCAGACCAACGATGTTACCCTGATCGTCCACCAGCGGCGTGTTGTACCAGTCACAAATCAGCAGGCGGCCATCTTTGGTAATGTTTTCGTTGACGCTGCGAACGGGGCGTTTCTGCTCCAGCAAACTCTGGCCGACATTCTGAACGTGGGTTTTGGCGCTGTCCGGCAGGATAAAATCCTGCGCCGCACGGCCTAACGCTTCTTCGCGCGTGAAACCAAACAGGCGCTCGGCAGCCGGATTCCACTCCAGGACACGCAGTTCGGTGTCCCATTCAATCATCGCCAGCGGCATCTGCTGGGCCAGCAGCGCCCACCGCTGCTCCGATGCTTTCACCGCGTCGCCATGCCGCACCTGTAATTCGTTCTGCTCCATGCAGTCGTTTACTCCCTGCGTGAGATAGTGTTTATTATGCCTGAAAACTCAGGATTACGGAAATTTCAACGGGGCAGGGTGATGCGGCTCGAAGTCGTAATAGATGGTGAACGCGCCAATCTGGTCGCGCTGATAAGTGATGCCTCCCTGTTCGAAGGCGGTTTCCAGGCGGTGGTTCAGTTCGGGCAGGTTGGTGATGATGTAGGCCACGCGGTCGGCCTGCGCGGTGGCCGCCGCATACGGTGGATAGCGGTTGTCGGCGGCGTTGTAATCCAGCGTGGTTTTATACGGCAGCGCGGCGCTGTATTGCAGGCGCTCGCCGCTGAGGAATGCCAGCCGGAACGCTACCCAGTAATTCGTATACCCATGATACAGGTCATGAGCTTCGAGAAACGCGATCAGTTCCGCATCGTGATCGTTGGAAAGATGGGACACCGGATCAAACTGCGTGGTAAAACCGGGCGGTGTGGTCACGGCGGCGATCTGTCCGGCAGCCTGATAACCGATGACCAGCGCCACGAGGATCAGCGGCAGCCAGAACATGCTGTACGATGTCCGCGCTGCCTTCAGGTCAACGGCTTCGGGACCGCCATGCGAGTCAGGTCGTGCCGCTGAAACGAATCCGTCAGCCAGCGTCCCCAGCACGATTCCCAACGGCAGCGCCAGCGGCAGAAAATAACGCCCGGTTGGGTCGGCGCCGAAGGACGACGCGATGAAGATCAGCCCGAACAGAGCGAATATCCCCAGCAGCAGGGCGCGCGCGTCCGGCTGCAACGCTGAAACCTGCTGCCTCTCCCGTTCCTGAGAGGCGTCCGGGGGTGGTATGCGGCGGTCTGGTATCCGCAGCAGACGGTACAGCGCCAGACCATACACCAGCACGACCAGCGCCCCGACCGGCGGCAGGAAGTAATCCGCCTGCCAGGGAAAACGCAGGCCGATGAGCGTGGGCAGGCCGATCAGCAGCAGCCCCAGCGCGCGCTGCGCCGGCGGCACATAGGGCAGGCCGATGCCGGCAAACTCGCCGCTCTGCCGGTTCGTGAGAAACGTGGAAATGGCCGCGCCGTTATGCTGGATGTCGAACACCCACCAGGGGGCGCTGCCGATGATAAAGGCCAACAGCGCCAGCACCATAAAGGCCGCGCGGTGTAAGGGCGCAGCGCCACGCGCCGCTGCCGGTCGTATCAACGTCCGGTAGACCACCAGCGCGGCCACCGGCAGCGCGTAGATCACGATCAGGCCGTGTGTCCACCAGCCCACACCGGCGCACAGGCCGAGCAGCGCCCAGCGCCAGCGGGAGCGCGGGTGCGTGTGTGATACCTCATAACCGAACAGCAGCACCAGATGGCCGAGCAGCAGCAGTTCGTTATAGCCGCCCAGAGTCGCCGAGGTGTACAGCGCCACGTTGACAGTCGGCACGGCCAGCGCCAGCCCGGCAGCCGCCGCGACAACCGGACGCCGTGACAGCCGCCACGCGGCCAGATAGCCGGTTGCTACCACCAGCAGATACAACCCGCCCTGCACCAGCCGTATCGTCTGCACCGATTCGCCCAGCAGTTGAAAGCCGAAGGCCACCGCCCACGCATCCAGGCTGCCCATATAGGCCTGCCCGTAAAAAAAGACCGGGCGCGCGCCCTGGGTGATGTGCCGCGCCATCAGCGCGACGACGGCTTCGTCGGCATGAAAGGTGACGCTGCCGCTGGCGAGCAGCAGCGCGCGGGCTGCCGCCGCTAGCAGCACGATGAGCAGCAGGTGGCGATAAGGGAAACGTGAGGAAGCAGGCGCGAAGGTCATTATGCTGAACCCGAAGGGGCGAACTGCGGTTCGCCCCTGTAGATCGTGCGTGTTTATGCCGTGCGCCGCCGGCGCACAACCGCCCGCACGGCCAGCGCCGCCACGACCAGCACCAACACCGCCACAACTACGCCGATCACGATAGACAGCGTAAGGTTCGCGCGCACGAAGCAGCGCGCTGGCTGTGTCAGCGTATTGAAGGTATTCCGCAGTTGGGTGGACAGCGGCGCGCTGCCGACATCAAACGAGGCTTCGTCGGAAATGCTGGTCTGCCAGTCACGGCTGGTGGCCGTGACCTTAAAATAGCGCCGGTTGGTGTCGAACACCGATGGGCCGACCTTGAAGTTTTTCGGCGTGGTCAGGTCTTCGATGGTGATGCTGTGTTCGGTGCTGTACTCCAGGTTTTGCGCCGTCGGGAAGATGATATGCCCGGCCTGGCCGCCGAACCAGATTTGCCCGACCGTTTCTACATCCGTCTGCCAGCTTATCGTCACGCGGTCGCCGCTGACAACCGCCTGAACATTGGAAATGACCGGCGCGGGTGTGTCCAGCGGCAGGAAGCGCGCCGGGTCAATGGCGGCAGGTTCGGCGTTCGAGCCATCCACAATGATCTCGGACGGCGTGGCCGGCTGTACGCCCATGTCTGCCAGCAGGTTGTATGTCATCTGCGTGATGATCGGATCGGGTTGTGTCGGTCGAACGGCATACGCGCCCAACCCCCACGACCACTGAATCGTACCGGATGTGAACACAATCGCGCCGCTGGGCGCGGTATAACGTGTCGTGTGCGCCGCCGCCAGCCCAATATTGGCGTTATCGAACCTGCCAGCATCCTGGAGCAGCAGCCCGAAAACGGGCGACTGTGCCAGAATCGTCAGGCCGTCCGGCGTGAGGCCGTTATCTACCACCGCGTCCCACTCCCAGCCGACCACAAAGGGATCCAGGTTGAGGTAAGTCCCCGGCGGCAGCGCGTCCAGGCCGGTGTGGCGATAAATCGGGTCGTCCACGTCAGCCGCCGTCACCCGCAGCGGGAAAAACAGCGAGTCGTTGTCGCCGATATACATCGTGCCGAGCAGTTCGTTTTCCGGCGCAGCCGGGCCAGCCGGGTCGCGCCAGGTGCTGGTCGGGGAGTCCGGGTCTGACGGGCCGCTTTCGATGGTTTTGTAGGTCACCATCACGCTGTCGGGTTCGCCGGTCTGCGGGTCGGCTTCCATCCGAATCCGCCAGTAGCTTGTATTGGCCGTGAAGAAACCCAGATGCACGCCGGCATCCCGCGCGGCGGTGATCGCAGCGCGCATTTCCGTCGTCCAGTATTCATCGTGGCCGACCGACAGAAACACCTGATGGTCAAGCAGTTCATTTTTAGCGCCGTCCATGCCGGAACGATGGGTATCGCTGGTAGTGGAATAAGCCACATCATAACCCTGCTGCTCCAGCCAGCGCACCATCGGGAATTCGGCGCGGAAGTAGCTGTTCGGGTCGGCCATCGTCTGGTTATACGGGCGGTTGTAAGACACAGCCACCGCGCGCGGTGCTTCGCTCACCGTCAGGCAGAAACCGCTGCTGCTGGTGTAGGTGGATTTGCCACCGAAGTTGTTGTACGCGTGGAAGGTGGAAACACTCTGCTGGTACAGCAGGGCGCTGTCGCGGTCATCGTCGCGCACGACGAACAGAATGTAATTATCGCCGCCGGTATCCGGGCGGATAATCCGCGCGAGGTACACGCCGGACACCCATTCCGGCGGTACGGTCAGCGTGTACGACGATGACCAGGTGGAGCAGGACACCATCCCGCGCGCGTAATCCTCCTGGCAGTTCGGCTGCTTTTTACCGGGTACGTCGTTGATCTCCTGAATCAAACGCCCGCCCAGACCGCCGTAATACCCGTTGCGATAGATTTTAATGTTGAAGGTGGGGGAAGAAGTGTCCACCAGAAAATCAATCGTACCCCCCACATTCACGCTGTCGGTGGAAGCATAACCCCAAATATCACCGATGGGATTCTGGGTGATCCATTCGTTGGTGCCGGGTTGGCAGTTTTCGGCCACGACGGGATTGGCAGGGTCAGCACACGGATCACCGGACGGCTGCGCGCCGTCCGGCGCTGCCAGCGCCGCTGCCGGGTAGAAAGCCAGTAAAACAGCGATAAACAGCGGGTAGGCCAACCATCTTCTTTTGAACAAATCTGCCCTCTTTTCTGACGCACGGATTATCAGTAAATTACCTGATGAGTTTAATCCTTTCGCCTGAAAATGTCATATACCCCGACGGTGTGAATCAACTCGTAGTTTTGCAGCCGGTCAGGCGGATACAGCATCGCGAATTTCCCAAACTCTCCCATAACCAGATAGTCCGGGTTACCGTATTCACGGAAGTCGTACAGATCGCGCACCCGCGCACCGCCGCTCCATTGTTGGGCGACGAAGTGCGCCAGTACAATCTGCGGCGGATAGTGATAGTTGTGGTTGGTCAGCACCGCCAGTTCCTGCTCCCACGTTTCGATCAGCGCATCCTGAGGAACATTCGTGTCAAGATACTGGGCTGCGAGGTAAGCGTCGCCCCGTCCTTTCGTGATAACGGCGCTGAAATTGACGTAAGTGGGCAGCAGATAAACCGTAAACGCCCAGACGATCACGATGAGGTTGATAACTGCCGACGTGACCGTTTCGCCGCGCACCAGCCGCCGCATGGCATCTTTATCGAAGTTGAAGTTGCTGGTAGCATCCTGCAATACGCGGATTACCAGGAAACTGGTCAGCACCGCCGCCGGGAAAGCGTAACGCGGCCAGCCGATGGAAGTCACAAACAGGGCGGTCGCGCTCAGAATGAACAGGACGAGGATGCCGTACCGCTGGCCGGTTTCGTTTCGCCGCAGCGCCAGAATGACACCGTAAGCCAACGCCGGGAAAAACATCGTGCCGTACATCGTGCCGCCGATCAGCAGCGTGACCGCGTCCTGCAGGGCGGACAGCTTGAACTGGAAGAACGCGCCGGCGGTGGCGCTGCGCAGCGTTGCCAGATTCGCTGCCAGATCGCCCTGTTCGCCCAGCGCGATCAGGACGATGTACGTCCAGCCTGCGAACAGCAGCCCGGCCAGCGCGCCCGGTACGACAAAATAGCGCCAGCCGCGCTGTTTGTACCACACCAGATCAGCAATCCAGGCGGCCAGCATGGCGGGCAGAATGAACAGCGCGAACTGGTTCTTGGTGATGCAGGCCAGCCCCAGCAGCACGCCAACCGCCACCTGCACCGGCAGGCGGTGGGCTTCCGGCTTCAGCCACAGCCACAGGCCGGCGGCTACAAAGAAAATGCCCGGTATCTCCCCCAGCACCGTGCGCGAATGGTAGACAAAATCCACCCCCGGCGACAGCAGCAGCAGCGCGACAGCGGCCAGCGCCCCCCGGACACCGAGGAACTGCCGCCCCAGCCCGTACAGCGCCGCCAGCGCCAGCAGGCCATAGATGGCGATGACCACCCGCGCCAGCGGGATGCTCACCCCAAAGGCGCTGAAGACAGCGGCAATTGGCAGCAGCGCGGTGGGGCCAACGGCGATGGCCGGCCCATAATAGCGGATACCCTCGCTGCTGTAATCGGCATAGATACCGTTCAGCGCGTAGTTCTTGGCGACGTGCAGGTGCGACCCCTCATCGTACCAGGGCGCGGGATAGTCGGCCAACCGGAAAAAGAAAAGGAAAAGCACCGCCAGACTGGCGGCGATCAACACCGCCCAGCGCAGGACCTGGCGGCGAGAGGCCGGACGACTGCCCGCCGTTTCATAAACTGTACTGGCGCTCATAATGTATTCTGCCCCCACATCATCCATTAAGATGAACGATCTATGTTTTGGGTACTGCCTGTCAAACTACCGGTTATGCCTTTAGACTGGATGTGCTGCCACATTCCAGGCGGGTATCTCCGGGATAATCTGCTCGACCAGCCGGGAGACGTAACGCGTGACGGCCTCGCCGTTGCCCAGTTCCGGGTAGATCATGACGGTATTGCCCATGTACAACCGGCTGACCGGTGTCTTGATCGGCGGAATTTCGTGGCGCGTGCCCATTGGCCGGATCGGTTCAACGTAGCGGGCGCGCTGCACGATAAATTCCACGATGCTGCGCTCATCGTAGTCGGGGAACATGCGGCGGAAGTGTTTCAGCCACTCCGCCTTCACCTGCTCATCCGGCCAGTTTGCCATATCGTTGTCAGGCGCGATGTATTTGGGCAGGTAAACGATGTGATAACCTTTGACATGCTGCGGGTCAATCAGATTGGTGGTTTCCACGACCGCCGTAAAAGGAATCGAGTCGTCGGTGATGTTCAGCACATAATAGGGCATGAGGCGCTCTTTAAGGATAAGCATCGGGCACAACACACCAAGATACTGCTGTTTTGCCAGCAGCGCGCGGAAATCTGCCGGCGCATTGGGGATAAGGCCGCCGAGAATTGGTGAAGCCAGCGTGCTGATAACGGCATCGTAGGGCTGCGTTTGCCCGCCCACCCGCACGCCAACGGCGCGCCCATCTTCGATCACAATTTCCTCAATCGCGGCGCGCAGGTGGAACGTCACGCCCAGCGCCTCGGCTTTCTTCGCCAGCGCCTCGATCAGCGTGTAATAGCCGTTTTCGAGATAACACATCATCTCGGTTGAGGTCACACCCTCGCGCGTGCCCATCATCCGGCGCAGCCGCGACCAGATGTAGGTCGCCGGTACATTTTCCGCCGTGCTGTCGAACTTGGCGCGCAGCAGCGGCTTCCATACCTTGTTGTACACGCCGCGCCCGCTGACCCGCAGCAGCCACTTTTCGACCGGCTGCGTGTCCATCTTTTCCCAGTCGCTTTCAAACTGCGCGGCAATCACCTGCAAGCCCAGCCGGAACCGCTGGAACAGGTTCAGCGGTGGAAACCGGAGAAAATCCACCGGGGTGTTAAACGGGTGAATCTGACCGTTGTCATAAAAGCCCTGCTTGGTAGCGGTGAAATGCAGTTTATCCTTAACGCCGCTTTCCTCGATCAGCGTTTGCATGGACATATCGCTGCTGAGAATGGTGTGATAAAACCGATCCATGCGCACGCCGTCATACGGCATATACCCGGCGAGGCCGCCCAGATTTTCGCCGCGTTCGTAGACGGTCACGTCTAAACCGTGCTGCGCCAGCTTGTAAGCCAGCGTCACCCCCATGATGCCGCCGCCGACGACTGCTACCCGCGCTGACTGTGCTGCCATGTAAGCTGCTCCCCTAATCCCTTAACCGTTCGTAAATCAGATAATCGCCAATTTCCGCGATCAGGACAAAGCTGCTGCCTATGTCCTGTGGATTATAAATGCGTGTCCACTTACCAAACGTGCCGACAATCAGATAGTCCGGGTCGGCTTGCAGCAGCTCGTAGTCCAGATCGAACGGCTGCCGTTCGTGCGAGAACTGCCGGATAGCTTCGAACAGATACCGCTGGTGGGGGTGGTGATACGCCCAATGCTGCGTGAGCGCGTCAAGCTGCCATTCCCAGGTTTCAATCACGGCCTCCGATGGGATGTTGGCGTCAATGTAGGCTGCCGCGTCCTGTGCTCCATCCGGCGCCTGATAGTTGAGCGCCGAATACAGATTGACGGCCAGGGCCAGTACCGCCAGTGCCAGCACGAGCGCCGCGTCCGGCATATTGATGCGCGGACTCAGCCGCTGCCAGCCGTCCCATACCGTTTTACCCAGCAGCAGCAGCGCCACCATCAACCCGATGTGGGCGTAACGCGGCCAGCCCACCGACAGCAGCGCGAACCAGATCGCCGTCAGCGCGACGAAGACCGCCAGCAGCACTTCCGCCCACTGCGCGGCGGTCAGCGCGCCCCGGCGGCGCTGCACCCACCACCGCCCCGCAACACTGACAGCCGCCAGCAGCATGATGCCTGTGATCAGCCAGGAGGCGGTGGGCAGCGTGCGCCCCAGCAGAAACGTTAGCAGGTTGGTCTGAACGGCGTCGGCCAGCATGACGGCGTTATCCGCCGCAATCTCTGGCGGGGTAGACAAACTGCCCACCAGCGACCAACCGGCAAAGACCAGTATACTCAGAAACGGCAGTAGAAACTGCTGTGCCAGAATTTTCCAGTGCCGCCGCCAGCGCGCCAGGCTGACCAGAACGACCGCCGGTAACAGGGCAATCGCAATCTGCATTTTGGAGAGCAGGCCGATGCCGATGATGACCCCGGCCAGCGCCGCCCGCCGCCATGATGGACGCTCCCCTCCCTGAAACCAGATGAGCAGGCCGGCGGCTGTCAGAGCGACGGCTGCCGGTTCGCCAAGAATCTGCCGGCCAATCAGCAGCAGGCTCACCCCCTCGATGTCCGGTACGGCCAGGATGAACAGGATGATGACCAGCGCCGCCCTCCGGCCATAAAGTTCAACCGCGATCCCGGTCAGGCTGACAACCGCCAGCAGTGTAAACAACACGCTGACTAACCGTGCCTGGGCAAGACCCGCCCCCAGCAGTTTGAAAGCCAGCGCCACCGGGATCACATCTGCCGGGCCGCTGGAAATACCAGGATCAAACGGAATGTACCCGGCGCTGGTATAAGTGCCGTACACCCCGCGTTCGGCCAGGGTGCGGGCGGCATTGGCTTTGTAACCTTCATCAAACCACACGGCTGGATAGGTGTCCAGCCGTGTGCAGAGGGCGATCAGAGCGATGACCGCCGGTAACAGGTAAGTGATGGACTGCTGGAAACGGGACTGCCACTGCGGACGAAAACGAGCTGTGCGAATAGGTATCGTCATTGTGGAGCGGTTAACTCAGACTTGTGATGAGAACTCCCGCAATGATGATGGCAATCCCAACCAGGCGCATTGCATTCAGGTGTTCCTTAAACAACAGGTACGAACCGATGATGATGCCGATATAGCTGAGGCTGGCAAATGGATAGACGTAGCTCAACTCCAGATGCGACAGCGCCAGCAGCCAGAAAAGCACCCCGGTGCCATAGACCGCCAGGCCGCCGATGACCCAGGGCGAGGTGGCGATACGCAGCAGAATTTTCCCGCCGCCCGATGTGTCCATCCGTCCCATGCCGCGTTTAAGCAGCAGTTGGCCGCAGATGCCGAAGACGGTGCTGAAAGCGACAAAAACAAACGGTGACATCTAGGAATTTCCCTTGACTGGACGCGGCTGCTGCACTTTATCGCTGCCAAACACCATGTCCTTCAACAAATGCAGTTGGTATTTCAGGTGCGCGCGTGTCACGCGGGCAATCTTGATGCTGGACTGGCCGAAGGTGCGCACGTGCAGCGTGGTCGGGAATTCCGACACGGTATAACCGGCGCGGATGGCTTTGACCAGCAGTTCGGTCCCCGCCAGAAAATCGTTGCTGTCAAACGTCACCGCTTCGATAACCGGGCGGCGGTAAGCCCGGTACAGCGCCGTCCAGGTGTGGATGCGCCAGCTTACCAGCAGCCGGTACAGCAGGGACGCGCCGAAGCTGAATACCAGCCGGTAGCGCGGCACGCCTTCAACATGCCCCTGCGGGTGATAGGGGGAGGCGGTTACGATGTCCACCTTCTCGACCAGCAGCTTACTGAGAAGCTGCGGAATGGTGTTCAGCGGGTAAGTGCCGTCGAAGTCGGTCGTGATGATGATGTCGCCGGTAGCCTGCTCGAAGCCCGTGCGGATGGCCGCGCCCAATCCCCGGTTGCGGTCGTGTGAGACGACGCGCACGCCGTCGTTATCCTTAAATTCGGCTTGCAGCAGAGCGGCGGTGTTGTCTTTGCTGCCGTCGTTCACGAACACTACTTCAACAGCGTACTTCTTTTCAAGATAGGAAAGAATGGAACGTACCGCCTCGGCGGTCTGGTGGACGCCTTCGGATTCATTATAAGCGGGAATAACCAGTGAAATCTTCACGACTGTTTCTCCATCTCGCTTGGCAAGGGTGTCAACGGTATCGGTATTCAAGCAAAAATATCCCCTGGCAGGATTGATTCGGGTGTGGTTGTGACTTACCTAGAGATTTAGCCGCCAAACCTTTCTGCGACCTAAAATTACAAAGCCTGTGTCCCACCGGATCGGCCCGGCTTGAAACAGGAAAAACTCGCAGCGACCGCTCGCCGGCAACGATTCTTAAGTTCATTATAAACGTTGGCAGGCCAATCTGCCTGCCCGCAAGTTGCTTCATCCGGCGGCCTCATCGCCGCCGCCATACACGGCCACCAGCAGCCGGCCAGCAGTGCCGTACACCCTTTGCCGCCTGAGCACTCGTGGCTCTCTAAGAATCCGTTAGGAATATGTAAAGTCCCGGAATTAGTATTAGGCTTAAGGGACAAAAAACAGAGTAATGGCACGCGCCATAGCCGGGAAGATGGATGCGGGCATTTCCCCTGGTAGATTAAGGTCATCACAATCATGAACTGGTCACGCCTGCTTGAAGTTCTGGTGGTAGTGGTTTTTACCTCCTCCGGTCAACTGCTGCTTCGGCTGGGGGCGCGCAGTCTTGAGGCCGAGAACCTCGGCCAGTTAATCCAGACCGTATTTCGGACGCCGATCCTGTGGGCAGCCGTTGGATTATACGGTATTTCCACACTGTTATGGATTCGTGTGCTGTCCCGTTATCCGGTGGGGTCCGTGTATCCGATGGTAGCGGTCGGCTATGTGCTGGTGACGGCGGGCGGCGTCCTGTTTCTGGGGGAGAAAGTGCCGCCGCAAGGTTGGATTGCGCTGGCGGTGATCTGCTTCGGCACGCTGCTGCTGGCAACGACCTCCGTCACTCAGTAGAGACACCCTCCAGGGTGTTCGATGTATTTAAAAAATAGGACAAATACATGAGCGCCTTAAATTCTTCACTGGCTGCGCCGCAGCCATCAGCGTCGGTCTTTAAAGATGTTACCCCACAATCATCTCGTCTGGTCTGGGTCGAGTATATAAAGGCGATAGGTTTTATCTGGATTTTCCTCGTTCACTTCGCTGAACAGGTTTTTGGGTCTCCCTATATCGCTAATCCTTCAGCTACCTGGCCTCCGCTGGCGGAACGTGTCCAGCAGCTTATTCCCCTGCAGGGCCACGGTGTCCTGGATATTCCGCTCAACCTGCTTCGTTATGTAGGGTGGGCCGGTGATGAGGGCGTACAACTTTTCCTGATCGCAAGTGGTTTCGGACTGACCTGGGGGCTGCTGTCGAAATCGGTGCAAGGCCCGCTGGCGCTGCGGTCATTTTATCTGCGACGGGCTGCCAGAGTATACCCGCTCTGGTGGGGCGCTCACATCCTGTTTCTGATCGGTGCGTTTTTCCTCAGCGGGCTGCATATCTCGCTGGCTGACCCGGAGTTCTATTTCAGCCTGCTGGGTATTCGGATCACCAGCAGCCAGCTTTATTATTTTGCTCCGGCCTGGTGGTATGTCAGCCTGCTGGTTCAGCTTTACCTGGTTTACCCGCTTCTCTGGGAAGGGCTGCGTCGCTGGGGGCCGCTGCGAATGCTGATGGTCACCTGTGTCGTATCCTTTGCCATTCGGGGTATCGGTCTGCTGGTTTTCACTGATTATCTTGATGCCTGGTCACGCGGGGCCATTTTTATCACCCGCTTACCCGAATTTGTGTTTGGGGTCGCGCTGGCAGCCTGGCTGTATCAATCCCCGGAGCAGACGAACCGCCGCCTCCGCGCGCGTTCAACCGTACTGCTGGCTGCCCTGGTGTACGTCGGGTCAATGATTATGTCGCTGTACCTGGCCGGCATGACGGTTGCGCCCTTTTTGTCAGGCGTCAGTGTATTCGTTTTGATTTACGCCTGTATCTGCCGCATTTCAGAGGTTATAAAACGTAAGAGCCGGGTCGGGGTCTGGATTGGCGAACATTCCTACGCGCTTTTTCTCGTACATCACCCCTTTATTTTACTGATTGTGTCCTGGGGGCTGACCGTTGACAGTCATTTGATAGTCAGCTTTGCTGGCGCTGTCCTGTTGACTTTTGCGGCGGCCGTGTTTCTGGAAAAAGCCGTTGCCGTTGCCCAGATGTTATTACTGCGGTGGTATCGAACATTAGGCGCGGGTGGGATTCTGATCCGAGGTGCGGCTTTCGTGGGGGGGATGCTGCTCGTTTTAGTGGGCGCGGAACTCGTTGTCCGGCAGTTCTGGCCGCAGGAAGTTCTGGGATGGGGGGAGCGACCATCCCTGCAGGCGGATTCTAAAGTGGGCTGGAACTTAATCCCATCGGCTACCACCCATTTGCGCTGGGCTAACTACGATTATACCGTTACCGCGAATTCACTGGGCTTTCCTGGTCCTGAATACCCGGTAGAAAAGCCTGCCGGCGTCTATCGTATTCTGGTAGTGGGCGATGCCTTCAGCAGTGCCGAGGGTGTGGATACCGATCTGGCCTGGCCGCGCCTGCTTGAACATGATCTGAACCAGCAGTCTGCGGCACAATCCGCCGAAGTCCTGAATTTTGCGGTTACGGGCTATGGCCCTAACCAGTATGCGGCGGTCATTGAAACCTATGCTCCCGTTTACCGGCCTGACCTCATCATTGTTGAGGCGTTTGTCAATGATTTTGATGATGTGCTGATAAGCGATGATACCTTTCGCGCCTCCATTGGCTTTGGCGCGCCGGCAGGGGACAGTCTGTATGCTGCTATCCGGCTGCTGCATTTACGAAGGTTCCTCACCTTGCAGCTTATTAACCCGCTAAAGGAATGGGTACGCGGCCAGCCCAACCCGGAAGGGTATATTCTGGGGCATTTCCGTCTGCTGGAACGTAACAATCCTGCGCTGGATGCGGCCTACGAACCCATGCAGCAGCGGTACCAGCAGATCAAACAGGCTGCTGACTCAGTCGGCGCACAGGTACTCATTGTCATGGCTCCCTCGTCAGCCCAGGTATGCTCTCCCGATCAACTGCCCTATTATCCGCACCATGTAGATGTCCGTGATTCCAACCGCTTTGATCTCGAAAAGCCGCAGCAGCTAACAAAACAGATCGCCGAGTCTCTGAACATACCTTTCTTTGATCTGCGTCCGGTGCTGCGCGCAGCGCCGGAAGGATGTCTGTATCAGCCGCATAACATGCACTGGCTGCCCGAAGGCCACGTTGTCGTTGCCGATTACATCGAACAGATTCTCATGACCTTACACCCCGGGGTTTTCTAACAAGCATAACCAAGTCTATACAGAAGGTTTTCCATGTTTTCGCACACTGTTCCATCCAAACTGAAAGTCAACCTTTCGCAAACGAATGGATTTCAACACGCTGTACAAGGCATTTTGCTGGGTGCGGCCATCCTTAACCTTGCAGTGGTTATTTTCCTGTGTTTCAACCATCTGTGGTTTCCGCTGCATCTCGATCTGATGGAAGGAACGGTGTTGCAGCACGTTCAGCAAGTGGTTGAGGGCCAGCCCGTTTATCCCGCTCCGACTCCTGCGTATGTGCCGCTGGCGTACAATCCGCTGTATTACGTTCTCAGCGCCCTGTTTGCGAAGATACTGGGCCTTAATCTGGTTACCCTCAGGCTGGTTGCGATCCTGGGAATGCTGGGCAGTGGTATCATCATTTATCGGGTCGTGCATGAAAAAACGTCATCTCGATGGTGGGGCGTGATCGCTGCTGGGCTGTTTGCCGCCGCTTACCGGGTGATGGATATGTATCTTGATACCGCTCATGCTGATTCGTGGTTTCTGTTTACGGCACTGCTGGGCACGTACATTCTGGATCGCACCCGTTCCAGAGGCTGGAACATGGTTGGGGTTATAACGCTGGTAGCGGCTTTCTGGTTTAAGCAGCATGGCGCACTTTTTGCTGTAGGCGGCGTGTTATTTCTGACATGGCGTGATGGTTTAAGGCAGTCGTTTATCTACTGGATCGTAATCACCCTCCTGGGGCCGGCACTTTATGTGCTGGCTGGCCCCCTGCTTTTCGGGGCATATTTTCACTACTTTACCTGGGTTGTGCCGCGTGCCTGGTCAGAATTAAACCTGGGGACCCTGCACCGCTATTTAGAGTTTATTCTCCGGTATTATCCCGTGCTGGCAGTCTCCGGTACAATTCTTTCGGCCTGGGTTGTACGGCGTGGCCGCCGTAAGCTGACTATCTGGCACGTACAGTTTGGATTCGCGCTGCTGACCGGCCTGATGGGAACGCTCGATCCCGGATCGTCGGATAACGTATATATCCCTATGGGGACGTGGTTCATCATTATGGGGGTGTGGGGCCTGTACCAGTTTACCGAACGGCTGGCCGCCGATCAGCGTTACCTAACAACTCTGGTCGCACTGGGGCTGACTTTCGGACTGGTGGCTTACGATGTCAGAAGTACCGTAGTTTCGTTTTCGGCGCAGGCGAATTATGACGATTTGATCGCTACCCTCAACAGCCTGGATGGGACGGTCTATGCTCCGACCATTGGGCAGCTTCCAGGTGATTTTACATTCTATCCGGCGGCACACTGGGTTGCTCTTGAAGATATGATACGCGGCCCCGGACGCGATACGGCTGATAACCCGAATACCCGGAAACTGTTGGAGCCGGCCTTAAATCCTTCCGGCGCGGCCCATATTCTGTCAAACTTCACACTTGGAGATAACCCGCTGCTGAGTTTTCTTACCGAGTACTACGTGCCGGACACCGACTATGGTGATCGCTTCGAAGCACTGCGTGTTCTGCCCAAGCGGTTCGATCATGGCTGGCCGCGCTATCTGTACCGTTATGCTCCGAAGGCAGCCCGCTCAGAACCGGCGGTTTTGTTAGCCAGCCGTTAGGGCTGATAGTATTTATGTTACGATGCTGCAAACCGGTTGGGCTATCATCTCACACAAACAAGGGAGCGCATTATGCCATTCATTCACCCCACTGCCGATGTTGAAAACGGCGCGATTATTGGCGAAGACACTAAAATCTGGCATCTGTGCCACATCCGGCGCGACGCCCATATTGGGAGCGAGTGCGTGCTGGGGCGCGGCGTATTTGTGGATGCCGGCGTGCAGATCGGCAGCCGCGTCAAGATACAGAACTACGTATCCGTGTTTCACGGCGTGACCATCGAGGATGGTGTGTTCGTTGGGCCGCATGTCTGTTTTACCAATGATATGTTTCCCCGCGCGGTCAATGCCGATATGACCCTGAAGGCCGCCGACGACTGGGTGCTGGCGGAAACGCTGGTGAAGGCCGGCGCGGCCATCGGCGCGAACTCCACCATTGTCTGCGGCATCACGATTGGCCGCTGGG
Source organism: Aggregatilineales bacterium (assembly GCA_029975765.1). Taxonomy (GTDB): domain Bacteria; phylum Chloroflexota; class Anaerolineae; order Aggregatilineales; family Phototrophicaceae; genus CFX2. Next base: position 19,932 of record JARKOK010000293.1, read on the forward strand.
CGATGATTGGCGCGGGCAGTGTGGTGACGAAAGACGTGCCGGATTACGGGCTGGTTGTCGGCAACCCGGCGCGCATCATCGGCTACGTTACACCCTCTGGAAAGCGCGTGGCGACAGCAGAAGAAGCCGCCCGGCTGCCCTGACCGACGCTCTAAAATCGTATGAGTTCCTGTCGAAATACAACGTCTGGATTTCGGCCATCACATATTATACTAACGAGTAGGGGGTTTTTTAGCTGCCGGTTTAGGGCAGCCGTTACTTGTGCCTTCTTAAGCGCAGTTCATCGTCAACCGCCGGCGGGTCACTGTCCTGGCCGGCAGTAAGGAAACCAGATGCAAATTCCAATTGCCAAGCCGTTTGTCGGCGAAGAAGAAAAACAGGCCGTCGTGCAGGTACTCAGCAGCGGCCAGCTATCGCAGGGGCCAAAGGTGGCCGAATTTGAAAAGGCGTTTGCCGCCGCGCACGGGGCGAAACACGGCGTAGCGACCAGCAACGGCACCACCGCGCTGATGGCCGCCATGATGGCGCACAACATCGGGCCGGGCGATGAGGTGATTATCCCGTCGTTCAGTTTCTTTGCGACGGCCTCCTGTGTCCTCAGCACCGGCGCGCGCCCGGTGTTTGCGGATATTGACCCGGATACCTTCAACCTGTCGCCGGCTGCCGCCGAAGCCGCCATCACGCCGCGCACGAAGGCCATCATGCCGGTGCATCTGTACGGCCAGCCGGCGGACATGCCCGCGTTCGAGGCCCTCTGCCAGAAACACGGCCTGGTGCTGCTGGAAGACGCCGCGCAGGCGCATCTGTCGCGGATTGACGACCGCTGCGTTGGGACGTGGGGTACGGCCAGCTTCAGCTTCTACCCCACCAAAAACATGACCACAACCGAAGGCGGCATGGTGCTGACCAACGATGACGAGATCGCCCGTAAACTGCGTATGATCCGCGCGCAGGGCATGAACACACAGTACTATCACGAGGTCGTAGGTTACAACTTCCGCATGACGGACATGGCGGCGGCGATTGGGCTGGTGCAGCTTGGCCGCCTGCCGGACTGGACGCAGGCGCGCATCAGCAACGCGCAGGTGTATAACGACCGGCTCAGGAGCGTTAAAACGCCGGTTGTCGCGCCGGGATACACGCATGTTTACCACCAGTATACGGTGCGTGTGCCGGATGGCGTTGACCGTGACGCGGTGGCGAAACACCTGAATGAGCGCGGCATCGGCGTGCGGATTTATTACCCGCTGCCGATTCACCAGCAGCCGGTGTTCCAGCAGATGGACGGCTATCAGGCTGTGGTGCTGCCGGAAACCGAAAAGGCGACCAGACAGGTGTTCAGCCTGCCGGTCTATCCCGCGCTGACCGCTGAAGAACGTGATTATGTGATACAGGAGATTAATGCAGCATGTTAAAAGCCGCTGTGATTGGCGTGGGCAGCATGGGGCGCAACCACGCCCGCGTTTACCGTGAAATGGAAGGTGTCGAACTGGTGGGCGTGGCCGACCAGAACGGCCCCACCGCCGCGAAAGTCGGTTCGACCTTTTCGGCGCCGCACTATACCGATTATCAGCAGTTGGTGGAGGAGTGGCAGCCCGATCTGGTCACGCTGGCTGTCCCCACCGTGCTGCACTTTGAAATCGCCTGCGATCTGATTGAGCGCGGCGTGAACGTACTGGTCGAAAAACCCATCACCAGCACGCTGGACGAAGGCGAGAAGTTAGTGGCGCTGGCGCGGAAGCAAGATGTCATTCTGGGGGTCGGGCATATCGAACGTTTCAACCCGGCGATTATGGAACTGCGCCGCCGCCTGCGCGAAGGCATGGCCGGTCGTATCTATAAAATCCAGACGCAGCGCCTCAGCCCGTATCCGGCCCGTATCCGGGATGCCGGCGTGGTGATTGACCTGGCCTCGCACGACATAGACCTGATGCGCTATCTGATGGACGAGCCGATTATGCGGCTGTACGGCGAAACGCTCAAGTCCATTAACTCGGATCGTGAGGATATGTTCAACGGCCTGGTGCGCTTCCAGGGCGGCGCGGTGGGTGTGCTGGATGTGAACTGGATCACGCCGACGAAAATCCGCCGCCTGACCGTGACCGGCGCGCGCGGTATGTTCACCTGCGATCTGCTGTCGCAGGAGCTGTTCTTCTACGAGAACGAAACCGCCCCCAGCCAGTGGGATGTCCTGAGCACCCTGCGCGGCGTGAGCGAGGGCAACGTGCTGGGCATTCGCATCAACCGGCACGAGCCGCTGGCCGCCGAACTGAGCGATTTTGTGGGCGCGGTGCGCGACCGCCGCGCGCCGACGATCACCGGTGAGGACGGCCTGGAAACCCTGCGGATTGCGCTCGAATTCATGCATTCTGGCAGGGATGTGGAAGTCATTCAGTCGGAACGGGAGCCGGCGTAGAGAAGTTGCCAGTTATCAGTTTTCCGTTGTCGGTAGGGGCGAACCGCCGGTTCGCCCCTACAAATGTATCCATGCAGGGAGAGCTTTACCGGATGAAAATCATGACCATCGTTGGCGCGCGCCCGGAGTTCATCCAGACCGCGCCTGTCACCCAGGCCATCCGCAAACGCCATACCGAAATCCTGGTACATACCGGCCAGCATTACGACGATAATATGTCGGCGGTCTTTTTTGCCGATCTGGGTATCCCCGAACCGGAATACAATCTGGGCATTGGCGGGGGTACTCATGCCGAACAGACCGGCCAGATGCTCATCAGCCTGGAACAGGTGATGCAGCGTGAGCAGCCGGACTGGGTGCTGGTGTTCGGTGACACCAATTCGACGGTCGCCGGGGCGCTGGCCGCCGCGAAAATTCATATCCCGGTCGCGCATATCGAGGCCGGCCTGCGCAGCTACGACCGCCGGATGCCGGAAGAGATCAACCGCGTGATGACCGATCATCTCAGTGATGTGTTGTTCCCGCCGACGCGGGTGGCGGTGGAAAATCTGAAACGGGAAGGCATTACACGCGGCGTGCGGCTGGTGGGTGATGTGCGGGTGGATGTGGTGCTGGGCATGGTGGACAAAGCGCGCGCCCGCCGCGCCGCGCTGCTGGCGCAGACTCGGCTGACCGACGGCCAGCCGTTCGCGCTGGCGACGATCCACCGCGCCTCGAATACGGACGACCGCGACCGCCTGAAGGCCATTGTCACCGCCTTTAACACGCTGGAACTGCCGGTAGTGCTGCCGGTGCATCCCCGGCTGAAGAAGATGTTAGGTGAGTTTGGTTTCGCGTTTGGCGGCAACGTGCGGGCGATTGAGCCGGTTGGTTTTCTCGATATGGTGGCGCTGCTGGATGCCTGCCAGATTGTGATTACCGACAGCGGCGGCCTGCAAAAAGAGGCGTATATGTTCCGCCGCCCCTGCGTGACCGTGCGTGATACGACCGAATGGGTGGAGACGGTTGAATCGGGCTGGAACCGGCTGACCGAACCGGCGGATTTTGCCGCCGCTGCCGCTGCCGCCTTACAGCCGCCGCCCGCCGAACACCCCGATCATTACGGCACGTTGGGCGTGAGCGACCGGATTGTGGACGCGCTGGAGGAACTGCTGCCCGTGCGTGCGACCGTGTAAATGACAGTAGGGACACGCGCTGAAAGGCGCAGGGCGTGTCCCTACCGCAGGTTTTTATTTCCCGGCCAGCGCCTCAAAGATACGGGGCGCGAACAGCCAGACCAGCGCCCCTTGCAGCGACCGGTCGTCGGGGATGTCCACCCGCGCCATGCCGCCCTTCTTCATCACCACATCACCGCCGCCGATAAGCGCCGATACGGTGGCGCTCAGGTCGGGTTCGTGACCGACAAACATCACTTCGGCATCGGCGTCCAGCCCGGCGATGAGGCCTTCGACGGCGGGTACATGGAAGCCAAATCCCACCTCTTCCCGCACGATGACCTCGGTGCCCAGGCTTTTCGCCAGAATGTCCGCCGTCTGGCGGGAACGGGCGCGCGGGCTGCTGTATAACCGCGCCGGCTGCACGCCGAGTTTAACCAGCGCCTTGCCGGCGGCTTCGGTGCGTTCGATACCTTTGGGCGTCAGCGCCCGCGTGAAGTCGTCAAAATCCGGCATCTGGGCATCTTCGGCGTGGCCGTGTCGGAAAAAGTAGAGCTTCATTGTTACCTCACTTGCTGCTGTCAATGATGCCAGCCGCTAACCAGCCGCCAACTTCTGGCGTGTCGGGACGCTGGTCAGCCAGTTAAGACTGGGCCTTGCTGGCGTACCCTTTCGGGTGTGACTTGTGCCAGTTCCAGGCTGTTTCGATAATCTGGCGCAGGCTGCCAAATTCCGGCTGCCAGCCCAGTTCCTGCATGATGCGCGTGCTGTCCGCAATCAGCGTGGCCGGGTCGCCGGGACGGCGCGGGCCGACCGCCGCCGGGATGGGATGGCCGGTGATGGCGCGCGCGGTTTGCAGCACCTCCATGATCGAATATCCCTTGCCGTTGCCCAGGTTGTACTTGCGACTTTTGCCATCGGCCAGGGCTTCCAGCGCCAGGATATGCGCCTCGGCCAGATCAATCACATGGATGTAATCGCGGATGCAGGTCCCGTCCGGTGTGGGGTAGTCGTCGCCGAAGATCGTCAGCTTGTCGCGCTGGCCCAGTGCCACCTGCAAGATGATCGGGATAAGATGATATTCCGGCGTGTGATCTTCGCCAATGTGGCCGACCGGGTGCGCGCCGCTGGCGTTGAAGTATCGCAGGCAGCAGTAGGCCATGCCGTACAGCCGATCCATCCAGTGCAGATAACGTTCAATGATGTACTTGCTTTCGCCGTAGGGGCTGCCCGGCACGATGCGTTCTTCGGCAGTGATCGGGATGACCGCCGGATCGTCAAACAGGTTGGCCGTTGAGGACAGGATAAAACGTTTTACACCCTGGCGCGCCGCCGCTTCGAGCAGATGGCTGGCGGCAAGGGCGTTATCGCGCAGGTACAGCCAGGGTTTTTCCATGCTTTCCCCGACCAGCGTGTGCGAGGCGAAATGCAGGATGCCGTCAAACCGGTGCGCCTCAAAGACACGATCCACCGCAGCCTGGTCGAGCAAATCCCCCTGCACAAACTCGGCCTTTGGGTGTACCGCTTCGACATGGCCGGTGTACAGATTGTCAAAAACCACCACCTGATATTGGCGGTCAATCAGCAAATCAACGACGTGGCTGCCGATATAACCCGCGCCACCAGTGACCAGAACCTTCATATCTGCTTATCCTCCTCGGCGGTGTTGGGATGGGTAGTCGCCGCGACAAACGGCGCGTTCTCAATATACACCGAACGCCCCGGAAAGGCGATTGCCAGTCCCAGGTCTTTGATGATTTTCATGATTTCCAGGTAGATGCGCTCCTTTTCGGCAGTGAACGCCCCCCAGTCCGGCAGCAGAATATAGGCGCGCACCAGAATCTTGATGCCGCTTTCCCCAAAATCCACAAAATAGACGATGACGGAATCGGTCTGCACCAGCTCGCGGGCTTGCAGCATGGCGCGGGTGCGGTCAAGCAGGGCTTGCAGCCGGTCGCTGTCCGCACTGTACATGATGGGCAGCGTCAGATCGAGCCAGCGTTTTGACAGGCGCGACCAGTTGAGGATCACCGACTGCGCCAGCCGGCTGTTTGGGATGGTAACGTAAGCCTGGTTAGGCTGGCGAATGCGCGTAGAGCGCACGCCGACGTGTTCCACCGTGCCTTCCACATCGGGCGTTTTGATAAATTCACCGACGACAAACGGCTGGTCGCCGACGATGGTGGTGAAACCGAACAGGTTGGCAACCGTATCCTGCGCGGCCAGTGAAAACGCCAGCCCGGCCAGCCCGGCGCCGGCGACGATACCGCTGACATCGTAGCCCCATTCCTGGATGACCACCACGATACACAGCACGGCCAGCGACAGCTTGGCCGCCGTGCGGATAAAGGGCAGCAGCCGGTCGGGGATGTCCAGCCCGGTGAGCCGGAACAGGCGCGCGCTGGTCGGGGCGATCACCTCCACGAACCGGTACAGGCCGATGAATACCGCCAGCACCACCAGCGACCGGATGAGATGGCGCAGAAACAGCACGGTACTGTAATCTACTTCGAGGATTTGCGCGCCGATGACGATGCCCGCCACGATGACCAGCAGCCGAACCGACGGTGTGAGCGTATCCAGCAGCAGATTGATCCACTCGTAGCGCGTGCCCTGCGTCAGCCGCCGCAGCGGGGCAACAATGGCCCAGGCCAGGACGCGCCGCATCAGCCACACCAGCACCAGCACCAGTATCGCCAGCAGCACGCGCAGGATGTTATGGGTGACTTCTGATGGCAGATCACGCCACAATTGCAGAATGTCCATTACCCTCTCTCTCGTCTGATAAACGACCGCTCACGCCAGAAAACAGCCTCACCGTTTTGATTGTAACACAGGCGCGGCCTGCCAGTCGGCAGCGGACAGCCCGAATGTACCCTGTTAAACCGTGAACCGGCGGTGATAGTATAGTATGTCGAAGAACGTTAACGAGACCTATAAGCGCCGCCTGCCGGGCAGGCGCGCACCAATGAGGTAGGCAAGAGATAGTGATGAAACGCGCAGTAATGAGTCTGATGGCTGGCGCGCTGCTGATCGGCGGGCTGACCGGCGCCGCCGCGCAGGACGAGACTCTGACGGCGATGGCTTATGGTACGGTCAACGTGCGCAGCGGGCCAGGGGCGGCCTATGAGATTGTCGGGCAACTGGCGGCGGGCGACCGCGTGCCGGTCAACGGGCGTGATGCCGACGGGGACTGGCTGCGAATCCTGATGACGCTGGGCGGCAGCGGGTGGGTGGCGTCGTTCGCGGTGGTCGTGAACGGCGACATCCCGGAACTGCCGGTGGTGGAAGCCGAAGGCGGCAGCGGCGAGTCCGTCACGATTAACGTTTACGGGCGAGTCAATATTCGCAGCGGCCCCGGCATGGATTACCCGATTACGGGACAGTTGGACGCGGGCGACTCCCTGACGGCGCTGGGGCGCAGCAGCGCCCGGAATGACTGGCTGTATGTTCAGGAAGCGGAAATCGGCGGCTGGGTCGCGTATTTCACGGTTACGATTCTGGGTGATGTCGAAACGCTGCCCATCTTCACGGTGGACGGCAGCGGGCAAACGGTGGTGCCGGAGAACAATGTGATCCGCGCGCGGTTTAATGTGCGGCTGCGCGAGTCGGCGTCGTTTATGGCGGCGGTGCTGGAAGTGGTGCCGTTCGGCAGCATCGTTACCCCGCTGGCGCGCACCGATAGAAGCGACTGGCTGTATGTGACGTATCGAGACACTTCCGGCTGGGGGCTGGCGAACCTGTTTGAGATCAACAATGACCAGCTTCAAACGCTGCCGGTTTATAATGCCAGAGTGCTGACGCCGACCCCCACCACCGGACGATAACTGCCTGATGCGCCAATCGGTGGGGACAGACGCTTACACCGAGGCGGCGGAAACATGCGCCCTGGCAAAACGTTCGGCTTCTTCCAGGGTGTTAAAAATGTGCGTTTCGTGCGTCTGGCCGACGCGGCTCAGCATCGCCACCGTGCGCGACATGACCGCCGCCAGCGGCTTCGAGGTAGCAACCGCCGCAACCCGCACGTTCGGGGTTTCCGCCGCCCGGTTGAAAATCTTGCTGGCGTCCGGGGCAATCAGCGTCATTTCCCGCGCGTCAATCAGGATCACGACCGGCGTCGGGCTGGAGGCCGCGCACTGGCGCAGGGCTTCCGTCCAGGCTTCGGCGTCGGCGCGGTCAATTTTCCCAATTTCGCGGGCAAAGAAAATACCCTGGTCAAACTGCATGTCGCAGATGGGCATAACACGATCTCAATTCAACTCTTACCGAACATTGCTTACACTATAACGATTATCAGACCGGGATACAAGCACAGGCAGGGTTGACGCTGCCGGAAGCCCCGGACGTGGCCTTAAGTTAAAATGGGCGGCAGGGTTATGGATAATGACCCTAAATTTCTCTCCCTCAGGGCGAGGGGCTTCAACCTGAATGACCGTAATGCAGACTGGACGCACACCATGACACCACTCAGCGACAGGACGGCTCTGATTATCATAGATGTGCAGGATGGGCTGGACGACCCCGCGTTGGGCCAGCGCAACAACCCCGACGCCGAACGCAACATGGCGCGGCTGCTGGCCGCCTGGCGGGAAAAAGGACACCCCATTTTCCACATCCAGCATATGTCCACGCAGCCACATTCCCCGCTGCGGCCTGAGCTGCCCGGCAACGCCATCAAACAGGTGGTCGCGCCGGACGGTGACGAGCCAGTGATTCAAAAGACGGTGAACAACGCCTTTCTCGGCACCGTCCTGGAGGAACGCCTGCGGGCGGCAGACATCCAAACGGTGGTGATCGTCGGCCTGACAACCGGCCACTGTGTTTCGGCGACCGCGCGTATGGCCGGCGATCTGGGTTTTAAGACGCTGGTGGTGGCGGACGCGACGGCGTGCCACGACCATCACGGCTTTGACGGGAAGTTTTATCCGGCAGAACTGGTTCATACCGTTTCGCTGGTCAGCCTTCAGGATGAATTCGCCACCATCGTCACGACCGATCAACTGCTGAACGCGGAAGCTTAACCGGGATGAGGGACACGGCACCGCCATGTCCCTACGGGTGTGTTCCGGGAAAGGCCGTCAGCGGCCTCGCGGAAAGGTCACAATTCGCGTGGGTCTGATTCTGATCAGCACGCGGGTTTCTTCGCTGCGGCGCTCCGCCGGGGCGAAATCGCCGTAATAGCCGCGCCCCATGTATTTACGCGACAGGCTCTCGATGTGTTCCACGCCGCCGTTTTCGGTGATTTCTGTGACGGTGCCGCGCACTTCAATCCAGCGATAAGCATTATCGGGGTCAAGCGCGAGCAGGGTCACGCGCGGGTCACGCGCCATGTTCTTCGTCTTCTGGCGGTCGCGCGTGGCGTTCACCCGCACGCATTCGCCGTCGTAGTCCGCCCACACGACGGAAGACTGCGGCTGGCCGTCGGGCATGAGCGTCGTCAGCACGATATACACGGGGCGGGTGAACAGGTCATGAAAGGATTCGGGAATGGTAACGGTCAAGATCAACCTCACTTTGATACACAGGATACGGTGATGCAGCGCGGCGGCTGTCGGGTTAAAGCCAGCACACCCTATCCCCACAGATTAAACATCCAGTCCGGCGGCGCGGGCGCGTGCCAGCACGGTTTCCGCCGCCCGCACCATCGGCATATCCACCATTTTGCCGTCGAGATCAAACACACCCGTTCCGGCGGCCTGGTGCGCCGCGTGGGCAGCCAGCAGCCGCTTCGCCCGCACGATGTCGTCCGCCGCCGGTGTGAACACCTGCTGAATCGGTTCGACCTGACGCGGGTGAATCGCCAGCTTGCCAGTATACCCCATACCCAGCGCGCGGCGGGTATCGGCGGTCAGGCCAGGCAGGTCGTTGAGGGCGACGTAGGGGGTGTCAATCGCCTGCAAGCCGGCGGCCTTCGCGTGGATGACAACCGCGCTGCGGGCGTAGAATACCTCCCAGCCCTCCGGCGTGCGCGCCGCGCCGATGTCGCCTGCCAGGTCTTCCGCGCCGAAGATAAGCGCCGCCAGCCGGGGATCGCTCTCCGCGATGTCGCGCAGGCTGGCGACGCCGCGCGCCGTTTCGATGATCGCCAGCAGGTGGATCGCGCCCGCCTCCCAGCCGTAACGGGTTTCGGCGGCGGCGATGTACGAACTCATCATTCTGATTTCATGGGCGGATTCAACTTTGGGCAGCACATAGGCATCCGGGCGGGCAGCGATGGTGGCGGCCATGTCGTCAGCCCAGAACGGGCTGCTGAACGGGTTGACACGCACGATTTTTTCGGTGCGGCCAAAGTCCACGTCGCGCAGGGCGGCGGCGGTGGTGGTACGGGCGGCGGCTTTCTGGCTGAGGGCCACGCCGTCCTCCAAATCCATGATGACGGAGTCCACACCTGACGCGGCTCCCTTCTCAATCTTGCGCCGGTCGTCACCCGGCATAAACAGCAGCGCCCGCCGAATTCGCATAATGCGCTCCTTTCACAGCATAATCAGACCAAGCCGCGTGGCTTTCACGACGGCTTCGGTGCGGCTCTGCGCGTTCAGTTTGCCCATGATGGCGTTGATATGAAACTTCACGGTGTGGTCGGTGATGTCCAGCCGGGCGGCGATCGTCTTGTTCGGCAGCCCTTCGGCCACCAACTGAAGCACTTCGCGCTCACGCGGGGTGAGCGCCTCAACCGGCGTTTCCGGCGTGCCGGACGGCAGCAGCGCGTCCAGTAGCGACGGCGCGACCACGACCAGACCCTGGGCGGCGGCGGTGATCGCGGCGGCCAGCGCGTCAGCGTCGGTGACATCCAGCAGCAGACCGCTGACCCCGGCGGCGCGCGCGTCGGCGGCCTGTTCGGCGTTGTTCAGCAGCGCGACGATGGGCACACCCGTTTCGCGCGCGTCGGCGGAACGTTCCGGCGTATGCCAGCCCCAGTCCCACACGATCACGTCCGGTGCGTACAGGTCAATCTCGGCCTGTAGATCATTCGCGCCCGCCGTCTGCCCGGCGACGACCAGCCCCGGCTGACCGGCCAGCAGCGCCGCCAGCCCCATACGGGCGAGGGGATTGTCCCCGATGATGAGTACATTCAGATCAGGCATGAGGATATTTTAACCGCCAGGGCCGGAAGAAAAAAGCGTAACCCGGAGGCGCAGAGAGGAAAGAAAAGCGCAACGCAAAGGCGCGACGGGGCAAAGACGCGGAGAGAAAAAGACAGGAAAGCGGTTTTGCTGCGGCGAGAGGGGTTGTGCGGTTGCAGAACAGGTTGCTGCAACGGTAGTGCCGAGTTGGCGAGTTCCGAGTGCCGAGTGAAAGAAAAAACAGTTTGGAGTGGACGAGATATGAGGGAAAGGCAAAAGGCATGGCAGATGGCTGAAGCAGTTCTCGAAAGAAATCACTGGAAAAAGGCGCATCCGTTTGCGGTCACGCTTGCCTGATTGTCTAAGTATCTATCCGTAAACGGTCATATCCATGAGAATGTGAGAGCAGGCAAATTGCAGGAAACCCAACCAGTTATCCGCTTTCTTGCACCAGCGAACACGAATGCTGCGGCGCTTGGTGAGCCAACCGAGGGTGCGCTCC
>JARKOK010000294.1 GCA_029975765.1 Aggregatilineales bacterium
CGCGCTTTTCGGTGAGCTGCCGTTTCATCTTGGTGTAGACGTCAGGCTCCAGGTAGCGGAACGCAAGATCCTCCAGCTCCCACTTGATCTGATAGATGCCCAGGACGCTGGCCAGGGGCGCGTACACGTCGAGCGTCTCGCGCGAAATGCGCTGCTGCTTGTCGGCCGGCATGGCCCCGAGCGTACGCATGTTGTGCAGCCGGTCAGCCAGTTTCACTAGCACCACGCGCACATCGTCGCCCATTGCCAGCAGCATTTTACGGAAGTATTCAAGTTCTTTGTCGGCAGTGCGGCTGCGTCTGTCCTTCTCGACCTTGATCGGCAGATTTTTCAACTTACTGACGCCGTCCACAATACGGGCCACATTGACGCCGAACTCGTTACGCAGTTCCTCAACGGTTATGGTAGTGTCTTCTACTACGTCGTGCAGCAGCGCGGCGGCAATCGCTTCAGCGTCCAGTTTCATTTCTGCCAGAATATTCGCGACCGCCAGGCAGTGCGTGAAGTACGGTTCGCCCGACTGTCGGGTTTGTCCGGCGTGCGCCGTTTCCGCGCGATAGTAGGCGCGCTCGATCAACAGCTGATCGTTAGGGGTCAAATCAGGAAGCAGATCCAATAACGATTGTAAATTCATCGCCAGCACGGTCTGCATATGCCACCTCGAACCGTCGTTCTCACATTAAATTATTATAATGCAGCCTGTCAAAACGTAACAGGCTGGCGCCAGGTTTGTTATAATAGGGGTGTTTAGCTGTGGACGATGATCGGAACACATGAAACCCTGACCAATAAAAAAGCCTATGGCAGACTTACTGAGTGTTGATGAGGCGCTGGAGCGCATTTTAAGCGGCATAACCCCTCTACCAGCCGAGCGAGTTGCGCTGCTGGAGAGCCTGGGGCGCACACTGGCCGAGGACATTTACGCTGAGGCGAACCACCCACCCTTCCCCAATTCCAGCATGGACGGTTATGCCGTCCGGGCTGAAGATGTCGCTGCGGCCCGTACCGACACGCCGGCGTGCCTGCATGTAAGCCTGGACATCCCCGCCGGATCGGCCCCCATGCAGCCGCTGCACCCCGGTGAAGCCGCCCGTATCATGACCGGCGCGCCGCTGCCTCAGGGCGCGGACGCAGTGGTGCCGGTCGAGCAGACTGACGGACGCTGGTCTGCCGGCGACCAGCGGTCGCTGGCAGCGGAAGTCCAGGTCTATCGCGCTGTCCAACCCGGTGATTATGTACGGCAGGCAGGAGAGGACATCCGCGCGGGACAGGTCGTGCTGACCGCCGGAAGCACGCTGCGCGCGCCAGAAATCGGCGTGCTGGCGGCGTTAGGCTGCGTATACGTGCCGGTCACCCGCCAGCCGCGTGTGGCGGTGCTGTCCACCGGCGACGAGCTGGTAGATGTTCACGAACCGCTGCCACCGGGCAAAATCCGCGACAGCAACGGTTACGCGCTGGCGGCATTGGTCGCTACCTATGGCGGCCTGCCCTTTCGTATTCCTATTGCCCGCGATACGCTGGATGACGTGCGCCGCCGCTTCCACGAGGCGCTCGACATACGCCCCGATCTGATTTTGAGTTCCGCCGGGGTGTCGGTGGGCGCGTTCGATGTCGTGCGCGCGGTGCTGGACGAACTGGGGCAGATAGATTTCTGGCGCATCAACCTGCGACCGGGCAAACCGCTGGCTTTTGGTCACTTACGGGACATACCATTTTTTGGCCTGCCGGGCAATCCGGTGTCCGCGATGGTGACGTTTGACATCTTCGTGCGGCCTGTGCTGTACCGGCTGGGCAACCGCGCCGACGAGTCCGCTACCGTGATGGTTATGACCGGCGAGGATATCCGTTCCGATGGACGGCGCAGCTATCTGCGCGTCAAACTGACCGATGAAGACGGGCAGCTCGTAGCCCGTCTGACCGGCACGCAGAGTTCCGGCGTGTTAACTTCGATGGTGCAGGCCGACGGCCTGTTGATCGTACCGGAAGAGGTGACGTTTGTCCCCGCCGGTACATCGCTGCCGGTGCGCCTGCTGCGCTATATCGTTCGATGAGGAAACCATGACCACTGCTCCTACCACTCAGGCCGCCACACCACCAGCCGCCCGTTCCCAGGACCTGCTGCGGACGATTTCGCTCGTACTGGTAGCCATCGGCATCGTCATTTCCGCTTACCTGAGTTATACCAAACTCACCAATACGGCCGTTGTCTGCGCGGAAGGTGATGCTTTCAACTGCGACGCGGTGACCACCAGCGTCTATGGTAAAGTCGCCGGGATACCGATTGCCTATCTGGGGCTGCTCACGTACCTGTTCCTGGGGGCGCTGCTGCTGCTGGAAAACCGCATCCCGTTTTTGCGGGATTACGGCGTAACGCTGGTCTTTGCGGTCACGCTGTTCGGTTTTATCTACTCGATGTTTCTGGTATACGTGCAGGCGTCTATTCTGAGATCATTTTGCGTCTGGTGCCTGGGACACGAAGTCGTGATGACGCTGCTGTTCATCCTGTCCGGGGTGCGGTTGTTCCGCAGTCTGCGGGCGTAGCCGGTAAAAAGCGCAGGGACATGGCCGGTGCCCTGTCCCTGTAGTCTGCTTTCATTGAAACCCTGCCGGGTTTCGCCGCCGGTTAAGGCTATTTACCGGAATGATTACGCAGCGTGCGTGCGAAGATTTCTTCCTGTTCTTCGTAGCGGCGCTGTTTATCACGCTTGCGGTCTTTCCGGTCACGGCGGCGCGGCATCTCATCATCCATCGCCTGGCGCAGCGCCAGTTCCATCGCGGTCGGCACATCACCTTCGTCGTCATCATCGGCAGCAGCCATCTGCGCGGCAACCGGCGCTTCCGCCGCTTTCAGGCTCATGTCAATCTGCCGCTTCTTACGATTCACCTTGATGACACGGCCTTCGACCACATCACCAACCTTCACCACATCCGATGGCGAATTCACAAAACCACTGGACAGTTCCGACACATGCACCATCGCGTCACGTTCCGCGCCAACATCCACGAACGCGCCATAACTCTCCAGCCGCGTGATCGTGCCGCGCAGCACCATGCCTTCCTGAATGTCATCCCACGTCACCGCCGGGGGTTTGACCAGTGACAGCGCCACCCGCCCGGCGTCCTTGTCCACTTTCAGGACATAAGCGGTGATTTCCTCGCCGGCCTTCACCACATCTTCGACATTCCGTACATTGGCTTTGCCCAGTTGAGAAATATGCAGCAAGGCATCCTGACCAATGCCAATATCTACAAAAGCGCCGTACAGTTCCAGGCGCTTCACGGTGCCCTTCACTTCCTGCCGGGGCACCAGATCGCCCAACGACTTGGGCGCATTTGCACTGACCTGCTCATTCATATGTTTTGCCTTGCTCCTTATTAGCTCTGGTTTCGCTTACGACTGCCGCTGCCGGCAGCATGGATTGACGGTTTACATTAACTACCGGGGGTGGGCGTCAGCGTCACTTCCGGCGTAACCTCAAATTCGTCGTCCGGGGCATCCGAACGATACTCGCTGAACGGCGCATAGCCGTTCCAGGTATGCAGCTTGCTGGTTTTAATCGTTAAATCCATATCATCGGCCATCGCGTACAGGCCGCCGATAATCTCGCTGCTCGGTTTCAGATCGGCTGTCGCCCCGGCCACAAAGGCCACCACAATAAACGCCTTCTCCGGGTAAAACAGATAGATCACCGCCTGGTCGTCCGTCACCGATGAACCCAGCGCGTAAGTCGGTTCACCCTGCGCTTCGATCACCTGCTGTACCGTCATGTCCGGCGCGAAACTGAGCGAAATAAAGCTGACCGTCTGACCATCCTCACTGACCATCTGGCAGCAGGCGTCACCATCAGTCTTGCTCCACTGAGCGCCTACGGCAGGGCCATCCTGCGCATTCTGCACCTGAGGATCACTGAAGCGACTGTCATCCTCAATAATCGTCAGCGCCGTACTCCACGCGGTTTCGCCCGGCGTAATGCCGTTCCAGCAGGGAGCAGCGCAGGGTTCGTTCGTCGTCAGGCTGGTATCGTTGAGCAGCTTTTCATTTCGCAGAACAGGCGGGGGAGCGCAGGCGGCAATAAAAACGGCCAGGACAAGCAGACCTGGAACAAGTAATCGAAATTTCATCGGGTGGTCGCTTTCAATTGATTTGCGGCTGCCAATCTGTATTCTCGACAGGGGACAAACCGTTATGGTTTGTCCCCCTATTCTAATGCTTTTTGGGCTTAATTCAACCGTAGAGTTAAGCGATAGTCACCGGTGGTGACACCGTAACGCGCGCCAAAATGCGTGGCTATGATAATGTATCGCCCGTCTTCTGGCAAGGTAAACTCGCTGATGAGGGCGTTGGTTGTATCCTGATTGGCGTCATCATTCTGAGCAATCTGCACGTTGTTGGGATCAATCAGGAACAATACCGGGTCAAGCGTGCCGTTCAGCCCTTCCATGCTGATCGTCACCACGTCGCCGGCATCGCCATCAAACAGATACACCCCGAATTTCTGATTCAGCCGGATGCTGCCCGTCACGGTTTCCCCGCTGGTCAGCACCCGTGCGGTTTCGATCTGCGGCACGTAGTCTGCGGCCAGCGAACTTGAATCCGGTCGCAGGCTGGTGCCAATAATCCCGCCTTCGCCGCCGGCAATCGTTGCATCCGTGTTGATGAAGAAACTCGTCAGGTAGCGTTCAGTCGGTTGAAGCTGCTGGGTCACGGACTGCACCAACTGGCCGTTTGCCACGACATTCAGCACGAACTGTACCGTCGGGTTCGGATCATTACACTGGTTCTGATACCAGACTTCCACCTCATAGGCCCCGGCAGTCGGCAGTCGGCCTTCCGGCCAGTATATGTAAGAAATCGGGCTGCCATCCGACGCGCGGCAGTTCACATTCCCATCGGCTGCCAGTTGGCCGCCCGTCGCAACCACACGCGGATTATCATCAAAGATGGCGTTGCCCTGTGGATCACGCACCAGCAGTTGCAGGTCGGCGGCGGTCGTCCACTGCAAGCTCACTTCTACCGAACCGTTTGGCAGATTGGGGAAATCCGGCGCTGTGCCCTGTGTTACCGCGCCGGACAGGGCGACATTAAATTCACCTTCCGTCCCGCCGATGTCCTGGCCGTAGCGTGTAGCGACAATGGTGTAGCTGCCGTTCAGCACCAGCGACAAATTGGCGACCAGCGAGTCGGTCACACCGTCGGCGGCGTCATCATTAAACGCCACCAGATTACCGTTGGGGTCGAGGATCAGTACCTGCGGATCAAGACTGCCGGAAATGGCATTCATCGCCACTGAAACAATGTCACCCGCCTGCCCTGCGAACGTATACGTCTGGTACGGCTGCGCGCTGACAATGGCGCCCGTCACCGGCGTGCCAAAAGTAATCGGCAGCGGGGGAATTTCCCGCGCAGCGGGCTGTACCACCGGCGGTTCAACCTTCACGCCGCTCAAACCGGCATTCACCGAACCATCAGCGTTGACTTTGAAACTGGCGATAAATACCTGATTCGGGCGCAGCGTCCCCTCGAAGGCTGGCACCGGCGTGCCGTCCACCGTCGCGTTGACGGTAAACGTAACCGGATCCGTCGTCGGGCAGTTGTCAAGCGGTTGGTAGTAGACCAGCACCTCATAACTGCCGGTGGGAATCACACCAGCCGGCCAGGTGGCCGTTTCAGTTGGGCTGTTGGCGGTCACGGTGGCGCACACGCTGTTTACATTGACGCCGAACTGCCCGCCGCTGTCCACCGTCGGTGTATTAAAGAACAGACTGCCGCCCACCGGATCACGCACTTCCAGATCAAGGTTGGCCGTAGCATTCCACGTCAGCGCCACCTGAAGTCCGGTCACCGTCAGCAGTTCCCCGGGCGGCACAAAACCGGCGGCGCTGGCCGTCGCTTCCGGCGTGGCTTCAGGCGTTGAGGTTGCTTCGGGCGTCGTTTCAGCCGCAGTTTCCAATGCCAGCGACAGCTTAAACGTCACGGCATCGCCAGCCGCCTCACCCAGACCCAGCACCGTGACATAGTACACACCATCCTGTGGCAGCGTGACGCCCGACAGTGAGGTGGTATCACCCTGCGCCACCCCCTGCGCGACCGGATTGCCGCCCGCGTCCGTCAGCAGCAGCGCCAGGCCGTCGCCGCCGGTCAGCGTCAGTTTGATCGTCTGCCCGGCAGTCCCATCAAACGTATACACCTGCGCCACGTTGTCAGCATCCAGCGCGCCATCCATCACAACACCGGGGGTGAGCGTGCGCGCCGTCTGCGCCTGCACCAGTCCCACCACCAATACGACCATCAACACCAGCGGCAGCCACAGCCGCAGTTTTGGTTTCAGGATTTGAGAGGACATACGAATGGTCACTCCTATTAAGGGTCAGATAACCAGCGGGGCAAGTGTAGCCGATTCCCCGGCAGACCGCCATACGCTTTGGCGA
>JARKOK010000295.1 GCA_029975765.1 Aggregatilineales bacterium
TCTGGCATTTTTCGAAAACCGGCGGGCCGCTGTGCAAGCCGGACAGCTGGCTGCAAGGACACGGCCTGTGGCATCTGCTGGGCGCGCTGACGGCCTTCTTCATCTTCCTGTATTTTCAATCCGGCGTGCGGTAGCCGTCGTACAGGCGCAGGCCAGCAGGCGGGCAGGCATTGAGATGCTGACCGCGCTTCACCTCTATAATCTCCTCTGTAATGTTTACCGGAGCTATGGGCTAAGGGCGAAACGAGGAGGACAGCGAGATGAAACGAGTGTTAGGGGTGGCACTGCTGCTGAGTGTACTGGTAACCGGCGCGGCCAGCGCGCAAACGGACGGCTGCGAGGCCGCCTTTGACGACGTGAACGCCTTCACGGCGGAGGTTTTTGCCAGGACGCTGCCGAATATCGAAGACGGCGTGATTCCCTGGGACAGCGCCGACTGGGATAACATCGTGCGGCGCGTGGTCGGTACGAGCGAGTTTTACCTGAACAACTGCGCCGGCGGCGATCAACCACTGGCGGAGCAGCCGGAGGTGGTGGCACGGCTGGCGGAACTGAGCCAGATTCAACCGCCGGTAGACGCGGTGGAGGTGGGCGGCGACTTCGGCGCGCTGCCGCTGGCGACCGACTTTGAACCCGTGACCGAATGGCTTGACCTTAACGGCGACGGCGTGGACGAACTGCTGCTGCACACGCAGGTGCCGTACTTCTCCGACAAAACCGTGTACGCCATTCGCGGCGGGTTGAGCATCGCCTTCTTTGATACCGGGGAGGACGGCTGGCAGGGGCAGGTGATCGCGCCTATCACCAGTTTTGTGACGGACGATGGCATCGAACGCCTGACTTACGCGCAAACGGAGAATCACACGCTGAACGTGCCATCGAATGAAGCGTTGGTTTACTTCCCCGCGCCGGACGTGCAGGTGCTGGATGTGGACGGCGGGCCGCTGACGTTCGTTACGCTGCACTCGACCACCGGCGCCGGCGAAGCGAAGGAACTGGCGGCGCTGACGTGGGCTGATCGCGCGCCCTACGTGGAACTGCGCGTGGCCTTCGATGACTGGTGCTATCCGGGGCGAACGCTGGATTGGGACATCCGCGAGGACGGCAGCGTGTTCGTGCCGAGCAACGGCAACGAGGCCGGCTCGCCGCTGCACTGCGGCAGAACGAACGAAGTGCTGTTCCAGTGGCAGGATGGTGAGTACGTCCCCGCGCCGTAGCGAAGGCGTTATTTGCAGGGGCACGGCGCTGCCGTGTCCCTGCGCTTTTACCTAAAGTTCATCCAGTTCAGGAATAGGTTCACGAAATTTTAACTGTCTAAACAGGTTTTCTATTCATAATTTATGTTGTGATAAATGACTGTGTGAAAATGGAAGCTACAGTACGGTTTCAAAGAGCTTTGCAAATTGGCGTTAGTTCGGCGAAAACGGGCCGGTAATCGGCGCTTCGTCCTTAGTCGCCATCACCTGAAGCAGCGTAACCTCGCGGCGGTAGGCCGTCCGTAACTCGGCCAGCAGGTCATCCAACCGCTGTACGGCCAGCAAATCCTGCTTCTGCGGCATCGGGATTTGCAGCAGAAAGGCCGCCAGATACGCCAGCCGGAGTGGGTCGGTTGGAAGCTGCTGCACCTCGAACGGCGTGTCACTGGCTTTCGACAGCACGGCCAGATAGCGGCGCACCCAGGCCCGCAGCGCGCGGCTGCGGTCGTCCATCCCTTCGGGCAGCGCCATCACCAGCGGGTAATCCGTCACCATGCCGACCAGATACGGGCGGTCATACTTCAGCGATTGCAGCCGGAAACGTTCCTCGCCGACAGCGGCGATATTCATCCGGCCAGCAGCCAGCATTTCAATCTGCGTAATGTAAGCCGTACAGCCGATCAGATGCGGTTCGGCGGTAGCGCCCACCTCTTCGCCGCTGCGAATCAGCGCCACGCCGAACGGCTCGCCCGACTCGCGGCAGTAGGCGACCATCTGTTTGTAACGCTCTTCGAAGATGTGGAGGCGCAGCGGCATTCCGGGAAACAGAACGGTATTGAGGGGAAACAGCGGCAGTTCGCGCATGGTGCTTCAAAAGTATAGCTGATGACTGAAAGTTATTGTAACACAGCCGGGCGGCGCCGAGCAGCACATTCACGATATTCTTAAAAAACGACCAGATTAGTTCTAGGTTTTGTGCAGTATTTGGATTAAGATAGACGTATAGCCCTCTGAAACCTGAACACATGGCGGGTGTTACCCATGAACCTGTTCAATTCTGACTCCAAATC
>JARKOK010000327.1 GCA_029975765.1 Aggregatilineales bacterium
CATGCTGTGCCCGGTCTGTCAGATAGACTTGAAGATGGCTGATCGCCAGGGCGTCGAGATTGATTACTGCCCGCAGTGCCGGGGGGTATGGCTCGACCGGGGCGAATTGGACAAGATTATCGAACGGTCAGCCAACCAGTATATCAACCGTCGCGAAGCCGCTCCAACAGCGCCGCCCCGACGGTATGACGATGATGATTACCGTGAGAAGCCGTACCCGAAGAAAAAACGGAAATCGCTGCTGGACGAACTGTTTGATTTTTAACAGCAGGGGCACGGTACGCCGTGCCTCTGTGTTTTTAGGGGGAATGGAATGAAAGTTTACCAGCTTATGACACGCGAGGTAATCTCCGTACTCCCCGATACCCCGATCCGAGAGATTATGATGCTGTTCGACCGCTGCCACATTCATAATCTGCCGGTCGTGGATGCCGATGAGCAGGTTATCGGCGTCGTCAGCCACTTTTATCTGGCCGCCTGTACCGATATTCTGGCGGGCGGTGTGGTGCCAGAGGGCACGGCTGCCGATGTGATGGAACGTGGTGTGGTCTGCATCCATGAGGATGACGACATCAGCGACGTGGCCTGGACGGTAGCCCATACCGGCGCGGACATGCTGGCTGTCGTGCGGGAGGATCGTCTGGTGGGTGTGATTTCCCGGAGCGACTTAATCCGGCTGTACGCGCCGGCTGGTTAGCCCATCTGAAAGGTTACTTGGGATGGGGGGTGCGTAGGCCGACGGCGCGCTCCACATCAATCACGAACAGCACGCCGGTATTCGGCTGGTGCAGGTCGCCCAGAACGTCTTCGGTGGCGCGTACCAGGGCATCTACCTGCTGCTCCCCAACGACAGACAGCAGCGTAACACTTTTAATCTCATCATTGTCGCGCAGGATTTCCAGCAAAGACATCGCCCCCGGCAGCACTTCCAGCGATTTTGAGGCTTCCTGCAAGCGGCGCAGGCCATAGCTTTCGATCAGCGTCACGCCCGGTGCGCCGGCGGTCTGCCAGGCTTCGCCCACCATATGACAGTCCTCAATTCGTGACGTAATCAGGATAACCAGTTTTTGCATTCGTTATGCCCCCTCAGTTAACTTTTCCTGAAACACGCGGCGCACCAGCGGCGGCGTGAGTACAGTCGTCAGCAGAATGACCAGAAACAGGGTGGCAAACACCGGTTCCTGCGGCAGCAGAACGCCGCTGGTTACGCCGAGCGAGGCGATAATCAGGCCGACTTCGCCACGTGAAATCATGCATACCCCCAGTCGCAGCGCCTCCTGATTGTTGAACCCGCCGAACCGCGCTCCGGCGCCACAGCCGACCACCTTCGATACCACCGCCAGCACCAGCACCAGCGCCGCGAAGGGCAGCGCCGCCAGCGGAAACGCGCTGAGATCAACATGCAGGCCAACGCTGACGAAGAAAATGGGCACCAGAAAGGCGTAGGAGAGATTCGAAACAGCAGCATCAATCGGGCGTTTGATGGCCTCCCTTGACCGGCTGAGGCCAACCCCGGCAATAAACGCGCCGGTAATGGTTGCCACACCGCCGAGGTACTGCGCCGACCAGCCAAACAGCAGCGCCATCGTGAGCGCAAACGCGGCGACACCATAGGACTGTGATGCGACCGTATGATTGGAAATCCCGGTGATGATACGCGGCAGGATGAACCAGGCGACCGCGAAGGCGGCGCCGATGTACAGCACCATCCGAGCGACAATCAGCAGCAGATCGCCTGCCGCTGCACTCTCCTGCGGGCTGGTGATCGCAATCGCCAGCGACACTAACAGAATAGCCACCACGTCATCAATCAGAGCGGTTGCCAGCAGGGCGTTGCCTTCTTTCGTTCGCAGTACGCCCAGTTCCAGCAGCACCTGGGCTGAAATGCTGACCGACGTGGCCGCCAGCGTAACCCCGGCGAACAAAGCTGACTGCCAGCCATAGCCGAACGCCATAACGACCGGGATCGTCATTGCCACCGGCAGCAGCGCCCCGGTCACGCCGGCGATGCCGGCGACCACACCGACTTTTGCCAGTTCATGCAGGTGTACATCCAGTCCCACTTTGAACATCAGCAGCAGCACGCCTAATTCGGCCAGTTCAAAAACGGTTTCTTCCAGATGGGCGGCGTTGATGTCAAAAACGGATGTATGCAGCAGATCCATCAACGTTGGGCCAAGCAGCACGCCGACGATCAGTTCCCCCAGCACACGCGGCTGGTCGAAACGCCGGGCCAGCGACCCCCCAATACGCGCGGCGGTGATGATGATGCCAAGCACCAGAAACAAAGTGACAACAGGTGTATTTCCCATCGGATAAGCTCATTTCCTGTTAGGCCGGTGGGCATCTATGGAATGGGGACGAAGCGCACTTCAAACAGCTTCGGCCATAGCTTGCCGGTGATGAAGAACGTATCCGTGTCAGCATTGTAGGCGATACCGTTCAGTACCCCGCCTTCGCTGCGCAGCGCCAGCCAGTCATCCTCCGGCAGCAGGTTGTTGGCAAAAACGACCGCCGTCACCACGCCGGACGCCGCATCAATCTTCAAAATCACGTCGGTATACCAGACATTGGCATACACCGAGTCCCCCACACATTCCAGTTCGTTGATCTGACTCAACGGCACACCCTGCAAGCTCCACGCGTTCAGCGGTTCGCCATCCAGCGTGACGGTCAGCGTATCTGTCACCTCGAAGGTGGCCGGGTCGCGCCAGGTCAGGATTTCCGTGCCATCGCTCATGACAAGCTGCTCGCCGTCATAACACAGCCCCCAGCCTTCGCCCTCGTACTCGAAGGTCTCGACCGGTTCCAGGGTGTCAATGTCATACACGAAGGCGGTCTGTTCCTTCCAGGTGATCTGAAAGAGGCGGTTATCTACTCGCGCCAGCCCTTCAGCAAAGTACTGCTCTGGCACGGCGGTCTGCTGCTGCACCACGCCGGTTTCCGGGTCTACCCGGCGCACATTGGACTCGCCGTACTGCCCGGCGCTTTCGTAAAACACACCTTCGTGCAGCAGTAAACCCTGCGTATAAGCGGTGGCATCGTGGGGATACTCCGCGATGATTTCCACAGTAAGCAGTTCGACGGGGGAGGCTTCGGCAGTTGCTTCGGGGGTCACATCGGGCAGGGGAGTGGCGGTGGGGCGCTGCGCGGTGGTCGTCAGGGGGACACTCATCAGCAGAACGACCAGCAGAACGAATACAAGGCGATGCATAATGGTTGACCTTTCACGCACAGGCATACGCTGTCTATCGTATAGAATTTGTGGTACTTCTGCCAGAGCCATCACGGATTAATGCGGCCTGCATTACAAATGCAGATTGGATTCCGGATAACCAGTTGCCTGCTGACACGAAATTCTTTACGATATTAACCTGTCATTCTTATTACAATAGGCTCAATCATCGTTATGCCCCCAGGCAAGAGAATGTTCAAGTTTCGGTCGGCACTTTCCGGCAGCGCCTCGAGTGTGCAGGTATTCATTACACGGCTGACCGCTTACTGGCTGCTGGCAATGGCAACCGTTGTCTTGCTGCTGGCCGTCAGCCATGTGATGCTGGATGCTGCCTTACAACAGCAGGAACAGGAAATCGCGCTCCTCCGGTTAAGTGGACGGCAGCGCGTCTATTCGCAGCAGATTGCGCTTTTCAGCCTGCAACTGGTCACGACGCAGGACGAAACACAGCGCGCGCGGCTGCGCGGCGATCTGGCGGCGGTAGTGAGCAATATGCGGCACGATCACCAACAACTGATGGCTCACAGCGCGGTTTTACCGCCGCTTCAGGCCGTGTATTCTGGGGGGAATGGTCTGGACGCGCGGGTGGCAGAGTATCTGGCGGCGGCGGAACATCTGGTTAACCGGCTGGCGTCAGATTTATCGCCCGATGATTCTGATCTGCGGCTGGTGCAAAACGCCGCGCCGGGGCTGTTGGACGATTTAAGCACGGTAGTCGGTATTTTCCAGACGGCCAGCCTGAATACTGCCCGATCGCTGAGTGTCACCAACCAGATACGCGCCATACTCATTCTGGCGGCGCTGGCGGCGCAGGGTGGGCTGGTCATCAGGCCGATGATTCGCCGGCTGCGTCGTAAAGCCGAACTGCTGGCGGTTGAAAATGCCGAGCGGCAGCGTGTCGAAACGGAACTGCGCGCCAAACAGCGGTTTATAGAGCAGGTAACAACGGCAGTTCCCGATCTGGTGATGGTCTACGACATCCGGCAGCAGCGCAGCGTGTACGTCAATCACCGGCTTGATGATCTGCTGGGGTACACGGTGGAAGAGATACGGGCAGCCGACGGCGCTGTTATGTCAGGGATATTCCATCCCGATGATCTGCCGCTGGTGCTGCTGCAACCGCAGCGTTACGAAATGCTGGCGGATGGCGAGCGCATTGAACAGGAATATCGTGTGCGTCACAGGAAAGGGCACTGGTTATGGCTGCACGGGGTTGGGGTGGTGTTCGAACGCGACCCCGGCGGGCAGGTCACGCAGATATTAGTGGTGGCGCATGATATTACTCAGGCCAAAGCGGCGGCGCAGCACGCCGCAGAATTGCAGATTGAGCGTGACTGGATGCGTTTTCTGACGGAGTTCGTGACTAATATGTCACACGACTTCCGCACGCCGTTAGCCATTATCAACAGCAGCGCCTACCTGATCGGTAAACTGACGGATGAGAAACGGCGGCAGGAAAAAGCCATTATCATCAGCAAGCAGGTTGAACGGCTGGAACATTTGCTGACGCAGGTTCTTTTCACGGCGCGGCTGGATAACACCGATGAGTACCATCTGACCCGTGTGCGGCTGACCGAGCTGATCGAGAACACACTGTCGAGCATCGCCCCGGAATACCGGCGCAGCCATCAGATTGCCGTGCAGGTGACGGATTATCAGGTGGTTCTGAACGGCAACGCCGCGCTGCTGGAACGGGCGCTGGTCAACCTGCTGGAGAATGCCCTGGTATACACGCCGCCTGAGGGGCATATCACGCTGTCCGCCTATCGTGATGGCGAACGCTGCGTGCTGGAGATTGCCGATACCGGAGTTGGTATCGCGGCGGCGGATCTGCCGCGCATCTTTGAACCGTTTTACCGCGCCGATCAGGCCCGCGCGGCAGCCACCGGCGGCATGGGGCTGGGGCTAACGATGGTCAAAAAGATCGTTGAGCTGCACGACGGCGACATCACGATTGAGAGCGAACCGGGGCAGGGCACCAGGGTTCGCCT
Organism: Aggregatilineales bacterium; assembly: GCA_029975765.1. Lineage (GTDB taxonomy): Bacteria > Chloroflexota > Anaerolineae > Aggregatilineales > Phototrophicaceae > CFX2. The sequence continues at coordinate 5,227 of JARKOK010000327.1, forward strand.
GTTCATCCCGCTGGCCGCCGCCATGCAGCCTGCCTGATGCCTTACTCGGTGTATACCGTGCGATCCGGCGGTTTGTTGAACATCAGGTAGAAGAATGTTGCGATCAGCCCGGTGACGAAACCGCCAATGTGCGCGAAGAACGCTACGCCGCCGCCCAGCGTGGCTGCCCCCAGCGTGGTGATGCCGTTGAACAACTGCACGACAAACCAGAAGCCCAGCACGACCAGCGCCGGAATGTTATAAAAACGCGGGAAGAAGCGGAAGAAGATGATCATAATCTTCACCCGCGAGCCGGGATACAGCAGCAGGTACGCGCCCAGCACGCCGGCAATCGCGCCGCTCGCGCCAACCATTGGCACGCACAGGCCGGTGTTCACCACGACTTCGGTCAGCGCCGCCAGAAAACCAGCGGTCAGATAAAGCAGGAAAAATTTGCGGTGGCCGAAGTAATCTTCCACGTTGCGGCCAAAAATCCATAAGAACGTCATATTGCCGACGAGATGCGTCCAGCTGCCGTGCAGAAACATGCTGCGGAAGATGTCCAGCAGGGTTTCGACCGAAAGGAAATTTCGGGATATTTCACACGGCACGGCGGCCAGCGCGTAATACGTTTGCCCAAGCTGCGTCTGCGACAGCGTGAGCTGCCACAGGAAGACCGCCGCATTCAGGACGATCAGGCCGTAGGTGACGTATCCCTTTGTCCGCACCGGATGAAGTGTCTTGATCGGAATCATGGGAACAGTCCTTTCCCGCAAATCAGAACATTTCGAGGAGGCGAAGCGTGCTTCGTCCCTGCTACAGTTGTATACGGATGACCACGCCTGCGGGTTCCGAATGACGCGATAATTTGCCATTTTCTCATCTCGACCTCTTGCATTCTTGCCAAAAGCATGTTAGGCTTTGCCAGTATGAGCGACGTGAACCGTACCCCCACCCTGAAGTCTGAGGCCATGCCCATGTGTATGTACATGTGTATGCATGGCGTTTTCGATTCCCAGGGCGGGCGGACACGCGGCTGACAGACAGCCGTAACGAAGCAAAAGGCAAGCGCCAACCCGACCTGGGCTGGCGCTTTTTGATTGTAA
>JARKOK010000329.1 GCA_029975765.1 Aggregatilineales bacterium
AGGAACAGCTCGTTGGCTTCGTTATAAATACCGGCAATTTCCAGGATGGTGGCGGCCTGGTTGGCCAGGGCCTGCAGCAGGTGCGCGTCCTCCTGGGTGAACGGGCTGCCGATCTTATTCATGGCTTCCAGCCCGCCGATAATGCGCTCACGCACCTCGCCGTGTTTGCTGCCCAAATCCAGGGCGCGCGTCTTCAGCGGCACAGCCAGAATCGAGCGCGTAACCACCCCGCCCATGCGGTCAGCCTGAGCGTAATGACGGTGATCCAGGCTGACATCGTCCACAATCACCGTCTGGCCCGATTTAACCACGTGGCCGATGATGCCCTGACCGGAAGGGACAGTGATCTTGTTATCCTTGCCCTCCGGCATGTTGCTGCCTAAATACAGCTGAATATCGCCGTTTTTTTCCGCCAGGAATAAGGAACTGAATTCTGTGTTCAGCAAGTCATTGGCGTATGAAATGATCCGGCGCAGAATCGTGTCGCGGTCCAGCGTAGAGCTGATCTGCTCGATGAGGTTCACCAAGGCTTCCATACGCACAGTTTGCTGCTGCACCGAGGTGATCAAATCCAGCTTTTCCAGCTCACTGCCCAGGCGCTTCACCAGCAGGTCGCTGACCACCAGTTGGGGCTGCGCGGCCTCAAAGAGCACCGCCGCCCCGTGATGATGGTTGTTTTGCGCCAGCGGCAGCAGGCACGCCAGCCGCTCACCCAGCCAGGGCAAATACAGGCAGCGCGGGCCGTCTGTGGTGATCTCTGCGCGCAGGGCCTGCACGGCCTCCGGCAATAGATCCACCCCCTGCGAAAAGCTCACCTGCAGATCTCCCTGCTCATTCTTCGGTTCCAGCAGCGCAAAAGCCGCCGCCTGGTTGATGTCCATCAGCAGGCTGGCCATGCCGCACAGCAGCGTATCCCGATCGGTTGTGTTGGCAATCTGATTGGCTTTTTGTAAGATAACCAATAAATCCTGAGAGGGCAGCGTGCCTGTGCTGCCCATCCAATCCCCAGGTTGGGTTGTGCGTAGTTCCACCTTATTTCCTTTGTAAACGCGAATCTTGTTCCAGGGTCAGCCGCAGCCCTGTCTCCAGGGTCGTTTTAGGCTGGAAATTGAGAAGTTTGGCCGCCTGGCCAATATCGGCGCACATGCGCGATGGGCCGTTATCGCTGTGCGGGTTATACACCACCTCCGGCTGGCCGCCAGTCACCGTCATGGCCAGCCGCACCAGGTCGCGCACCGAGGCTTCGACCCCTGAGCCTACATTGATGATGGCCTGATCCACGCCATCAGCAGTGGCTGCCGCACACATCGCGTCCACCACGTCGTCCACGTAGATGTAATCGCGAGTCTGTAAACCAGAGCCGTGCACCACCAGCGTGCCGTTGCTGCTGGATTGGCGCAAGAAGTTGGGGATGACAGGCGCATGCACCGGCGGCAGATGCTGCCCCGGGCCGTAGGCGTTGAAAACGCGCAGGCACACCGCCTCCATGCCCCACAGGGCGGCAATTGTGCGCACATAGTATTCGGCTGCCAGTTTGGAGACGGCGTAAGGGGAACGCGGCGCGGGGACAGCCGACTCTGAAATGGGCTGATCCGCGCGTTCGCCGTAGATCGCACCGGAGGAGATGAAGATCACCCGCCGCACGCCCACGTCGCGCATGGCTTCCATCAGCGTCACCGTGCCGCCCACGTTCACCTGATTGTATTCGCGCGGGTACAGCAGCGATTCAGGAACCA
>JARKOK010000492.1 GCA_029975765.1 Aggregatilineales bacterium
GTCATTTTCCTGATCGCGCAGTTGGGGCAGGCCGCGATTCTGTACTTCGGTGGCCGGCAAATTCTGGAAGGCACGCTAAATCTGGGTGAGTACCAGAGCTTCAGCCTGTATCTGATTTATGTGTTCTTCCCGCTGGGACAGCTTGGTTTCATCATTTCGTTGATGGCGCAGGCGGCAGCCTCGGCCTCAAGAGTCTTTGAAATTCTGGACGCAAAGAGCGATGTGGCCGATAAACCGGACGCAATCACGCTGCCGGCGATTCAAGGACATGTCGAGTTTGAGGATGTGACGTTTCAATACTTTGGCAGCGGTGACCCGGTGCTGAAGGATGTGAGCTTCACAGCCGAACCCGGCCAGACGATTGCGCTGCTGGGCGCGACCGGCAGCGGGAAAACCACCATTATCAATCTGATACCGCGCTTCTACGATGCGTCGGAGGGTGCAGTGCTGATTGACGGCCATGATCTGCGCGACGTGACGCTGGACAGTCTGCGCTCCCAGATCGGTATCGTCCTCCAGGAGACGAACCTGTTCAGCGGCTCAATCCGCGACAACATCGCCTTTGGGCGACCGGACGCGACGATGGATGAAGTCATCGAAGCGGCTAAAGCCGCCGCCGCGCATGATTTCATCATGACCTTCCCCAATGGGTACGATACGCCGGTAGGCGAACGCGGCACCACACTGTCGGGCGGGCAGAAACAGCGGATCGCCATCGCGCGCGCGCTGCTGCTGAATCCACGCCTGCTGATTCTGGATGACTCCACCAGCAGTGTTGACCTGGTGACGGAGTACAAAATCCAGAAGGCGCTGGATTACCTGATGAAAGGGCGCACCAGTTTCGTGATCGCGCAGCGTATCAGCACCGTGCTGAATGCCGATCAAATCCTGGTGCTGGACAAAGGGCAGGTGGTGGCGCGCGGCAAACATGAAGACCTGATGGAAACCAGCGCCATCTACGCCGAAATCTATCACTCACAGTTGGTCGGGGACGCAACGGCGGAACCGGCAGCAGACGCGCAGGAGGCCTAACATGGGAATGATGATGGACGGCAACCGCCGTCTGCTGGAACAGGATACGAGTAAGCCGAAGAAGGTGGGCGCGACGCTGGGCCGCTTCTGGTATTACTTTCGTCAGCGGTGGTATGCGCTGGCGCTCGTTATGGTACTGATGGTGATCACCACCTGGGTACAAGTGGTAGGGCCAGACCTGACCGGACAGGCGGTGGACTGCTATCTGTTCCCAAGCGCCAGTTCGACCTGCTGGTTTGACCCGGCAGCAACGCCGGATGCGCCAATCGAAACCAAGCTCGTCGGGCTGGGCGCCATCGTGCTGACACTGATCGGGCTGTTCGTGGCTGGTTCGGTTTTCAGCGGCCTGATGTTTTTCACGATGACATGGACCGGACAGAACGCGCTGCGGCAGATTCGGAAAGAGGTGTTCCGCCATATCAACCGGCTGTCGCTGGGGTACTATGCGGAAAATGAAGCCGGCAACATCATGAGCCGCTTTACCAGCGACTCGGAAACCATTCAGCAGGCGATGAGTTTTGCGCTGGTGCAGGTGCTCAGCGGCAGTTTGTTGATCGTTTGGATTATGGTCAAGATGCTGCAAACGAATGTGCCGTATGCGCTGATCAGCCTGGTGGTGGTGCCGTTTATGGTATTGGCGACGGTGTATTTTTCCGACCAGGCAAGGAAAGCGTTTCGCCGCAGCCGGCAGGAGATGGGCAGTGTCAATGCTGACTTGCAGGAGAGCATCGCCGGGGTGCGTGAGGTGCAGGCCTTCAACCGCGAAGATGAAAACATCGAGCAGTTCCGCCGGACGAACGCGGCAAACCGGGACGCGAATATTCGCGCAGCGAGTTTCACCAGCGCGCTGACGCCGATTCTGGAAGCGTTGGGTTATGTGGCGCTGGGCATCGTGGTGGTTGTGGGCGGGCTGTCGGTGCTGCGGAACGAGCCGCTGCTGGGTACGGCAGTGATTTCCCTCGGCACGGTGTTTGCCTTCCTGCAATACGTCCAGCGGTTTAACCAGCCGATTCAGCAGATCGCGGTTCTGTGGACGAATATCCAGAGTGCCATCGCCGGCGGCGAGCGCATCTTCGGCCTGCTGGACGAACCAGCGACCATCGTGGATAAACCCGGTGCGGTCGAGATGCCGCAGATTCAGGGCAAAGTTCAGTTTGACAACGTGACGGCGGAATATAAAGCCGGTGAACCTGTGTTGAGGGGTGTGAGCCTGACCGCAGAACCCGGCCAGACGATTGCCATCGTCGGGCCGACCGGCGCGGGCAAAACGACGATCATCAATCTGCTGCCGCGTTTCTATGATGTGACCGGTGGCGCGGTGAGGATTGACGGTGTTGATGTTCGGGATGTAACCGCCGCCAGCCTGCGGTCGCAGATTGGCATCGTCTTGCAGGACACGTTCCTGTTCTCCGATACCGTGATGGAAAACATCCGCTACGGGCGGCTGGATGCCACCGATGAGGAAGTGATCGCGGCGGCTAAACTGGTCGCGGCTGACCAGTTCATCGAACGGCTGCCGCAGGGCTACCAGACCGTGCTGGGCGAACGCGGCAGCGGCCTCAGCCAGGGGCAGCGCCAGTTGATCGCCATCGCCCGTGTGGCGCTGATGAGTCCGCGCATCCTGATTCTGGACGAGGCGACCTCCAGCGTGGACACGCGCACCGAGCGGCTGATTCAGAAGGCATTTGAAAAGCTGCTGGAAGGTCGTACCAGCTTCGTGATCGCGCATCGCCTGAGTACGATTCGCAATGCCAGTCAGGTATTGGTACTGATAGATGGCGAGATCGTGGAGCGCGGCACGCACACCGAACTGCTGGCGAAGCAGGGCGCGTATTACGACCTGTACATGAGCCAGTTTCGCCGCGAGGAAGAAACACCGCAACCATCGTCCAACGGCAGCCGCGAGCCTCTGCCGCAGCCAACGGGGGATTAGGGAGGACATGCCCTCATCCCTCGTTCCCTTCTCCCACATGGAGAAGGGATGAAATGCAGTTCATAAGCGCCTCGTCCTGAAGGAGAGGGGTTTGGGGTGAGGGCTAACCGATAGACATCCCATTTTCGGCAGAATGAGGTAGTATCTATCCGTAAACCGGGTTGGGGATTGAAAGGAATGATGTACCACGCTGAAATAGGTGTCGCCAAACAACCAAACCAGCGGATACATCATGGACAACAATCCTACAACGAAACCGAAAAATGTCGATTACTTCCGCA
>JARKOK010000343.1 GCA_029975765.1 Aggregatilineales bacterium
CGCGTCAATGATCGCCACCTTATAATCGGGGTACATCACGGCGGCCATCTGCGCCAGCGACACCTGCCCCCAGATCATGTTTTCGCGGCTGCGGCGGCCTACCCGGTGCTGGCTGCGAATCCAGATCGCGCCGTCCGGGGCTGGCGGGTTCACAAACAGGATGTCTACCTTGTGATGGCGGTATTCCTCGGTGAACTTCGCCACAATCGGGTCAGCATCCGGGAAACGGACATTCGACAGCTTCGGCACGCGGCGCGAACCAAGATTCTCACGAATCGGATCAGGCAGGTCGCGGCGACCGGACATTTCACCGCCCGACCAGGGTTCAGGTGACTTGGGATACTTCGCGCGCAGTTCGTCGTAGTTAATGGTGGGTTTAGACATAACGCCTTACTCTCCCCGTATTTGTCAATGATTCTCGTATGGTTTTAGTGTGGTTTTTCGGTAGGGGCGACCCTGCGTGGTCGCCCGTACAAACACGGCCTTACACCAGCGCCTTATTGATTTCGGTCGTAACCTTCTTGTCCCGGCGGAACACCACGACATTATCCGCGCCTTCGCCGGCGATACCCAGATCAGACGCCGCTTTGAGTTCGCGCACGCTCAGGGTCGCCAGGGTTTTGATCAGCATCCAGGTCGTGCCGAACTGAATCCCGGTCATCACGAACATGGCGCTGGGCACCAGCAGGAACCACGCCGGCTCGTTCCCCTGCACAAACAGCGAGGCCACGAACAGCGCCACACCGAAAATCAGCAGCCCCAGACCGATGCGCCCGAATTTAAACTCCATCGGCTTATTGAAGATGGGACGACCTAACAACCCCTGCCGGATCGGGCGGCGGTGAAACAGGCTGACCACCCAGCCAAACGCCGCGCCGATGCTGAACAGATTGACGGCGACGATCACCATCGTCATCGCCACAAACAGCAGCGGTGTGTACGGCGAGCGATCCTGCACGCCGCCGCTGTACGCCAGCAGCCAGGGCAGAATTGCCAGCACCGCCAGCAGCACGGCGGCAATCGAAAGCGCGCCCAGCAGCCGCACCGGATTGTACGTCGCGGCTGTGCCCAGAATGGTAAACAGGAAGCGCAGGCCGTCGCGCACCACGCTCAGTTTGCTTTCACCGGCGCGTTCCTCATACTTGATCGGCACTTCGATCATCTTCAGGTCTTCGTGCAGGGCGCGGGTGCTCATCACCGGCGTGAAGTTCAGCCCGTCCGGCAGCGGGTACAGTTTCTCCAGCACCTCGCGTTTGAGGATGCGCTGGCCGCTGGCGCTGTCGGTAATGCGCACGTTGCCGATCATCGTCACCAGCGTGGCGAACAGAAAGTTACCAACACGCCGGGTCAGCGGCATTTCGCTTTCCACCCCTGCCATGCGCGACCCGATCACCAGGTCGGCATCCTGCTCCAGCAGCGCCTGCATCATCTTGGGGTAGTATTCCGGCGGGTAGGTGCCGTCGGCATCCATAAACGCCAGATACTGCCCGCGCGCGTTGCGGAAACCGGTTTTCAGCGCGCCGCCGTAGTTACGATTGACCTTGTGCTGCACCAGCACCGCCCCCCGGTCAATGTAACTCTTGACGATTTCAGCCGTACGATCCTTCGAGCAGTCGTCCACCACGATCACTTCCAGCCCATCCAGGCCGAGTTTCTTCAGTTCCGGTTCGATAGACAGCGCGCGCTCGATGCACGCCCCCACACTTTCTTCTTCGTTATATGCTGGAATGACGATGGACAGAATGTTCATGGAATGCCCTAACCCTCTCACAGTGTGTTATGCGGTACATCTTGGATGATAAGCCTAACGTACTCCTAAATGAATTATTGTAAGGCGCATCTGTTTTATTACAGGCGGCATCCGGCCAATACGGGGAATTGTCGGGCTTATCAGTCAGGGCGCTCAGGGGTCGTTGATCGAGCGGGGATCATATAACGATTATCGGGTTGTTAGGGTAACGGTCGTGCCAGTCAGGCCGGAAAAATATCGTTCACCGCCAGCGTGAAGCCCGGCAGCACGTCGCCGCCGTCCAGCACGGCGCCAGCAGGCACGGCGCGCACGCGCATACCATCCGGCATATCCGGGTCAGGCAGGCACACATCCACACTTTTATCGCCGGGATAGACAATCCACACCATCTGCGTTCCCAGCCGCAGGTACTTATGCGCCTTCCGCTGCACGTCCCGAATCGAGTCGGTTGGGGATACCACTTCGACGGCTAAATCCGGCGGGATGGGGGCTTTGCGCGATGGTCGTTCCGGCATACGTTCCTTAGAAATATAGGCCACATCAGGGATAAACTCGTTGGCCTCATCCATAATATACGAGCCGTCCGCGCCGGTTACACGCCCTATTGGATTCTGTAACAAGTAGGCGGTAAAGAAGTAAATGATACGCGCTGCTATCTCAGATGGCGTAAAACTCGGCATTTTCTCAACAATCTCCCCCTCGATCAGTTCGAGCAGCCGGTTGGCGTTTTCCGGCGCACCGGCAATTGCCTCAAACTCTGCCACCGTGTAGCGTTTCTCCTGAACAGCCATCGCTTTCCCTTTCCAAACTCTGCCCCTCATTGTATACGAAAACGCAGGGGCGGGTTTCAAAACCCGCCCCTACAGCCCTTACGAGAGTGGCACCATGTGGATGATCGTCACGCCGCCGCCGCCTTCCTGCGGCATGGCTTCCGTCACTTTGGAGATCAGCGCGTGGCTCTCCACCCGCTCGCGCACCGCCTTTTTCAGCGCGCCCGTGCCTTTGCCGTGAATGATCCGCGCGAACGGCAGGCCGGACATATACGCCGCGTCAATGTAGGTTTCCAGCCGCTTGAGCGCGTCATCCACCCGTTCCCCGCGCAGATCAAGTTCCAGCCCCGGCGACTGGCCTTTCGGCACAATCGGATCGGGCGATTTTTCGTACTCGCGTTTGTGGCCGCGTTTCATCTGGCGCTTCTGGCTGGGCGGGCGCTGGGTGACTTCATCCAGCCCGGCGCGCACTCGCAGCGTACCCACCTGCACCACCGCTTCACCCTTTTCGAGATCGGTGATCGTGCCTTCGGCGTTCAGTTTCGGCAGCCAGACCGTGTCCCCCAGACGCGGCGACCAGTCCGACGCGACGATGATTTCGCCCTGATTTTCGACCGGCCTTTCCACGTTGGCGGCCAGCGAGTCGGCCTGCTCCTGCACAGCCTTCAGCGCGTCCAGCGGCAGCGAAGCCGTTCGCATATCGCTCCGCAGCCGCTTGACTTCGCGCTGGAAGGTGCGGATTTCTTCTTCGGCCTGCCGCCGGGCGCTGGCGATGATGTCCCGGCGCTCATCTTCGATTTTGTCCAGCCGCGCCTGCAAATCGGCGCGCTGTTCTTCCATCTCCTCGCGCATGGCGGTGATCGCCAGCTGGTTGCGGCGGATTTCTTCGCGCGTGCGCTGGATTTCGTCCAGCAGATCATCGGCAACCAGTTCTTCCGTCGCCACCATCGTCCGCGCTTCTTCAATGATGCTGGCGTCCAGCCCCAGCCGTGAGGCAATCGCCAGCGCGTTGGAACGTCCCGGCAGGCCGATAATCAGCCGGTAGGTCGGGCGCAGGGTCGCCAGATCAAATTCAACGCTGGCATTCCGTACGCCGGGGGTTTCCACGCTGTAGATTTTGAGTTCCGGGTGGTGCGTGGTGACGATGGTCGTCACACGGCGGTTGACGAGATGCGTCAGCACCGCCCGCGCCAGCGCCGACCCTTCCGCCGGATCGGTGCCCGCGCCCAGTTCGTCCAGCAGCACCAGCGATTTTTCGTCACACTCGCGCAAAATCTGGATCGTATTGGTCATATGCGACGAGAAGGTACTGAGCGACTGCTCGATGCTCTGCTCATCGCCAATGTCGGCGTAAATGCCGTCGAATACGCTGATCTTCGCTTCCTCACACGGCAGTTGCAGACCGCTCTGCGCCATCAGCGCCAGCAGGCCAACGGTCTTCAGCGACACCGTTTTACCGCCGGTATTCGGCCCGGTCACGACCAGCACCCACGTACTCTCGTCCAGTTCCACATCAATCGGCACCACGTTGCCCGACAGCAGCGGGTGGCGCGCGCCGCGCAGGAAAATCGTGCTGCCGGGGTGTTCGACACTCGCCTTGCGCCCGCCGGTGGAATGAGGACGAAACGGCAGCAGCACCGGCTCAACCGCGTTCAGTTCTTCGGCGTACCGGGCTTTTGCCAGCGTCATGTCCAGATAGGCCATCACTTCAACGGTGCGGACGATATATTCCGACTGCCGCCCCACTTCATCCGTCAGCGCCTGAAGAATCCGGCGGATTTCCTTTTCTTCATCAAGCTGGCGCTCGCGGTATTCGTTGTTCAGTTCCACCGTCGCCAGCGGTTCGATAAACAGCGTCGCGCCGCTGGACGATGAATCATGCACGATGCCGGGGATGCGCCCCTTAAAATCCGCCTTGATCGGAATCACGTAGCGCCCGTTGCGGGTGGTGATGATCGCTTCCTGCAAGTAAGGGGCATTCGTGCCGCTGTTAATCATTCGCAGCAGGCGGGTTTGCAGGCGGTCATACGCCACTTTCAGGTCGCGCCGGATGACGGCCAACTGCGGGCTGGCGGAGTCCAGCACTTCGCCTTTTTCGTTCAGCACGCGGCCAATCTCTTCCTGAAGCGCGGCACATTCTTCCGCCTCGTTAACCAGATCGGCCAGCAGCGGGTACTGCCCTTTCAGGCGGCCCAGCGTGCGGCGCAGCGTCGTCGCGCGGCGCAGCGTCTGCCGGATGTCCAGCAGCACCTGCGGCTCGATCAGGATACCGCGTGTAGCCTGAATCACCGGGTCGCGCACATCCCGCACGCCCCCCAGCGAGATATTCACCTGGTTTTCGAACAACAGCCGCGCCTCGGCGGTTTCGCGCTGCCAGGACTGCGCCTCTTCCAGATCGGTACTCGGCGCCAGCTCCCGCGCCAACTGCCCCCCGCCGGAAAAGGTGCAGTGTTTTGCCAGTTGTTCCAGAATTTTATGCAGTTCAAGGGTCTGGATGGATTTGTCGTTAATCACAGTTAAATCTCAGGTTACATAAAACGGCAAAAGTATAGGGGACGTGGGACTAAAAGTCAATCCGGGGTTTTTAAGGGGTCATAACGGTCTAAACCGGCAGGATAAAAAGCCCCCGGCGTCAGCCCTGATTGGTCTGTAGCCTGAACATCGAAGGCTGTGTCACAATAGGGACATAAATATAGTCGGGCTGCCCTGGTTGGCAGGCACAATTAACAGAAAGGTTATTACCGATGATCGAAGCCGCATTTTTCATTCGCACCGGCCAGCCAATCGGCACGATTTCACCACGCCTGTACGGCCACTTTGCCGAACATTTAGGCCGCTGCTGTTACGACGGCCTGTGGGTCGGGACAAAAGCGCCTGTCCCGCATGAAAATGGCCTGCGCGCCGATGTGCTGCGCGCCTTACAGGCGCTGCCCGTGCCGCTGCTGCGCTGGCCGGGCGGCTGTTATGCCGAACATTACCACTGGCGCGACGGCATCGGCCCAGCTGACCAGCGCCCCCGCCGGTTAGGTTTATCCTGCGGGCTGGAAGTCGAGGACGACAACTCGTTTGGCACGCACGAATTTATGGAATTGTGCCGCCGGCTGGGCGCGGAACCCTATCTCGCCGGCAATCTGGGCAACGGCACGCCGCAGGAATTCAGCGATTGGGTGGAATACTGCAACAGCCGCTTTGATACCACCCTCACCCGCGAGCGGGCAGCCAACGGGTCACCGCAGCCGTTTAACGTGAAACTGTGGGGAGTTGGTAACGAAAACTGGGGCTGCGGCGGCAACTTTGACGCCGAAACCTATGCTAAAGAGTACCGGCGCTTTGCGACCTTTTTACGCCATGTTGACCCCGGCGCGGAACTGGTCATCTGCGGTACGGGCGACGTGCGGTATACCGGCGATGTGTGGAACACCGCCGTGCTGCGCACGCTGGGGCCGCATATCCATCTGGTTGACCATCTCTCCATCCATCAGTACTGGATACACGGCGGCCCCGAAACCGGCTTCACCGAGGCCGAGTATTACGCCCTGCTGGCCGAAGCGGCGACGACCGAACAGTTTATCAAACGCACGGCGGCCATCATTGATGCCGAAGCCGGTGGGCGGCGGATTGGCGTCGCGCTGGATGAATGGGGCGTCTGGCATCCTGAAGCCCGCCCCTGGGGGCCGGGCGACGTTGACCGCCGCACGCCCGTGACTTACGAACAGGCCAACACCCTGCGCGACGCGCTGGCGGCAGGCATCGCCTTTGAAGGCTTCCACCGCCAGTGTAATGTGCTGGCAATGGCAAATCTGGCGCAGACCGTCAACGTGCTGCAATCGGTGGTGATGACCGACGGCGCGGCCATGTGGCTGACACCCACCTATCACGCCTTCAGCCTGCACGCGCCGCACATCGGCGCGGCGGCGCTGCCGGTCGAACTGGTGCACAACGCGGCGCTGCCGGACGGCGCCAGCGCCGTCAGCGCGACGGCTTCGGAGAAAGATGGGCAGGTGGCCGTTACGCTCATCAACCGCCATATCAGCCAGCCGGCTAAAGTGAAGCTCAGCGGCAGCGGCACACATACGCAGGCCGCCGGACGGCTGCTGGCCGCCGACAGCCCGCAGGCCGTCAACAGCAGCGCCCAACCGGATCGGGTCGCCCTGGCGGAACTGACCCCTTACCGCGACGGAGACACTTGGTATGTGGAACTGCCGCCGCATTCAATGGCGACGGTACAGTTACAGTAGATTTAACGGTATGATGAGCAGCGGCGGCAGGTCGGTTATCCGCCGCTGTTGCTGGCAAAGCTGGGAGGGGAAGTTTGTCTACGATCTACTTCTACTCAACGCAGGGTGAGTACGGCTGCTTCTCGAATTTTTCGCGGCATGGCTTTGAACTCGACGGCAAATACTGGAAGACTTCCGAACATTATTTCCAGGCACAAAAGTTTGCCGGTACTCCCTATGAAGAACAGGTGCGCCTGGCATCTACACCCAAACAGGCGGCGCAGTTAGGACGGCGGCGGGATTTTCCATTACGTTCGGATTGGGAAACGGTG
>JARKOK010000493.1 GCA_029975765.1 Aggregatilineales bacterium
ACGGCCCCAGATTGCTGATGCTGAAGGTCGCGCCGCCGATGTCATCCGGCTTCAGTTTGCCGTCGCGGGCGCGGGCGACCATCTGCTTGTTCAGGTCGGCCAGCGCGCCGAGCGAGAGTTTGTCGGCGTCCCGCGCGACGACGTAGATCACGCCGCCCTGCGGCACGGCCACCGCCACGCCGATGTTAATGCGTTTGTGCCGCGCCAGTTTGTCGCCGTAGTAGTGCGAATTCAGGTTCGGGAACTGCCGCAGCGCCAGCGCAACCGCCTTCACAACCAGATCGTTGACGCTGATCCTGGTCGCGCCTTCCGGCAGGCTGTCGTTTAACTGCTGGCGGAACGCCAGCAGCGCCGCCACATCCATCTCGACCGTGACAAAGAACGTGGGTGTGGTCAGGTTGCTTTCCATCGTCCCGGCGGCGATGCGCTTCCGCATCGTGCTCACGTCCACGATCTCCACATCCGGCCCTTCCGGCAGTTTGCGCGCGGGCATGGATGGCAGACCGGCAGGCACAGCCGCCGGCGCGGCCTCCCCGCGTGCTGCTGCGGCGGGGGCGGCTTCCGGCTTGAAGTTTTCCACATCCTCTTTGACAATGCGCCCACCGGGGCCGCTGCCTGTCACCAGGCGCAGATCAATGCCCTTTTCGGCGGCAATACGGCGCGCCAGCGGCGACGCCTTCACACCGCCGGGCAGATTACCATTGTCTTCGAGTGCCACCGGTGCCGGCGCTGCCGGGGCTGCTGCCGGTGCTGGTGGCGCGGGCGGCGGCTCAACAGCGGCAGGTTGGCTGGCGGCAGGTGCGGGCGGCGGGGCTGCCGCCGCTGACGGCTGTTCCCCGGCGGCGCCCAGCGTGCCGATCACCGCACCGGTAGCGAGCGCGTCACCGGGCTGGGCGTCGGTTTGCAGCAGCACACCGTCCGCCGGCGCTTCGACCTCAACCGTCGCTTTGTCGGACTCGACTTCCGCGACGACTTCGCCCTGCTTGACCGCATCCCCGACTTTTTTCAGCCAGTTCAGCATGGTCCCGTCCATTGACAGGGTAATCGGAGTTGCCATGTTATACAATCTCCCTCACGGCATCCACCACTTTTTGTGCGTTGGGCAGCGCCATCAACTCAATTTCTTTCGCGTAGGGCAGCGGCACATCCATCGCGCTCACACGTTTCACCGGCGCGTCCATGTAATCAAACATGTTTTCCTGAATCTGCGCCGCCAGTTCGCTGCCAAAGCTGTACATGGGCAGCGACTCCTCGACGATGACAGCGCGGTTGGTCTTCCTGAAGCTCTCGAACACCAGATCAATATCCAGGGGACGCAGCCAGCGCAGGTCAACCACTTCACATTCGATGCCATCCTTGGCAAGCGTTTCCGCCGCCTGGAGTGACCACTCCACGCCGCGCGCGTAGGTGATGAGCGAAACGTGTTTGCCTTCGCGTTTGATGTCACCCTTGCCGATGGGCAGCACAAAATCCTCGTCATCCGGCACCGGGCCGGGTTTCGGATACAGCGCGATGCTTTCGGTGAACAGCACCGGATTCTCGTCGCGGATCGAGGCTTTCAGCATCCCTTTCGCGTCACGCGGGGTGGCCGGGCAGCCGACATACAGGCCGGGGAAATGCGCGAAAATTGGCTCTGGCGTGTGGCTGTGGGTGGCCGTCGCCTGATCGCCCCAGCCGGACGCCGCGCGGATGACCAGCGGCACTCTGAACTGGCCGTTGAACATATAGTGAATTTTGGCCGCGTGGTTGATGATCGCGTCCAGCGACAGGAAGGCGAAGTTGATCGTCATAATCTCCGCCACCGGACGCAGGCCGGCCATCGCCGCGCCGACCGCCGCGCCCGCGATTGCCATTTCGCTGATCGGGGTATCGCGCACCCGCTTCTCGCCAAACTCCTGCAAAAAACCGCGTGTGACGCGGTGCGTGCCCTGCCACGCGCCGACTTCCTCACCCATCACAAACACGCGCTCGTCGCGGATCATTTCTTCGCGCAGCGCGTTACGCAGGGCTTCGCGCATCGGAATGTTCTTGTCGGCCATTCTCAACCCTCAACGTAGATATTGCTAATCAGGTCTTCGTAGGTCGGGACAGGGCTGTCCTCGGCAAATTCCACCGCTTCGGCAAAATCAGCCATCGCCTTGCGCTCAATCGGCTTCAGTTCTTCCTCGATGCATTCGTCCTTCTGGCACAGGTAACGCTGGAGGATGAGGATCGGGTCTTTCTGCGGCCATTCGGTCAGTTCTGCCAGTTTGTCATAGCTGCGGTCGGAAACGCCGTGTCCCTTGT
>JARKOK010000352.1 GCA_029975765.1 Aggregatilineales bacterium
GGGGTTGGGGTGAGGTGCTTTAAACATATTCAAGAGAGGATTGGCGAAATGAAACGCTGGTTTTGGGCGCTGGGCGCGGTGATGGCGCTGGCGGTCTCTGGCCTGGGCGGGGTGTTCGCGCAGGAAGAGGCGTGTTACGCGAAAAACGGGATATGGAACGCGGACGAAACGCGCTGCGAGATGCAGAGCGGCGTGACCGTGAACGTGGTATACCCGATGGAACTGGTGGGGACGGGCATCGCGGAAGCAACCACAGACCATTTTCTGAACGAGACACGCACGCTGTTCATCCAGTCGTACACGCCGGATTGGTCGCTGCCGGCGTATGCCAATCACTGGTCGCAGACGATCACTTATGAACTGTTCCATTTTTCGGATGAGGTGCTGACGGTGAAATTCGCGGTATCGTATTACACCGGCGGCGCGCACCCTAACCTGGATTTCCAGACGTTCACGTTTGATGTGGCGCAGCAGCAGGCGCTGGCGCTGGAAGACATTTTTCAGGACGGCGTGAACCCCTGGCCGGCGCTCGTGCCGATGGTGCAGGCCGATGTGGCGGCGCAGTTGGGCGAGGCGGCAGACGCGCAGTGGGTGCAGCAGGGCACGGCGGAAAACCCCGACAACTACCGTAACTGGGCGCTGACACCGGACGCGCTGGTGTTTTTCTTCCCGCCGTACCAGGTGGTCGCCTACGCCTACGGGCCGGTGACGGTGGAAATTCCGCTGACGGCGATCAGCCGCCTGCTGAAGCCGGAATTTGGGCCGCAGCCGTAACCTTATTAATCCGTTTTGTACGTAGGGGAGGGTCTCAGACCCTCCCCTACAGTAACCGATATGGAGACAGGAGGATTTCATGCAGACATTATCATTAGGCAACAGCGGCGTCGAGGTGAGCGAACTGTGCCTGGGCGCGATGTATTTTGGCACGCGCAACGACCGCGCCACCTCGTACCGGATGCTGGATATGTACGTGGACGCGGGCGGCACGTTTATTGATACCGCCAACATCTACGCGCACTGGGCGGACGGCGGGCGCGGCGGCGAAAGTGAAACGCTGCTGGGGGAATGGATGCGCGAACGCGGCAACCGCGACCGTATGTTCATCGCCAGCAAGGTGGGCTTCAACTACGGCGATGTGACACGCGGGCTGCCTGCCTGGCGTATCGAAGAAGAATGTAACAAAAGCCTGCGGCGGATGGGCATCGAGACGATTGACCTGTATTACGCCCATGTGGACGACCGGCAGACACCGCAGGAAGAAACGCTGGCGGCCTTCGACCGGCTGGTAAAAGCGGGCAAGGTGCGGCTGATCGGGGCGAGCAACTTCCGCGCGTGGCGGCTCGAAGAGGCGCGCTGGATCAGCCAGACGCAGGGCCAGGCGGCCTACTGCTGCGTACAGCAGCGCCACACCTATTTACCGCCGAGGCCGGGTGTCAGCACCGCGCCGCAGTTGGTCGCTAACGAGGATTTGCTGGATTACGCCCGCGCCACCGGCCTGCGTATTCTGGCGTATTCCGCGTTGCTGGCCGGCGCGTATACCCGTGATGACCGCCCGCTGCCGCCGGAGTATCGCAGCCCGGACAACGACGCGCGGCTGCAAGCCCTGCGCGCGGTGGCGGCTGAAACCGGCGCGACGCTGAATCAGGTGATTCTGGCGTGGATGCTGCAAGGCGATCCGGCCATCATCCCGCTGATTGCCGCCAGCACCGAGGAGCAGATGCGCGACAACCTGGGCGCGCTGAAGGTGCGGCTGACCGCCGACCAGCTCCAGCGCCTGAACGCGGCGGGGACGGCATAATCGTCCCCTGTTACAGCATAAAACCATCAGGACATGGCGGCGCCATGCCCGCAGGAACAACACATGACTCAAACCTATTTTCAAAACCGCTGGTATCGCATTTATCAAAGCGAAACGGTGGATACGTCGGTGATCGCCATGCGGAATGCCGTGATGGTCGTGCCGGTGCTGGACGATGGCCGCGTGATTCTGACGGTGGAGTATTCACCGGCGTTCAACCAGTGGGTGCGAATTCTGTCCAGCGGCGGCATCGAAGCCGGGGAAGACCCGGCGGACACCGCCAACCGCGAATTGCAGGAAGAAACCGGCTACAGGGCCGGGCGGCTGGATAAACTGGCGACACTGTGCCCGTTCATTAAATATCTGAACCAGCACCTCACGATCTTTCTGGCGCGGGATTTGCAGCCGAGCAAGCTGCAAGGTGATGAGGGTTATGAAATCGGCCTTGACTACACAACGCTGGATGATTTTGAGACGTTAATCGCCAACGGACAGATTCAGGATTCGTCCGTGATCGCGGCGCTGTACATGGCGCGGGCGTTTCTCCAGCAGGAAGGGGCAGGCCACCCGCCGGGGAACGGTCGCCTCACGTGAGGTTTCGAAAGAAATCAACGAAAAAACGTGCATCCGTAGGGGCACGGCATGTCGTGCCCCTACAACCACATTCGATAACCCTCTTCAGTCCCGATTCGTATCTGGCACAAGCTGTTTACGGATAGACACTGCTACCTCAACAAGCTTAAGTTGCAGGGTTGTAGGGGCGCACGGCCGTGCACCCCTACGGAAACACAGCCGACAGAATTTATCTGTCTGTACTCAGGCCGTCACGCGGCGCAGCGCCTCCCAGGCGGCGCGCAGGCGGTCGGCGCGCGCGGCTTCCAGCGGCAGGCGGATCGTCTCGGCTGCCGCGCCCAGCCCGACGCGCAGGCGCAGCCAGATCAGATCATTCTCCGGCTCGAAGTCGGCGGCCTGCACGCGGTCGAACGGGATGAAACGGACGATGATGCCGTAGGTGGATTTGCGCCGGCGCTCCTCTTCTTCGAGGATGAGCACCTGCCGGTCGGTGATGGCAGTGGTGCGGTTGGGCGACAGGTAGGGCGCGAGCCAGTGTTCGCTCTGCCGGATGGCGGGCTGATGCACCGCCGTGATCACCTGCTCGTCGGGCAGCAGGTTGTACCGGAGATAGTTGTGGAACTTAAACGGCAGCGGTTCGCTGTCAAAGGCCCCAGGCGGAACGGCTGCCGGCGTGGTGATATTCGTCCGCGCCCACTCCAACTGCCGCCGCAGCAGGTGTTCGCCCACCGCATTGTATTCGATGTAACGATTTTCCAGCCGGCCGTCCTGCACCCAGACCAGATGGGTGTAACCGTACAGCAGAATCGTGCCGAGATCGGCGTAGACCAGCGCATCCAGCGGGATATGGGCGGTGGTGAGGCGGTCGTTCCGGTCCGTCTCGACCATGACAATGCTCCGGTCGCCAAAGGCCAGGGTGCGCTGCGGCGTAACCCGCCAGCCGAACGGCAGATTTTTCTTCCAGCGCGTTTCGCGCCGGACGGCGTAATCCTGCGGCGGGATGACAATGATCATCTGCGGCGCGTCGAGGTGCTGCCGGACAGCCGCACTGACCGGAGCGGGCAGATCATCCGTTGAAGGGACGGTGTACAGGAAATAGTGAATCGCTTTTCGCATGAACATCGTTCGCCGGCCTCCGGCTGTACCTTCAAGTTAGTTGTAATATAAATTATAACCCAGCCTGCCCCTATTGGGACGCCGGGGACACCAGGGCTGACGTTCATCCTGATTCTGTATGACGTTGCTCACTGGCTGGCGGCGGTTATAATGGGTGTCGTGGGAAAATAGAGCAGCAAGGTGATAGGCTGCGGCATGTCCACCACCCGCCCGACATCTGAAACCATG
>JARKOK010000355.1 GCA_029975765.1 Aggregatilineales bacterium
CCGCATCGAGAATGATTTTATGGCCTGGCTGGGTGTGATGAAGCGCGTGAACTACGTGCTGAAAACGGCGTTCGATCTGGCTGACCTGGAAGACAAGGCCGGGCGCGTGATCGAGTCGGTTGAGGCCAAGGTGGAGGAACTCGACCAGGCCGCGCCGCAGTTGAACGTGCGCGAATACATGCGCCGCCTGTCCGACGATTTCACCGAAGTGCTGTTCGACCCCCTCGCCGACGTGTGGGAGCAGGAACTCCGCCGGATTTTGGGCGACTCCGAGGGGGATGAGGAATAAAGACAGGTGTTCCTGTGGTAAAGCAGTAACAATGGTTTTCCGTCGGGGCAGGTTTAGAAATCCACCCCTGCACCGCCCTCTCCCTCAACCTGCCTCTTGCCAAAAACTTCGTCCCGCCTGGCGGCGGCTTTTGGCGTGGGGCTTTGCCCCACACCCCCAGAGTCCAGAAGATTCAGCTTCACAGAGTTCAGATTCACCAGAGCACAGAGTTAAGAAACAGGGACGCCCACCACCACCCGAAAACCCCTGTTGCCGTACCTGATGCTCGGGTCGTCCCTGCCGCGCGAGGCACAGCGGGCGTAGTGCACATCGTAGTTCCACGACCCGCCCCGCAGCACCCGCGAAATATCTGTTCCATCCAAATCTTCCCGCCTATCATCTGGCTGGTAAGGATAATTCTTGTAGGCAGAGCTCACCCATTCCCAGACGTTGCCGCTCAAATCCAGCGCCCCCACCCAGGCGGCCCCGCCGGGACGGCTGCCAACAGCCGCCATCTTGCCATTGGAATTTCTGCTATAGACGACATTATCAGCAATAAATTCATTTCCCCAGGGATATTCCAGATCATCCGGCCCGCGCGCGGCATATTCCCATTCCCGTTCGGTCGGCAGCGCGCCGCCGCGCCATTCGGCATACTTTTTCG
Organism: Aggregatilineales bacterium; assembly: GCA_029975765.1. Taxonomy (GTDB): domain Bacteria; phylum Chloroflexota; class Anaerolineae; order Aggregatilineales; family Phototrophicaceae; genus CFX2. The sequence goes on from JARKOK010000355.1 coordinate 933, forward strand.
CGTAATACCAGTTTACATAAACCACCGGATGGTCGGCATAAGCCGGATCATCATAGTATTTTCGATCACCCGGCGGTTTACACTCACCCGCCTCCACACAGCGTTTATACTGCGCGTTGGTCACTTCGTATTTGTCAATCCAGAACGGTCGGTCAAAACACTGCTGATGTGCCGGTTTTTCGTCGTCATTCCCATCTTCGCTGCCCATATCAAAACAGCCCGGCGGCACGAGCACCATTTCCACATCATCGAAGGTCTGGTAAATCGGCAACCAGACGGCATTGCCCTGCCGGTAGTCATATGCCGCTGCCTGTGCATAGGCCGCCTGAAGCGGATCGGTCGGTGTGGGAGACGGCGGCGGGGTTGGCGGAATAATTGGTATCTCAGTTGGCGAGGGCGTCAGAGAAGGAATCACATTCCAGGATAAGGGGCAGTTGGGCAAATCCGGGGAACAGAGTTCGCCCATCAACGACACGCCCGAACCAAAAACAGATACGGTACGGGCGCGGTTGGTCACAAAGTCGTACCAGAATACATCGGCGCGGGTCACGTCCCGCCGGAAAACCCGATTCGGCTGCGAACAGGCGTCCGGCAAAGGTGGCGTCGCGCCGGACAGCGTGTAAACAAAACATGTGCCGGTATCGGCATATCCGCCCGTTATTTTCAGCACGTCAAAACCATCCCCTAGGCGGACGCTTTGAACCACGCCCTGCGAGTTCAATGTACGAAATTCCAGGTCGCCTAACCAGAGAGGGCCAGAAGCCACGTACAACGTCAGGGAATCGCGCTCTACAAAGAGTTGTAAGGTTGTTCCACTCTGTGCCAATGAAGAAGCAGCAATCCATAGAAACAGGCTAAAAACAAAAAGTTTCAATAACCATTTCATCATAAATTCCCCCCCAGCAGCACGTTGGAGTTTTCTACGATTATGACAAGTGGAGGTTAGGAGCGCAAAAACGGGTGAGGGATATTTGGGGGCGGTTCGCAAACCGCCCCTGTGAGACTTATTCGGCGGGGGTTTCCCGCAGGTGGATGAAGTTCAGCTTCGACAGTTCGCGCACCTGCTGGTCGGCGCGGTAGCTGCTGCGTACCAGCGGGCCGCTTTCCACCCACTTGAAGCCCAGTTCCTTACCGATGGACTCGAAGGCGTCAAATTCTTCCGGCAGATAGTACCGTTCGATATTGAGGTGACTTTTACTCGGCTGCAAATACTGGCCGATGGTCAGGATGTCCACCCCCAGCCCGGCCAGATCGCGCATCACTTCAACGACTTCATCAAACGTTTCACCCAGCCCGACCATGATGCCGCTTTTGGTCAGCACCAGCGGATCCATCTGCTTGGCGTTGCCCAGCGTCGTCAGCGCCCATTCATACCGATCCTGCGGCTGCACCTTTTTAAACAGGCGCGGCACAGTTTCAACGTTGTGATTCAGGATTTCCGGCTGCGCGTCCATCACGATTTTGAGCGCGGCCTCGCTGCCCTTAAAGTCCGGGATCAGCACTTCAATCGAGCAGCCCGGCTGAAGCTGGCGCACGGCCTTGATCGTCATCGCAAACACCGGCGCGCCGCCGTCGGCGCGTTCGTCGCGGTTGACGCTGGTAATCACGACGTGCCGCAGGTTCAGCGCCTTCACGGCCTGCGCCACGCGCATGGGTTCGTTCCAGTCAATCGGCTTCGGTCGTCCGGTTTTTACGTCACAGAAGCGGCATGACCGGGTACAGACATCCCCCAGAATCAGAAAGGTCGCCGTGCCATGATTCCAGCATTCGGTACGGTTCGGGCAGTTGGCTTCTTCGCAGATGGTATTCAACTGCTGGCGGCGCATCAGGTCCTGCACCTGCTGGAACACTTCACCGCCATGCGCCTTTACCTTTATCCAGGGTGGACGGCGGCGCGGGTGTTTGGGATCAGGCTGCCAGCCCTCTACGGTGGGGATGGCGTTGGGGTCAATGGTGTCGGTCACGATTTTACTGCCTTTCGCTGATGGGTATCATTATAACCCCACTTGATTAACGGGACATAAAGACCAGTTCCGGCGGCGTGACGTTCAGGCGCAGCCGCAGCGCCCGCCATACCAGTCCAATCAGGGCTTCCCGCGCGGCGGCGAAGATCAGCAACCGCAGCAGGCTCAGGCTCACCAGCGCGTAAGCCCCGCTGAAGTGCAGCCGGTCGTATACCAGCGGCAGCAGCATAAAACCGAGTGCCAGCGTGATGACATATACCACAGCTTGCAGCAGCAGATACAGGCCAAACGCCCACAGGCTGCCATCGAGGCGGCTGGCAGTCGCCGAGGCCGCCATCATACCCAGCAGCACCCCCAACACCGCCGACTGAATGTACTCCACCCGCACGGCGCCCAGGATAACCAGAAAGTTCGCCAGCCCGGTCAGGATCACTTCATTGGGCTGAGTGAAACGTGTGAACGCTTCGGAGTTCAGAAACAGCAGGATACCCGTGATAACGACCCCGGCCCACACACCGCCAATCAGCGAGGCGCGCACAATCTCGCGCAGGCGTATGAAATCGTGCCGCCGGTACAGCGCGCTGGTACACAGCGCCCACATCGCGCCCATCACCCCCGGCGGGGTCAGCGCCAGCAGATCAAACGTCGCCCTGCCGCGCTCGCGGGTGATGGCAAGGCTGACCCGCAGCGCACAGTCCAGCCCGTAGGTCAGCCCCAGCGCCACCAGAATCAGCGGCAGCAGCAGGAACAGCAGCGTGGGCGCGTAGCGGCTGAGGCCAATGACCAGACTGATGACGAAGTTTGCCCAGCTCAGATAATGCGAGGGGTTCTCAACCGGCAGCACCACCGTCCGCTGAAACACGGGATGCGTCGCCGGCGGGTGAATCAGCGCGCGCCACAGCCAGAGCGTGATCATCGGTCAGGGCGCGTAGCCCCACGCCACCGGGTTCGGGCCGCCCAGTGTGGGATAGATGCCGTCGCTCAACTGAGTAAAGATGCCGGTAGCGGTATCCAGCGCCAGCAGCAGATAGCCTTTATCATCTCCCGGCACATTACCCCCCAGCGCCAGATGGGTGCTGTCCGGCGACCAGATCAGCCGGGGCGGATTCGGCGTGTGTTCGTCAGTCGAGAAGCCGCAGTAAGCGGTTACTTCGCCGGTGCGCGTGTCGAAGATATGGATCATGGCCGCGCCCAGACTGCCCTCCGGGTCAGGCCCCAGCAGTTCAATCACCCAGAACGCCAGTCGCGTGCCATCCGGCGACCAGCTTAAATCGCCGCTGGTGCGTCCATTAATCCGCACCGCACCATAGGTGCTGTTGAGGTCCGTCCACTGGGCGCGCGTGCCATCGGCGGGTCGCACGGCGAAGATTTCACCCCCCGCGATCCTCGCCTGCATATCAAAACTGCCCGGCGCGACATACGCCAGCCACTGACCATCAGGTGACCAGGCCGCATCATTAAAGTACGGCACGTCCGCGCCCAGATCAATAAACTGCTGCGCGATGCCGGGCATATCACGCAGTTCGAGGTTGATTACCCCACGCGCGAAGTGGTCACCATCCTGCCGGACGATTAACCCCCAGCGCCCGCCGGGCTGAATTTTCGCCACGCCGCGCACATCCAGCACCTCGCGTTCGCCGCTGGCCGGCAGCAGATACGCGGTGCGCGCTGGCGTCCATACCAGCAGCGTATCCGCCGACCACCATTCCACATCCGACGCATATCTGACCAGTGATGTGCGTTCGGTGCCATCCAGGCGCATCCGGGCATAACTCTGGTCGAGCGCGCTGACGTAGGTGATCCAGCGGGCATCCGGCGACAGGTGGCAGTTCGAGCCGCAGGGATTGGTCTCCGGCAGCGGATAACGTGAGCCGCGATCAATGTTATAAACCCACAGGCTGTCCCGGTCAAAAGCAGTGAGGATGATACCGCCCGGCTGGAAATCGGCGGTGCGCGGCTGGATACCCACCGGCGGGCACAGACGGATGATCGGCTGCGCTGCTTGCGCCGGAGACACCACCCCCAACAACAGCCCAATCGCCGCGATCAACGCCGGACACAGCCATCCCGGCAGTTTATCCCATCCATTCTGGCGCATAACTTATCCTAACTTCGGTCTTCCACACACAACTGCTGCTCAGTGCGCAAGTCTATAAACCGACAGACTTGTTGGGAAATTGTTGATTGTCTTTAAAAAAGTGTGAATTATGCTCAAAATTTGGTAAACTTAATATCCAAATCATGTATCCGCGTGATATGATAATTAAAGGTTCAACAGATTGCCAGCGTGCCGGTAGAGGT
>JARKOK010000364.1 GCA_029975765.1 Aggregatilineales bacterium
GGCGACCGGCCTCTACCCGACACGATTCTAAAACTGGACGCTGTCCCGCACGATTGGCTGTTCCCCCGTATGGCGGCGGTGGTGCATCATGGCGGGGCGGGCACGACCGGCGCGGCGCTGCGGGCCGGCGTGCCTAATCTGGTCGTGCCGTTCACCGCCGATCAACCCTTCTGGGGACGGCGCGTGCAGCAGTTGGGTGTTGGCCCCGCGCCCATCGCGCAGCGCCGGCTCACCGCCGACCGGCTGGCAAAGGCTGTTCGGCTGATGCTGGACGATACCGCCATGCGCGACCGTGCCGCCCGGCTGGGCGCGGCCATTCAGGACGAGGACGGCCCCGGCACGGCGATTCGTGTCTTTGAACGCCTTATGGACAACTGGCGGGTACACGTTCGGCGGTAGTAAGGTCGTGGCCTACCCTTTCGGCTAGTTACCCCCTCATCAAAGGTGGGATGTGTTCCCGTGTGCCCCGTGCGAAGATAACCTCAACCTGAAGAACCTGAGAAGCAGTACGAGGCAGGGACGCGCCATATCGTGTCCCCGACATGAAAGGAACAAACCATGAGCGACATTTTACGCACCCTGTCCGACGCGATGGCGGAGGCCGTACAGACCGCCGGCGGCAGCATCGTGCGGGTGGAAGCGCGCCGCCGGATGCCCGCCAGCGGCGTGGTCTGGTCTGCCGACGGCGTGATTGTCACCACACATCACGTCGTTGAAGTGGAGGACAACATTCGTATCACCCTGCCGGACGGCAGCCGCACCAAAGCCGCGCTCATCGGGCGCGATCCGAATACCGATGTGGCGCTGCTGCGTGCCGACACCGGCGGCCTGACCGTTCCCACGTGGGCGGAAGCCGATGCCGTGCGCGTCGGCCATCTGGCGCTGGCGGTCGGGCGGCCTGGCGACCAGTTGCAGACGACCCTGGGGGTCATCAGCGCCCTCAGCCACAGCGCCAACGACCAGCAGTTCTTCGCGCAGACCGACGTGGTGATGTACCCCGGCTTTTCCGGCGGGCCGCTGGTCAGCGTGACCGGCGAACTGATCGGCATCAACACTTCGGCGCTGATGCGC
>JARKOK010000371.1 GCA_029975765.1 Aggregatilineales bacterium
AGGTTATTCAGGAAGCACTAAAAGGGATGAACAAGCGCAGCGTCCTTTATAACTATTTTCATTTTCCGGCGCGGCACGTTCTGGTTACACCGCAGGGTGTCTATGCAATGGTGACACGTTATCAGGAAGGTCGCTTTTCCGTAGATGGCGACCGCTGGAAAGCGCCTGGTGGTGCTTTTCGTCTGATTTCGCGGCTGTTTCGCCGTGACGATATTGGTAATCCCACAGAAGAAGCACAGCGGGCAGCTGCGCATGTACAGAACCTGCTTGCTGCCACCGCACCGGATGTGAAGGTACAGCCGGTGATTATCTTTGTTGATCCGCGTGTGCAGGTTGAGATCAATAACCCGACCGTGCCAGTGTTATTCGCAGACAGCCGGCGCGAACCTAACTTGCGGGATTACCTCCGCGAGCAGGGGCGGCAGCAATCTCCTCAGGAGATTGTGGAGGTAAAGAAGAAAGGTGCTAAGGGAGCGAAGGCTTCCGTCCTGGTGAATAATACTCCAAATTCAGTAGCTCCTGAGGAGATTGCGGAGACCCTCGAAGCACCATTTGTAGGACGTTGACAATGTCACCTCGAAAGTCCTGGCCGGCTGTGGTGCTGTTAGTAACCACAGTCGGTTTTTTGCTGCGTATCTATCGGCTGGATGCTGTTCCACTGCGTGGTGATGAAGCCTTTACGGTACAGAATTGGATGCTGCTTCCGCTGTCTGATTCGCTAACTCGGATTGCTTCAATTGAACCTCATCCCTTCGTGAACTACGTGCTCTTTCATGTCTGGGGGGTGCTGGTGGGTGGGGCTGAATTTGGTGCTCGCTACTTGCCAGCATTATTTAACACATTAGGGATTCCTGCTGTATACGCTCTGGGCCGACGGTTGGCTACTCGTCGAGTGGGCGTTATGGCATCTGTATACTGGGCAGTTCACCCTTTTTTAATCTGGCATTCTCAGGATGCTCGTAATTATGCGATCTGGTCTGGGCTGAGTGTGGTTACATTATGGTTAGGGATTCGGGCTGTACAACGTAACCGGTGGCAGGACTGGACATTGTATACCCTGCTTGCTGCAATTACGGCTAATATCTTTTACTTCGAATTGTTTACCTTGGTGTCTTTTGCTGTTTTTGTTTTGATTCAATATGGCAAACGGTTAGGGATAGTTTATCGGTTGTTGTTTGCTCAGGCATTTGTGTTCGTGATGATGGGTTTATCGTTTGTCCTCCTCCAGGGTAACTTGGTTGGGACTGGTGGGTACGGAGGGACTATTGGTGGAGGATTACAATTACCTTACTTACTGTCAGGATTTCTTCCAGCGTTATTATTTGGGGAAACTCTTTCAGCTTCTATGTTGTATAGCGTACCCCTGACTGTGGTTTTTGCATTGGCTGTAATAATAACCTTTCGTGTAAATCGTATTCTGTTTCATTTTGCTTTTGTCCTGGCTCTTTTGCCAATAATACTTTTGAGTTTTGTTTCATTGCGATTTGATGTTTTTGCTCCACGTTATATATTATCCACTGTTCCAGGTTTTATTCTATTGATTGTTGTTCTTGTTGACTATTGTTTATTCCATGTACGTTCTTATGTGGTAGTGTCAGGTGTTATTGTAGTAACTGCTGGTCTGGTTTTGTGTGGTTCTTCGTTATCGGCTCTTTGGTTTGGTCATGACTACGCGAAGTCTAAAGACTGGCCTTCGGTGACGCGCTATCTCGAAGCGCGTGTTACCTCAGATGATCTAATCATCCAGCTCTCTGTAGACCCCGCTTTTGGTTATTATTATGGTGGGACGGCGCCAGATATTGGCCTTCCGGCCAACCCCGGACAATCTGTGGCTGAGATAACGCGCGAACTTGAAACCGCTAGCAGTCGTTATCAGTCACTCTGGTTGGTCGGACAAACATTTTCTGACTGGCCCAATTATGGGGTGGTTGAACGCTGGTTGAATACCTATATGCAGCCCGTGCGCCATACCACACTGGCCGGCATGTCAGTGTACCAGTACAAACAATGGACAGTCCAACCGGACGAGATCGCTTCAGAGCCACAGGCCGTCTTCGGTGAAGTCACGGAACTTGTCGGTCACCAGGTATGGCTGCCGTCTGAGCCTGACGCGCTCACCGTCTGGTTATACTGGCGGCCGCTCAGGCAGACAACTGCTCAATACAAGGTTTTTGTCCATTTGTCCGGTGCAACCAGTACACCGTTGTGGTCACAGGATGACCGCTATCCACAAAATGGCCGCATCAGCACAACCGATTGGGTGCTGGCGGCCATTTATCGAGATGTATATTCCGTCCCCTTAAGCAGCGTACCGCCTGGTGATTACACCCTGACCACGGGCTGGTATAACCCTGATACTGGCGAACGGCTGCTGTTGCCTACCAGCGAGGATAGTTACCTTCTCCAGACTGTTACGCTGCCCTAACCCATATCATCCAGCCGTTTCTGCCATTTAGCTACCAGGGTATTGTACGCAGTCTCCGAAATCTTGCCGGATGCAAGCTGCATGTCCAGGTTATCAAGCAGTGCCTGAATCTCTTCTCTTGTTTGCGGATTGGCGGAAGGTGCCGGGGCGCTGCTGGCCGGGGCTTCGCCGGACTGCCGTTTCGCCATATCCAACATCATCTGCTGCATCATCATTTGCTGCTGCATCATCTGCTGCTGTAATGCCGCTGCGTCCGGGTTAAGTGCCGCGCCGATTTGCTGCCCGACCCCCATACCAACCCCCGCACCGGCTAACGCGCCGCCCAGTCCCGGATTTTCGGCTGCCTTCTGGGCAATATTGAGCCGCTGCACCCGTTCCCATACATCCAGGCTGACATAGTTCCGAAGTTCATCCAGCGTTACATCCTTGGCTGTAAAGGGCTTGGCTTCAAATACCTTGATGCGCAGTCCCAACGCCTGAAACTTATCGTTCACTTTCGCCAGCATTGCGCCTTCCAGATCGCCCAGCAAACGGTTCGCGTCGGGTACACTCTGGGCGCCGGATTTTGACAGCAGTTCCGCAATCTCCCCTAGCAGCATACTCTGGATGCGGTCTTTGAGATCGCGCATGGTCACACTGGCTTTGCCAACAGCGTACTGCTTGACAAACAGCATGGGATCGTCCACCCCAATATCAATGATGCCATGTGTAATCAACAGCACGACCCCTAAACCGCGCCCTGGTGTCTCCATCACAATCGGCGGGTTAGTCCCCCACCCTACCTGTGGCATATCCTTCAGATTGACAAAATACAGGTCGGCTGTGAATGGCGTGCGTCCACTGGTCGCCATACCAATCAACCCCGCTAGCAGCGGAATGTTGGCGGTTGAAAGCGTGTGTCGTCCCGGTCCCAGCACATCCAGCGCCTGCCCGCCGCGCACAAAAACAGCGGCCTGACTTTCTCCTACAATCACCTGCGACCCCATACGCCAGTCACCGCTGCCCTGCTGCGGTTCACGGTAAGCAAATTCTTCATCACCAACATTCACGTGGTCAATCACATCAATAATACGTGCCATGCTGTTCTCTCTTTCGTTTTTGACTATGCGAATATCACTACAGTGAGTTGCTTAAGCCGGTAATCAGGTCATCGCGCTTGGCAAATGCGGCGCGGGCTTCATCAGCCAGCGTACCCACTGCTGTGATGGCCTCGTCAATCCCGGCTTTACTGGAGACCGCTTCCGCCAGCGCATCGAGTTTTTCCTGAAGTTGGTCAGCATATTTGATTTGCAGTTCATCAAACATATAGAGGCTTTCCAACTGCTCCGGTCCAATTTTGACCTCCGCGAAGAAGCCGGAATATCCCGGTGCTGCCGTTTTCACACGGTCATGATACATTTGAATCTTGGCTTTCGCCGCATTCGTTTTGCTCATATAACTCAAGCCGCCGTCATCCAGCAGCGACTTTTCAATTTCTGCCAGCCGGTTAATCCGTTCTGCAATACGATCGGCGATGTAATCGCGCACCATCCGGTCAGCCGTCCGGCGCGCTTTATTATCCAGATAACCACCAAACCCCGGCAGCCGCATGAGCAGACGCTCAAACGCGCCGCGTTCGCCTGAAATCCGGTTATACAGGTCTGACATTCTTTCCTCCTCCTGATATGTGTCAGGTTCACTTTTTCTCGCACAACTTACCTGCCATCATCCTCCCAAAAATCGGTGGACTCAGGGCAGAAAATATTCCGTACCACAGAATTTACAGACCACCACACCTTTACCAGCCAGATTGATTTCGCCGCCGCAGTTCTTGCACTTCTCCAGCTCACGCAGTTGACTGGCATCCGATGAATACAGCGTACCATCCTGCCAGTTAACATAACCACTGAATACCTGAAGTCCAACCAGCTGATGCACCAAATCTTTCACAGTATCAACGCTGATTCGCATTTCCAGCGCCAGATCGGACACACTCACCTGTCCCCGGCTCTTAACAATATCCAGCAAGCGGCGCTGCTGCTGCATACTGGATTCCTCTACCGCCTCTTTCCCCCCCTGGACATACATAAATATTCCAAACCCGACGAGCAGCGCCACCGGAATAAAGGCAATTCCCGCGCCCACAACCGCGCCACCCGCCCCAAGCTGCTCCGACGAGACTTGCAGCGCCAGCCATAAACCGGCGATTACCGCCACGCCGAATCCAACCACAATCAAAATAATGCCCACCAACCGGCCAGTATTCATTCATACCCCCTTTAACCGAAGCCTCGGCTGCCGCCGCCGCTGCTGCCCCCGCCGCTAAAACCACCGCCGCTCCAACTACTGCCGCCGCTGCGCCAGCTACCACTCGAACCGCTGCTGGCCGACTGGGGACGGCTGGTCATCACGCGCCCCGCAGACTCCAGCATCTCGGTCAGGCCGCTGGAGATGGATTCCAACCCGCCAGCGATATTGCCCGATACGTCGTCCAGCGAAAATCCACCACCATCTGCCCGCGCCAGGTCACCAGGATTCAGGCCGCTGCCGCTAAACATTACCGGACGAAGCGGCGTGCCAGGGCGATAGCCACCGCGATACGGCCCACCCATATATGTTGGATAGTACCAGGGTGGAATCGGCACAGAATCGATTTTACTGAAGCGCCGCACCCATGACCGGTCTACACCAAATGCGATTGCATACGGCAGGTAATCATCAAATCGCTGTGAGGCTGACTGAATATCCGCGTATTTCTCCAGGTTTTGCAGGTATTCCCGGAAGGCGCGCCATTTGGCAGCTTCTTCAGCCCCCTTACGCGTCTTTGCCGGCATGTGCTGGCCGACAATCATCGCCATCAGCCCGACCAGCGCGAATGCAGCCGGCAGGCAAAGCAAAGCAGGGCTGATATCTTCGGCCAGTGATATACCTCCAAAACCGGCTACTAATGCCACAACAAACAGCGCCGTGCCCAGGCCCGACCACAGACCGCGTGTTGTGCTAGGTTTTGTCGTGAATAATCCATCCTGCACCACCGCCTCATACAGGTCGTTCTGCAGCTGCGGGATAACGGTATAAAATTTGTTCTTCAGCGAGTCGAGCGACCGCTCCATTCGATTTGTACCAAACAGCGCCGACATAATCCGCTGCTCAAACTTCCGCAGTCCCTGAAGGGGTTTATCCGTCCGTTTGAAGGTGAACGTCCGCGAGCGGCCAATGCCAAACAGACCCTCTTTTTGTTCCTCTTCCATCACCAGATAACCGCGATGCGCCAGATCAACAATCGTCGAGATCACATCGCGCAGGTCGGCCTGTTCATCCAGCAGGGTGCCAACCACCGCTGGCGGCACATTCGACGGCGGTTCAGCCAGATACTCTGGCACCGGCCCAACTCGCGGATCACGACCGCGTGTATACCACAGGGCATATACGCCTAACACGCCGCCGACAGCCAGCAGCAGCGACAGAGCGATCAGACCCAGGTCAATCAGCGGTTTACTGGTCTCCTCAAAGGCCCGCCGCTGGTCAAAATCCGCCTGCCACGCTGGTACCCGCGCCTGTGGGTGGTGCGGATACTGCACTCGAATCTCAAAATAATCATTACCGGTCAACTGCCGTGTCGCCGTTGCCGTAATCGTTGTGCCGCGCACATTCACTTCCGACGGCGCGCCGTAGGTCACAACCGGGTCTATCCCCTCGCGCGGCGCCAATCCTGCCGGCATCTGCACGGTAATCGTGCTGCTGCCAATTGAAAAACCGTAATGCTCGCTGGGAACAGCCGTCCACCACAGTTGATCGCCACCGTCATATACCCGCAGCGCCCCATCCACTGTGTAGCGGATGTCGAACTGCTGCCGGGCATTGGTAATCGGCTGAACAAAATAATAGGTAATCGCCAGTCCATCGGACGTATTCTGGACACAGTACGTACCCGGCTGCTCCGAGCAGCTTTCGCGCAGCGCGGCACCACCCTCATATACCTGGACACTGTGAATGTTTTCCAGATTTTGCAGCGGGATGACTGCCGAACCAAACCGGAACGTGCCAGTAAAATTAATGTCATAGCTCTCAGTGACGCGAAACCGGTTGGCAACGGCATCCAGGTCATCAATCAGCACATCCCAACGCTGCCAGAAGACCGACCGCGACTGCGCGCTCACCGGCCAGACCGCCAGCGCCACACCGATTACAATCAGAGCGGCTGCCAGGTGCTTACGCATTCTTCCATCCTCCTGACATACACTTAATCATCCAGATTATAACATGCCTGAGCTGACTTGGCTGGCGGTTGGCGCGCCTTGGGCACTCAGGGTAATATCGTATCTATATGGTCGTACACGCGAAGGAGCAAGGGTCATGCCGCGCCGCCGAGCGATAGCCCGTTGGACAATAACCCTCTGGTTAACCATGCTGTCAGTTAGTCTTTCTGTCTTGGCGCAGTCACCCACCGCGACCCCCGCCGTTGACACGATTTATACCGTTCGTCAGGGCGACACGTTATTCCGCATTGCCGGACGCTTCGGTACAACTTATCAAGCATTAGCGGCGGCGAACAACATCGTCAATCCGGCACAGATTTTTGCGGGACAACAGCTTCGCATTCCAGGTCGTCCCACCACACAATCACCTGCTGTTCCTGTACCCCACCCCACCACAGTAGCAACTGAACCGGATACACCAACTGTTACCTATACGGTTATACGGGGCGATACGTTGCAGCGAATCGCCCTCAAACACAATACGACTGTCCAGCAGCTTATCGCGCTGAACAATCTGCGTAACCCGAATGTGATCTACATTGGTCAGGAGCTAAATGTTCCTGCCATCACCGCTGCTGCACCAGAGGCCACTACCACTGGTTACGGTTTCGATTATGGGATACAGGTTTATGTATTCGACCAGACTGCTCCGGCACTGGCAGAAACAGCCGCTTCCTTAGGGATGCGCTGGATTAAGCTGGAGATCAACTGGCGTGATCTGGAACCGGCCAAAGGTGAGCCGAGTTTTACCGCTCTGGATGCTGTCGTGGACACGCTCAAGGCTGCCAATTTCAATCTGCTGTTTACCGTGACCTCGGCCCCGGCCTGGGCACGCGCCAGCACGGATGAAGATGGCCCGCCGGACAACTTCGCCGACTACGGCCTGTTTGTGAGTTTGCTGGCCCAGCGTTACGCCGGTCGCGTACAGGCGTATGAAATCTGGAATGAGCCGAATCTGCGCCGCGAGTGGAACAGCACCATTCATAGTATCAGCGCCACCAGTTACATCGAATTACTGCGCGTTGGTTACACTGCAATAAAAGCCGCCGACCCATCAGCAGTGGTCGTCAGCGCCGGGTTGGCGCCCACCGGCTACAATGATGGCGTGAATGCAATTAATGACCGGCTCTTCCTGCGCGGCCTCTATACTGCCGGGTTAGCCTCAACCAGCGACGCGGTAGGCGCGCATCCTCAGGGTTGGGCAAACCCGCCTGACGCGCTGTGCTGCGCGCCGGCGGTCGGAGTCGAGACCCATTATCAGGACCCCAGCTTCTATTTTCTGAACACACTCAACGACTATCGCCAGATCATGGTTGATAATCAGGATGGCGGCACCGCCATCTGGGTAACGGAGTTTGGCTGGGGAACCAGCGAGGATGCTGACCCACCCTCGGAAACCAACATTTTTGTCAGTTACACATCGCTGGAAGAACAGGCCAGCTACCTGCCGCGCGGATTTGAATTGGGCGCGGAACTGGGCTTCGTTGGCCCGATGTTTTTATACAATCTCAATGGCTGCCAGGCACAACTGCCCAGTATCGAAAGCTGCTACTACAGCCTCATCGGCCCGGATGGCATCCCGCGCCCGGCATTTGCGGCTGTTCAGCAGCAGTTCAATCGCGCCGCTCCGGTGATTGAGATCACACCGGAATCGAGTGCTTCAGGCTAAAACTGCCCGTACACCGGGACATAGTGGTGCGATCTATGTCCCGGTATGCATCACCACTAACGTACCGCCACACGATTATATATTTCTTCCACGCGCGCGGCTTCGGCAGCCAGTTCACGGCGCAGACTTTCGGGCTCCAGGACTTCCACCTGTGCCCCCCAGGAACGAATCCAGGGCAGCAGTTCGTGCCAATCGGCCACCTGCACATGTAACGTACAGCGTTTGTCGTCCAGGGTTTCGATACGCTGCGACGAATGCCAGATACGCTCTTTTATGAGCGGCGTCACATCTGTCGAAAATGCCAGCACAACCTGCGTCTGGCCTTCACCATCACCCGAAATACCCCACATATTAGCCAGATAATGCCGCCGGTCGAAGTGACGTGGAATCTCGTAACCGCTGTCCAGCAGCTTGGCGCGTTTAATAGACACGATTTTAAACGCGCGGATGCTCTGGCTGAGGTCATCAAAGCCAATCGCATATAAACCGCCGCTGGCGGTTGGCTCAACAAAATATGGCGAGAACTCATGCACGCTGATTTCACCGCTTCGCAGCAGACTGCCCCATAACTTGACCCGCCGCCGCTCCAGCCATGCCCGCGTGATAGTCTCCAGCACGAGGACAAAATTGCGATCAATCGGGTGGGCACGCACGGCATCAGCGATATAGTTCACGTGCGAGGCCAGCGGTTCAGGCAGCGTGGACGCCAGTTTAGACAGCGCCGAGATCAGATGCGGGTTTTGCTGCTCGGCATGGCGGGACAGCGCGCGCGCCGCGATGAACAGCGCGACTGCTTCATTCAGGTTCAGCCGGATATTAGCCGAATAGTATTCGCGGTTGATGAAAAATCGGCCTTCGTGCTGTGCCAGGGGAACACCCATCTTATCGAGCATGGACAGGTCGCGGTAAATAGTGCGGCGGTCAACCCCGCACGCACGGGCAATCTCTACCGCCCGCAGTCCAGCACTGTTGCGAAACAACATTCGCTCGATCATCGCCAGCCGTTCCGCGCGGTTCATACCATTCCATCCCTATACTGACACCTGCTCATTAGAGAGTCAGTATAGCAGTATTCAATTTTGCGCGCTGGCAAGCCTAACCAAACCGCGCCTGGAATACGGCAATATACAGCGGAATCAGGCATAACACCGCAAAAAACGCCAGCACGGCCAGTGCAATCGTCACCGCATCAAATGCCGACGGCACATCCTCACCGGCGTCAGGTTGGCGCGGCGGATACAACTGGCTGGTATTGCCCGTCCATCCCGGCGGCGCCGCTTGCTGCTGCGGATAAGGCTGCTGCTGATACTGCGGGGGCATCTGCTGTGGACGCTCGAACGGCGAGGGTACAGCGGGGCGGTTGTAGGGTGCGGCCTGGGGCGCTTCAGGTGCAACACTGTAACGCTGCGTCGGGTCAGCCGTTGAACGCGGCACACTGGCTGCCGGCGGCTGCGGCTGAGAGAACGGCAGCGGCGTTTGCGGCGGTACAGACTGCGGCGGCGGCGGGACAACAGCCGGAGCCGGAGGTGGTGTCGCCGGTCGTGGGCTGCTTGGAGGCAGGTTCGCTGCGGTCTGTTCCCGGCCACGATCCCGGTAGCTTTCTAACACGTGCCCCAACTGGTCGGCCATACGATACCGCGCCGATGGCTCTTTGCTCATAACTTTATAGATGATCTGGGCCAGGGTCTCCGGCACATTCGGGTTAAATTCGGTCACCCTCGGCACCGCCTCGCGGATATGGGCCAGCGCCAGTTCCTGCTGATTCGCGCCGACATACGGCAGGCGACCGGTCAGCATCTCAAACATCACAATGCCGATGGAATAGACATCAGACGAAGGCGTCGGCTTCTCACCCCGCGCCTGCTCCGGCGCAAAGTAATGTGGGCTGCCCCACACCACCGACTGCCGTTCACCCGGTTGGGTATCGCTCAAGGCCTGCGCGATACCAAAATCGGTCACTTTTACCAGATCACCACGTGTTACCAGAATATTCTGTGGTTTCACATCTGCATGGACAAGACCGGCACGATGCGCGAACCCGATGCCGGCGCATATCTGGATCACCAGTTTAAGCGCCCTGTCAACATTCAGCGCGCCCTCCGCTTTAATAATTTTCTTGAGGTCTTGTCCCTCAACAAATTCCATCACGATGTACTGCGTCGAGCCATCGCTGCCCACATCATGAACCGTGACAATGTTCGGGTGATTAAGGTTCGCTACGCTGCGGGCTTCATTACGGAAACGAGTCATAAACGCGGGATCGCTGGTCAGGCTGGGACGCAGCACTTTCACCGCCACCGTCCGCCCTAATAACAGATCCTGCGCCTTATAAATGACCGCCATTCCGCCCGAACCCTGCTGGGCGATAAGGCGGTAGCGTCCATTGAGCAGCGTTTCGTTATTCGACATATGCACTCCGAACTTATGGCCGCATTAACGGATCGAACAACCGGCGGTATTCTAACAGAGCGCCGCGATCTGTCATAGCGGCAATGTAATCAGCCACCACGCGGCGCACATCGCTGGTTGCCAGCCGCGCCTGATACACCTTTGGCAGCTGGCGGGTATCTTCCACATAGCTGTTAAAAATCTGCTCAACAAAACGCTCTGCCCGTTTTGCCATACGTGCCACCCGGAAGTGGCGGTACATATTCTGGAACAGGAAATCCTTCAACTGCCGGTTAACACGCAGCATCTCGTCGCTGTGCGAAACCAGACGCTGCCGATGTCGCTGCACATCACTCACGGACTGCGGCTTCAGCGCGTCCAGCCGGCGAACGCTGCTGTGGATAACATCGCCTACTTGCAGCCCGATCAATTCCCGGATGAGCAAATGCCGCGACACTTCATCAATCACGGTTCCTGACCAGCCCACACGGTCACATACCGTCCGCCATAGTTCAAGTTCCCGCAAATCTTCCAGCGCGATCAGCCCGGCCTGCAACCCATCATCCAGATCATGCGCGTTATAGGCCAGTTCGTCAGCAATATTGGCAATCTGCGCCTCGATGCTGCCGCCGATGTCCGTGTCAAAACCGGCGATCTGGCTTAAATCATATTCCGTTTCGTGTTTGGCAATACCTTCCAGAGTCTCATAGGTCAGATTCAGCCCCGGCCAGTCGGGATACCGCTGCTCCAGTTCCGTTACGACCCGGTAAGTCTGGTGATTGTGATTAAAGCCGCCACATACTTCCGTCAGCCGATTTAAAATACCTTCTCCGGCATGACCAAAGGGTGGATGTCCCAGATCATGTGCCAGGCAGATTGCCTCGACCAGATCTTCATTAACGGCCAGCGCCCGCGCCAGCGTGCGGCCTATCTGGGCTACTTCCAGCGTGTGCGTCAGCCGTGTGCGGTAATAATCGCCCTCATCATTAACAAACACCTGTGTTTTGTATTCCAACCGCCGGAAGGCCTCTGAATGGATTATCCGGTCGCGGTCACGTTGGAAAGCCGTCCGGTATTCCGGTTCAGGATCAGGATACGTTCTCCCCTGGCTGGCACGGCTCAGGCTTGCGTAAGGCGCAAGCGTCTCCGCCTCAATCTGTTCCAATCGCTGCCGCGTCACGTACATACCACCTTTGCCTTATCCCGATAAACAATCCGTCCCTCGGCCACCGTCAGGCACACCTGTATATCCGCATCTACCAATACCAGATCGGCGTCCTTGCCCACTTCGAGGCTGCCTTTACGGTCAGCCACCTGAACAGCGCGGGCAGCGTTCAGACTGCTGGCCGGCCACACGACATCCAACGGCTGCCCGGTTGCCTGCATAAAATTCCGCAGCGCCGCATCCATCGTCAGACTGCTGCCCGCCAGCGTACCATCCGGCAGGCGCACCGCCCCATCCTTAAGTACTACCGGGCGATCATCAATCATGTACTCGCCTTCGGGCAGCCCAGCCGGACGCACCGCATCCGTAATCAATACCACGCCATCCCGCCCTTTAGCCGCGAACAGCACTCGTATCACCGCCGGATGCACATGAATCATATCCGCGATCAACTCACAGCGCACCTCCGGCAGCGACAGCACCGCGCCAACGACACCAGGGTCGCGGTGACCGAGGGGCGTCATGGCATTAAAGGTGTGTGTGGCGTGTGTCAACCCTAGACGTACTGCCTCAACGATGTGCTGGTAAGTCGCCCCTGTATGCGCAACGGAAACGGTTATACCCCGCCGCACGCATTCCTCAATTAACCAGTGGTTTTCATCATACTCCGGCGCCAGCGCCAGCAGGCGAATCACATCCAGATCAAGAAAGGCCTTCACTTCACTGGGGCCAGCCCGCCGGATACACTCCAGCTTTTGCGCGCCGCATTTAGCGGGGTTCAGGTATGGCCCCTCCAGATGAGCGCCCAGAATAGTTGCGCCGTCTGGCTGCGGCCCTTGTAACTCCGCCACCGTTTCCAGGGCATTCGTAATCCGCTCACGGGTATCCGTCCACGTCGTCGGCAGGAAGGCCGTCACCCCGTGCTGCGCGTAGAATTGTGACATGCAGCGCAAACCAGTAGGCGAGGCATCCATCGTATCGTAGCCCACCGCACCATGCACATGCACATCTATGAACCCTGGCAGCAGCGTTAACCCCTGAGCATCTATGACCTCAGCGCCGGCCATATCCGGGGCAGCGCCCGCCCCCATCAGCCGGATTTTACGCCCTTCACTGACCAGCCAGCCCGGCGCGACAACCGCCGTCGGGGTCATCATCCGGGCGTTTTTTATCAGTATAGCGGCCATAATGAATCCACTCTTTCATCCGTTCTATTGTACTCGATAATTGATAATGCTCTATTGGAGGACGCGGCCTTGACAGGCTGCTCATGCCCGGTATGGTCGGATCGTGCCATCGTCCATCCCCCATATTCACGGTAAGAGCCTTATTGTACTCCCGTCCGATCAACGGTACGAATGATTGCGCCATCACGTTCATCCATGATTTTGACACAGAATAAGTTGTACGGATTGGCGCGATTTTGCTATTGTCGGATAGTGCCCCAGGTGATATAACGATGGCTAACACCTTCTCATGTCGCCAAAGGGAATGCCCATGTTCAACGGGGAAAACGAACCTCTAGCCGCCCAGACGAATCCCTTCTTACAGCGTTACACACCACCCACCATAGATGGTAATTTCACCGGTAAACACATCATCACGGTAGACCAGTTCGAACGCAAGGACTTACAAATCCTGTTTGATGCGGCTACCTCAATCCGCAAGCGCATTCGCCAGTCTGACCGGGGACTGACCGAGGTTTGCGACGGGAAGGTAATGGCGTCGCTGTTCTTCGAAGCCAGCACCCGTACCGATATGTCGTTTCAGGCTGCCATGCGCCGCCTGGGGGGTGAAGTCATTGCCGCCAGCAACGGCGTACAGTTTTCATCGGTCTACAAAGGTGAAAACCTGGCGGATACCGTACGAGCTGCCGGCTGCTACGCCGATGTTATTGTGCTGCGCCACCCGCAGTTAGGCTCATCTTACGAAGCTGCCTATTACATAGATAAACTTAACCAGCGTATCAAGAATCCCTCGGTGATCATCAGCGGTGGTGACGGTATTGGCGAACATCCCACGCAGGCACTGCTGGACATGTATACGATCTATGACCAGAAGAAAGGCTTTGATGGCCTTACCATTACAATGGTGGGCGACCTGCGAAACGGTCGTACTGTTCATTCGCTGGCAAAGTTGACCGCCCTGTACGAACCACACGGCATGAGACTGTGTTTTGTATCACCGCAGTCTCTAAAGATGCCGTCCAGCACGATTACTCTGCTCACCAGCAAAGGCATCACTGTTTTTGAAACATCAGATTTACTGGAAGTGCTCGGCCAGAGTGATGTTATTTACTGGACGCGCGTGCAGGAAGAGCGCTTCGAAAACCCGACGGATTACGCCGCCATCAAGGATGACTTCATCATGACTCCCTCCGTCATGGCTCATGCCAGGCCAGATGCAATCCTGATGCACCCCCTGCCGCGCAAGAATGAAATGGGTACGCGTGACGATCACGATATATTGGACGAAGACCCGCGCGCCGTGTATTTCGAACAGATGGAAAATGGCATGTTCATTCGTATGGCGCTGCTGGCAAAAGTGCTGCGTGGGGTATACGTCTGATGCTCGTGCGGCTGCCCGGTCTGGTTGATCCGCACACCCATCTGCGTGATCTGGAGTGGTCACACAAAGCCACATTTACCAGCGAAACCGCCGCCGCTGTGGCGGGAGGCTACTGGGCAGTATTCGACATGCCCAACACCCCGCCAGCCACTACCAGCCGCAGCGCGCTGGATACCAAACTGGCCGCCATCGGCCAGACCGCCGTCTGTGACTGGGGTGTGTATGCGGGAGCATCTCAGGCTGACAACACCGCCGAATATGCGGCGATGGCCGGTGATGTCTGCGGCCTGAAAATCTTCAATAACTCCACAACCGGCAGTCTGCTTCTGGCCGATCAGCCCACCCGCGACCATCATTATGCCGCCTGGCCGGACACGAAACTCATTGCTGTCCACGCCGAAGAAGATACCGTATTGGACATTCTGGCGCTGGTACGAAAATATCGTAAACGCACGCATTTCCTGCATATCTCTACGGCGCGCGAAATCCAGTATTTGCAGGCAGCCAGGGAAGAAGGTTTACCGGTAACGGTCGGTGTCTGCCCGCATCACCTGTATCTAACGCAGGCCGATGAAGCTGCATTAGGCGCCTTTGCCATTATGAAACCGGGCCTCAAGACGGCTGCGGACCGTGATGCTTTGTGGCAGGCTATCGCTTCGGGTGTCGTGGATGTCGTGGAATCCGATCACGCACCACACACTTTACAGGAGAAACAATCCGATAACCCACCTTATGGCGTGCCGGGGCTGGAAACCACCCTGCCCCTGCTGCTGCTGGCCGTTAGCGAAGGCCGACTCACACTGGAGCGGGTGATCGAACTGGTTGCAACCAATCCGCGCCGCATCTGGGGTTTGGCTTGCCCGCCGGATACCTACACGCTGGTTGACCTGAATGCCGCGTATACCATTGAGCGCGCCGGCTTATTCACTGCCTGCGGCTGGTCGCCGTTCGAAGGACTGCGCGTGACTGGCAGAATCCGCGAAACGTGGATTCGCGGCTGCAAAGCTTTTGATGGCGAGCAGGTGCTGGTTGAACCTGGTTTCGGGCGCAATCTGTTTGGAACATCAGCATGAAGGCCGCGCTGCTTACGATTTACCGGCTGGTCTACGAACAGGTTCTACGGCGCTTAATCTTTCTTTCTTCTGCTCAGACAGCCCATCATCGAATGTTGAACCTGCTCACATGGCTTGACCGTTCGCGGCTGCTGTGTGGTCTGCTGGCGCTCATACGCCGCGCCGTTTCATCCGACTGTCCTGTAAAAGTTGGCGGGGTATCGCTGCCGTCCCGCTTCATCGTTGCCGCCGGACTCGTCAAAGGGCATGGTTTTGCCACTGAAGCCGAGGCGCTGCACGCGATTGCTGTGGGGCAAAATATCATTCCTGGATGGCGTTCGCTGCCGGCGCTGGCCGGGCTGGTTGAGTTTGGTTCATTTACACGTCACCCGCGTATCGGTAATTCCGGCAACGTCGTCTGGCGCGATGCGCCATCGCGCTCGACTCAGAATCGTATCGGCCTGCGCAATCCCGGCGCGGTGGCCGCCGCTGCGTTTTTAGCGGCACACCGCTCAGAGCTTCCGCCAATCTTTGGCATCAACATTGCTGCCAGCCCTGGCGTAACCGACCCGCAGCAGGACATCCGGGACGTGTGCGAGGCGTTCAGCGCGTTTGTCGAGCAGGACATCCGTCCGGCGTGGTTCACGCTCAATCTAAGCTGTCCAAATACTGAGGATGACCCATCTGGCCGTCAGACCGAAGACCAGACTCGCCATCTATGCCGCGCCATCATGGACTACTTTCACGCACAGCACATCACCACGCCGTTATGGGTGAAAATCAGCCCCGATCTCGCGCCGCAGCAGTATGACATTCTTCTGCGGGTGTTCGATGAAATTGGCGTTCGTGCCGTGATTGCCACGAACACGCTGCCCCACCCCGCGCCAACCGACGCCGCGCTGACCGCTGGTATCGGCGGCGGCATTCTGCACCCTCATGCGCTGAACGCCGTGCGTCATCTGACACAGGAAACAGCGCGGCAGAACCATGCGCTGGACATCATTGGCTGCGGTGGCGTGTTAGATGGAACAGGCGCGCAGGCTTTTCTGAACAGCGGCGCCGCCGCCGTTCAGTATTGGTCAGCCTTGATTTATCGCGGCCCGCTGGCCGCCGCTGTAATTGAAAGGGAAATTCAGCATGGACGAACTCCGCCGGCAGGTCGCCCGCGCCCTGCTTGAAGTCAACGCCGTTGGTTTCACGCCAGATAAACCCGTTACCTTCAAATCCGGCATCATTTCGCCGGTCTATGTAGATAACCGTGTACTCCCATTTCATCCAGCGCAGTGGCGAATTATCATTGATGGTTTTCAGGCGCTGCTCGCCAATGAACGTATCCCCTTCGATGCGCTGGCCGGCGTAGCCGTAGGCGGTATTCCTCACAGTTCGGCACTGGCCTACACGCTGGGGCGTCCATCGGTGTTTATCCGCAAGGAAGCCAAAGAACACGGTAAGCAGAAACGTATTGAAGGCGGTGATATTCGCGGGCGCCGCGTACTGCTGATCGAAGACCTGGTGACGACCGGTAGCAGCAGTCTGGACGGGGTAAACGCCTTACGAGCGGAGGGCGCGATTGTCGAACATGTGGTGGCGATTGTGGGGTATGATTTTGTCGAAGCGGAACGGGACTTCAGCACTGCTGGCGTTCAGCTTCATACACTGACGAACTTTGCCGCGCTGCTGGAAACTGCTGTGACAATGAATAAGCTGACGCCAGAACAGGTCGCTGTTGTAAGTCAATGGTTTAAGGATCCATATACCTGGGGGCGAACGTGCGAATCCTAGACAAATATAACACTCGCGCCGATACCATAAACTCGCTGCTGTGCGTCGGGCTAGATACGGATGTTACCCGCCTGCCGCCGCGTTTCCGTGACAGCGACCTGCCGCAGTTTCACTTTAACCAATGGATCATCGAGCAGACACACCGTTACGCTGCCGCTTATAAGCCCAATATCGCCTTTTATGAAGCGCGCGGCGAAACCGGCCTGCACGAACTGCGCCTGACGATGGACTACCTGCGGCAGCACCATCCTGATATTCTGACAATTTGCGATGCCAAACGCGCCGATATCGGCAGCACGAATGACGCCTACGTAACGGCGATTTTTGACAGACTCAGTTTTGACGCCATGACGCTGCATCCCTATCTGGGACGCGAAGCCTTACAGCCCTTTCTGTCACGGGTAGATAAGGGTTGTATTGTCCTGTGCCGCACTTCCAACCCCGGCGCGGGCGACCTTCAGGACTTAATGATTGGCGATCAGCCCCTCTGGCTGGTCGTGGCCGAGAAAGTCAGCCGGGACTGGAACATTAACGGCAACTGTATGCTGGTGGTTGGCGCGACTTACCCCGGCGAAATGCGCCAGATTCGTGAGCGCGTGGGGAACAGCATAACCTTTCTCGTACCCGGAATTGGCGCACAGGGAGGGGATGTTGCGGCAGTGATGCAGGCCGGGTTAAACCGTGAGGGTAAGGGTCTCATCATAAATGCTTCGCGCAGCATCCTACTGGCGGATGACCCTGCTGCCGCCGCCCGTGCGCTCCGCGACGAGATTAACCTGTATCGGTAAACAGCGCAGGGGCGAACCGGTGGTTCACCCCTGCTGCCATCACGAACGAGCCTGCTCCATCTGCTGCTGGATGCTGGCGGCGATAATCGCCGCCTCGGTATCGTAAGCATAGGTCACACGCAGCCGCCCCTGTGGGTCTATCAGGTACGAACGGGTCGAGTGATCTATCAGATAATTCGCCTGCGATCCCGTATCTGTCCGGCGGGCATAATACAGACCATATTCCGGCCCAATCCGCGCCAGCGTCTCGTCATCACCTGACAGGCCAATGAAGTCCGGGTCGAACCGTGCCAGATATTCGTGCAGCGCCGTACCGGTATCACGCACCCCATCCACGCTGATAAACACAAACTGCACCTCCGACGCCTGTTCGTTCAGGGCCTGTTTCACGCGCTTGAACTCGGCCAGCGTCGTCGGGCAAAAATCAGGACAGTGGGTGTAACCAAAGAACACCAGCGACCACTTTCCATTCAGATCGCTCAGACTCATTGTTCCGCCCCGGCTGCCGGGCAGGGTGAAGTCACTTAACACTTGCGGCGGGTCATATACCGTGCCGGTGTACGCTGTCTCGCTGATCGCCGCCACACCGGGTTCGGTGGGCGGGGTGCCAGTACGCCACAGCAGCACCAACACGATCACGACCACCCCGACAGCCAGTGCCGCCAGCAGCAGATAAGTCCCCATCCTCGCTTTGACTGGTTGTTCCGCCATTCGTGTTCCTGCTATTCCATTCCCATCGCGTCGTAAATCGGCACGCCAAGCAGCACTTCTGTCCCGGACTCAAACGTCAGAGTCAGCGCAATAGCGTCACCCGGCACAAGCGCCTGTGTCAGTTCCATCAGCATAATGTGATAACCACCAGGCTTTAACATGACCCGCTCGCCCGATGGAAGCTCAAGGCCATTTTCCAGCGGGCGCATTTTCATCACCTCATTTTCCATCACAATTTCATGGATTTCCACCAGCGCCGCCGCATCCGTGCTCGCACTTACCAGCCGGTCAGCCGCGCCCCGGTTGAGGATTTGCATGTACGCGGCGCTCACGCCGCCCGCACCGCCCATGTGCCCCATCCCTCCCATCGCCGGAGTGGCTTCGGGTGTGGCTTCAGCCATCATCGCAGCAGCGGTTGGGCGTGCCCAGGCATTGATAAATACCAGATCGTTTGGCGTCGCCATCGGCATTTCCGCCAGAATTGGCACGCCGATAACGACATCCTGCGTTGTGCCGCTCGTCGTACCGTCAGCCTTCAGCAGATCAAACGTCAGTGTCAGGCTGATGGCCTTGCCCGGCACAAAAGCCTGTGTGAGTTCCATCAGCATCACATGATAACCACCGGGCTTCAGTTCAACGCTGCCACCTGCCGGAATCTCCAATCCGCTCTCCAGCGGACGCATTTTCATGACCTCATTTTCCATCACAATTTCATGGATTTCGACCAGTTCAGCCGCTTTTGTTGCGGCGCTTACCAGCCGGACGGGCAGGCTGCCGGGGTTCTCAATCATCATATAGGCGGCGCTCACACCATCGGCGCTGCCCATGTGCCCCATACGCATCTCCGGTGTAGCCTCGGCGGTCGCTTCCATCATACCACCCATACCTGGCGCGGCGACCGTCGCGCGCGCCCAGGCACCGGTGATGTAAAGCTCTGTCGCCTCCTGAGCGGATACACTGACCGATACCAATACCATCAACACAAACACGCCAATAACGAATGCCAGCTTTCGCATACCAAACCCCTTTCGCAGAAGGATCACATCGGTATCATTTTACTGCCGGCCCCCGATTGTACCAATTCTCACAAAACAGCGGTACAGGTCAGGTTTCGCGTTTTGGGTTGCTGACCTGTACACCAAAGGCTTTCACACGCGGCCAGATTTGCACTGCAAACGCCAGCGCGGCTCCCGCTTCCAGTACACGTCCCAGCAGCGCCAGCGCATAAGCCGCCGCACCGCCCCACCCGCTCAAAGCCGTCAGGATAACGCCGCCGTTAATCAGGCCAAACGCCAGCCATGCCAGCCAGACCGTACCATATTTACGTGTTCCGGGATGGCGGGGCATCACCCAGAAGGCCACCCCCATCGCCAACTGCATCGTCCAGCCCAGCAGCAGCAGTTCCATGTGAACGGCCAGCCAGCGCCAGACAGATGGATCAATCGGATTACCCTTGTGGTAGAGCATCACGGCGCCGATAGTGAAACCACACCCCAGGTGAAGCAGCGCCGCCCGTACCATCCACACACTTAATCGTGGCATGTCAGCGTTCCTTTACCCGTCCCCAGGTATTAATCACGACCGCCCACCCCGCGATTAGCTGGAACAGCGCCGACAGCGCCAGCATCCAGCCGCCTGCTGCGCCAGGATTAACCACTGCCATCGGCTCACCCAGAACGCGCAGGATCAACCCGGCGTTGAGCAGCCAGAAAGCCAGCCAGCCCAGCCGCTCGCTGCCGCGCGGATACTCCTTTGAATATTTGGGGAACATCCAGTAAACTACCCCTAAGATGAGCTGCGTCACCCAACCCACCATCAGCAGGTGCAGATACACCGGGCTGAAGGCCACAAACGACTCCGGCAGCCGCAGGTAGGGACGCGCTGCCAGCGCCACCGCCAGCGATAGAGCAACAACGAAATAGATCAGCCCGGCCTTAATGTAATAACGGGTCAGTGTTGGCATATACTCCTCAACCGATTCTTCTGATGGACAGTATAACGTAAGCGTATCTGTAAGCTGATTGCTCGCTCTGTGATCGAGTTTAACAGGCGGTAAGAAAATCCCTATAGTCACCTTAAAATAGTGGACAAAACCTGTTCAATTAGGATACATTACTTGCATTCGTTTATTGCCGAAAGTTGAGCCACGAACATGCAATCAATCGTCGTGATCGGCGCGGGAATGGGAGGCCTGGCGGCGGCCTTGCGGCTGGCGCACCAGGGCTTCAAGGTCACGGTGCTGGACAAACAGGCGCGCCCCGGTGGGCGCAGCAGCGTTATCGAGGAAAACGGGTTTCGGGTGGATCGTGGGCCAACCATCCTCGTGATGAAATCGGCCTTCGATGAAACGTATCAGGCGTTAGGGCTGGATATTAATCAGCGGCTGGATTTTGTCCGGCTTGACCCCAACTACCGCGTCTACTTCCATGACGATACCTATGTTGACCTGTACGCGGATATTGACCGTATGGCACAGGAAGTCGAGAAAATTGAACCCGGCGCCGCGCGCGGGTTGGATCGTTTCCTGAAAGCCAGCGAACGCAAATATGCGTTGGGCATGGATTTCGTGGATCGTAACTACGATCACATTACCGATCTCATGAATCCAGCCGCCGGCGTGAAGCTGCTGGCTACGCGCTCTTATGAGCGCCTGTACGATCAGGTCGGCAGTTTCTTTAAATCCGATAAGCTGCAAAAAGCTTTCTCATTTCATTCCATGTTCCTGGGTCTCTCGCCATTTGATGCGCTGGCGATGTACAGTCTCATCACCTACGCTGATCTGGCGCTTGGCATGTGGTATCCCAAAGGCGGTATTTACAGCATTATCGAAGACATGCTGACTATCGCCGATGATCTGGGTGTGACAATCCGCACCAACGCCCCAGTACAGCAGATTGTGATCGAAAATGGTCGCGCGGTCGGTGTGCGGCTGGAGTCAGGTGAATTTATCGCGGCTGATCTGGTCGTTTCCAATGCCGATCTGCCCTATACCTATCGCTGTCTGGTGCCACCCCAGTATCGTCGAGACTATCCTGACTCGCGCCTTGACCAGATGCAGTATTCCTGCTCCGGCTACCTGCTTTACCTGGGTGTGGACAAAACCTATAGCCATTTGCAGCATCAGGCGCTCTACTTTTCCGAAGACTATCGCGCTAACCTCGACGCGATTTTTGCCACTAAAACACTCCCGGATGAGCCGTCGTTCCATCTGAACGTACCCACCGTGACCGACCCCAGCCTTGCGCCGGATGGTCACAGCTTGCTGTACCTCCTGGCTCCCATGCCCAACCTGACCGCGCCCATAGACTGGCAGAAAACGGCCCCGCTGGTGCGCGAACAGCTTTTGACGCAGCTTGAACGCATCGTTGATCCTGAACTGCGCCAGCATATCGTGTGGGAACGCGAATATACGCCGCTGGACTTTCAGCAGGACATCAATGCTGTGTATGGCACAGCCTTTGGTTCGCTGGCGCAGGGTTTTTTCCAGTCCGCCTATTTCCGTCCCCACAACAAAGCACGGGATATTGAAGGTCTTTACTTTGTGGGTCAGGGGACATATCCGGGTATCGGAATGCCAATGGTGCTCATTTCCGCAAAACTGTTAACGGAGAGGATTGTTGCAGAATGGCTCTAAAACAACACGAAACCTTCCTGCACGCGCCGGCGGCGCCTTTTACCATTCGAGTACAACCCAGCCATACCCTGGCTGAGGATTACGCCGCCTGCCGCGTGATCATGCAGGCCGCCAGCAAGAATTATTCGTTTGCGGCGCGTTTCCTGCCAGCCGACAAACTCCCCCATGTCGAGGCGCTGTACGCGCTGATGCGCGTGGGTGACGACATCGTGGATGTGCAGTACCAGGGCGCGGCGGCACGCGCCGCTATCGAGCATTTTGAAGCCCAGTACTGGCGCGCCTTTGAAACCGGCGACAGCGCCCATCCGGTGCTGCGCGCTTATCTCCATACAGCTCATCAGTACCATATCTCGCCTGACCTTATGCGTCCGTACTTCCGCGCCATGATCGAGGACCTGAGCATCACGCGCTTTCCGACATTTGCAGACTTGATGCATTACATGGATGGCAGCGCCATCCCGGTTGGCCGCGCGATGGCGCATATCCTCGGCGCTGAAACACCTCACGTCGCGGACGTATATCCGCAGGCCGATGCGCTGTCCATCGCTATGCAGCTCAGCAACTTCTGGCGGGATGTAGCCCAGGATTGGTCACGAGGTCGCGTCTATATCCCGCAGGAAGATCTGGAACATTTTGGTTATACCGAAGCTGATCTAGCCAACGAGCGTTTGAATCAGAACTGGATTGCTTTGATGAAGTTTGAGATCGCGCGCGCCGAAACCTACTACCAGACAGCGCGTGAAGGCGTGAAGCAGCTCTCATCGGGGCGCTGGGCGGTCATGAGCGCGCTCGAAATCTACCGCGCCATCCTGACTTCCATTCGTCAGAACCACTACAATGTTTTTGCTGGCCGCGCCGGTGCCAGCAAAATTCAGAAGATGAAACTGGTCGTCGCCGCCGGCTGGCAGGTGCGCTGATAAATACCCCCGCTTTCAGGGATAGGTAGCCGCGCTTCGCTGTATCTGCCGCTGAATGCGCATCATTACACCGGGACGCGGCTCAAGGGTTGCCCCCATATGGGCATGGACGTTATCCTGCGCCAGCGTCAGTGTAGTCTGCTGCAAAATGCGCGCCAGCACGATTTTGGCTTCTACCTGCCCGAACAGCGCGCCGATACAGTTGCGGGGGCCGCCGCCAAAGGGTAGATACGTATATGGCTGCGGCCTGTTTTCCGGATTGAATCGTTCAGGTCTGAACTGGTGCGGATCGTCCCAGTATGCGCCCATTCGGTGCGTCAGGTAGATTGAGTACATTACTCGCGCTCCCGCCGGTATCGTATACCCCTGAAACTCCAGGTCAACCGCCGCGCGGCGCTGCCCCAGATGAATTGGGGGATACAAACGCAGTGCTTCATGCAGCACCTGATCCAGATAAGCCAGTTTGGCCGTCATCTCCAGCGTCGGGACTTCCTGGCCCAGTGTGCTGAGAACTTCCGCCTGCACTTGTCGCATTGCATCCGGGTGTTTGCCGAGAAGATAAAGCGTCCAGCTTAACAGGGCGGTGCTGGTATCATGACCGGCAATCAACATCGTCAGGAGTTGATCACGGATCAGATCATCTGTCATATCCGGGATAGTTATCAGCATCCCAAGCAGATCATCAGCCGTTCCAGGCGTCGCGCGGCGTGCCCGGATGATCTGGAACAGGTAATCATCCAGTCGGCGCAGCGCCGCTGCATAACCGGGACGCGGCGTGCCCGGCCAGATAACCCACAAACCGGGCGAAATGTACTGAATGGATTTCAGAATTGGCTGCCACAGCCGCTGCATATCAGGTGTCAGGTCTACCTTAAACAGGGTTTCCATCAGAATCAGCAGCGCGATCCGGCGCATCTCGACCAGCATGTCACGGGTACTGCCATCTGCCCAGGTACAGATAACCTCATCGGCACAGCGGCTCATCGTTTCCGTATAACGCATCATCATGCTTTTATGCAGCGCCGGATTCATACTGCGCCGGAGCCAGTCATGTGTATCGCCATCTTCGACCAGCACGCTATGTCGCAGCAGGGCCGTGACCGGATCTCCCTCAGAGCGCCAGCGAAAATCTTCACGCGAGGAGACCAGCACAAAACGTGCGGCCTCCGGGCCGGACAGCATAACGGGCTTAAAACCCGGCAGGTCAATCTGAAAAATGCTGCCTAGCTGATCGTGGAATACCTGAAGCGCGGCTAAAACCGAACGCTCTTGCAGTAGTGATCGCAGGGCTGACAGCGAAACGGTACGGTCAGGAGAGGGAATAATCGGCGGCATAGAGTGATTATAGTCCAGACCGCCCACGCATTACAAATATTTCCTGAACCACTCCACGGTCAACCGGACTGCGGCTTCCAGCGCCTTATCATCATCCCATATCCGAAAAACATCCGGCACCATTTCCAACTGCTTCTTTGACCGCAGCAGCGCCAGAGCTTCCTGATTCTGCTGCACCATCACAGCATCATCACCCCCTACAATAAACAACGTCGGCGCTTCGACACGCGCCAGCGAATCGGCGGCAGCGTTCGGCATACCACCGCAGGACACCACCGCCCCAACCCGTTCCACACGATCAGCAGCGGCAGCCAGCATCGCCCCCACGCTCTCCCCGGTACCAGCATAGCCAACCCGCAGCCCTTGTGTCGCGCGCTGCTCCGCCAGCCAATCCGTCACAGCAGTAACATGGCTTGCCAGCGGCACCGAGGTCTCAGCCTCACCTGATAGCGTATTCCCTCCGGGTAAGTCAACGGCCAGCGTCGCAAAGCCGTCCTCCAGTAGTTCCCGTACAAAGAATTCATGTCGCGCATAATCCAACGGCAGCAGCACCACACCCCGGCTGTTGGGCGGCACAGTCAGCCTTCCGTTCAATGTCATAAACGGGGTCTTCACTTGAACGTTTTCTCCTGGTGGATAGTCCATTCCTCACGACCTCTGTTATAGACGGTAACTTAACCATTTATAACTTTCATCTGTATAGTTCGTGTAGGAATAACAGCGCAAACTTCCACGATGGCTCAAAATGAGCATCTCAAACCACCTGAAATTCCCCCACTTGACCTATCCAGGTCTAGCCAGGGGGTGAATGTTCAGCGGTCGTTAATCGCGTTATGCTGAAGGTCTCAACATCAATACCGAGTGTCACAGGCACACCACCCGATTCTCTGGTGGCCGTATCAGCCGCATCAATAACAGACATACGGATGGGAACAAACAATGAGCCAACAACAGCAGAAACCGCTCCAGCCCCCGCAGCAGCAAAGCCAGCAGCCCGGCATCGAATCGCAAATGACACCCCTGCCCAGGGCCGAAGACCACAGCTATCAGGGGAGCGGCAAACTGCGTGACAAAGTTGCCATCATCACCGGCGGCGACAGCGGCATTGGCCGCGCCGTCGCGATCATGTTCGCCAAAGAAGGTGCGCAGGTTGTGATATCCTACCTGAACGAACATAAGGATGCCGAAGAAACCAGACGGCAGGTCGAACAGGAAGGCCGGCGCTGTCTGCTCATTGCCGGTGATATAGGTGACGCGGCACACTGCCGGCAGATCGTCGAACAAACCATCCGTGAGCTGGGACGCTTGGATATACTGGTCAATAACGCCGCCGAACAGCATCCTCAGGAGCACATTTCGGATATTTCGCAGGAACAGTTAGAACGCACCTTCCGCACCAATATCTTCTCCTATTTCTTCATGGTACAGGCAGCCATACCGCATCTAACAGCAGGCAGCGCCATCATCAACACAACGTCGGTCACAGCTTACCGGGGCAGCCCCAAACTGCTGGATTATTCATCTACCAAAGGGGCGATTGTGGCTTTCACGCGATCGCTGGCGCTGGCACTGGCTGATCAGAAAATCCGAGTAAATGGGGTTGCGCCGGGGCCAATCTGGACTCCGCTCATTCCGTCCACCTTCCCACCGGATAAAGTCGCTGCCTTTGGTTCGGACGTGCCGCTCGGTCGTGCCGGGCAGCCCGAAGAGGTCGCACCGAGTTTTGTCTTTTTGGCTTCGGATGATTCGTCCTACATGTCCGGGCAGATTTTGCACCCGAATGGCGGCGAAGTCATTAACGGTTGAATCTCTTACCTATCGCCCGCCACCGAAAACAACATTTGTGAGGTGTCATGATGCCTGATAAGCAGTCCGATGACAGGAACCGGACAGAACCGGAATATGAGGTGCCTGCCGACCAGGCCGAAGGTGAACGCGACCGCAATACGGCCACAAAAGTTGGACGAACACCCGGCCAGGCGGAAGGTGAGCGCGACCCGGCCAAAACCGATCTCGACCGC
>JARKOK010000373.1 GCA_029975765.1 Aggregatilineales bacterium
TTCCCCCCGCGCGGCGGTTTGAACTGCGTGCTGATGTGGACGGCATCGCCATTATTGACGACTACGCCCATAACCCGATGTCGATTCGCGCGGTACTCGAAGCCGCGCAACAGCGGTATCCTGATCGTACCATCTGGGCGGTATGGCAGCCGCACACGTTTAGCCGCACGCAAGCCCTATGGGATGATTTTATAAAAGCGTTTGTAAACGCCGATCATGTGCTGGTGACGGACATCTACGCCGCGCGTGAGCAGCCGGTAGAGGGTGTAACCAGTGCGGCATTGGTGGCGGCGATACAGCATCCCGACGCGCGCCACACGCCGACCTTTGCCGACGCGGTGGCCGCGCTGCGTGAAGGCGTACAAGCGCCCGCTGCGATCATCATCATGAGCGCGGGTGACGCGCCGCAGATTGGCGTGGAGTATGTGAAGTGGCTGGAGGCGAAGGGATGATTGTTATTTCGTGCCTGTCACGCCGGATCAAGCGTCCGGCTGAAGAAAAATGTCCGCTGAAGCGGACGGGGACCGGATTCAGCTTATGCTTTCTGGAAAATTAACAAGGAAAACTGTAGGGGAGCGCCTGTGTGCGCTCCCGACGGGCGACCACACAGGGTCGCCCCTACAATTTTCTCGGAATTTAATTCCTGGCCTGCTTCAGCAGGCTTTGTTCAATTGTCGGGTGGCTTTAGCCTCCGTCAAGAACGTTACCAGTTTTATCTGGCAACTGGTGACTGGTAACTGGAAACTTCCCTGCGCCTTCGTGCCTTTGCGTTGAATCCTTTTTTGTATGTTAACCCTTCCCCCGCCTTACGTTTCCCGAATACTACACAACGAAGTCCTTGCCCGTTATACCGCCGCGCGGCTGGGCGGCCCGGCGGATTGGCTGTACGTGGCGCGGGAGTCCACCGATGAACTGGTAGCGGTGGTTTCGGCGGCCTGGGCGCAGGGCGTGCCGGTGCGCGTGCTGGGCGGCGGCGCGAACGTGCTGGTAGCCGACAGCGGCTTTCGCGGCCTGATCGTCATCAATGATGTGGCGGAAATCACGTTTGGCGACTGGCACGACGGGCGCAACGTCAGCGCGACGGGCGGCGCGGGGTTGACGGTGCTGGCGCGGAAGTGCGCCGCGCGGGGGCTGTCCGGGCTGGAGTGGGCGGCCAGCGTGCCGGGGACGGTCGGCGGCGCGGTGGTCAACAACGCGGGCGCGCATGGCAGCGATATGGCCGCGAACCTGTGCGAAGCGGTGGTGCTGGACGCCGACGCCGGAGCGCAGATACTTACCCGCGAGGAACTGGTGTTTGGCTACCGTTCATCGGTGCTGAAGGCGCGGCACGACCGGCGGTTTCTGGTGCTGCTGGCGATGTTCGCGCTGCCACCGGGTGATCCGGCGGCGATTCAGGCGAAGATGGATGCATTCGTCGCCTATCGCAAACGGACGCAGCCGCCGGGCGCGAGTCTGGGCAGCATCTTCAAAAATCCGCCGGGGGATTACGCCGGACGGTTGATCGAGGCTGCCGGATTAAAAGGCACGCGGATCGGCGGCGTGCAGATTTCGCCGGTTCATGCGAACTTCTTTGTGAACGCTGTCGGCGCTACCGCCAGCGACTACGCCGCGCTCATCCGCCACGCGCAGCAGACCGTGTATGAAAAAACAGGCGTGGAACTGGAACTGGAAGTTGAACTGGTGGGCGACTGGAATGAGGCGTAAGATGAGGAATATCGGTGACATGGCAGCGCCATATCCTGACAGACATGGATTATTCACGGTATCTAAGCGCAGTCCCTACGGAATCTCAACTTTGGCATTTGTGGTTTTGCGGCAGGTTGTGGGATAATGTGGGATAGAATGAGGATATAACAGAAACCAGTATGGCGTTACGGATGCGAGAGAAACGGCGCGCAGCGCGCGAGCCGGGCGTGCTGCGTGGGACGATTGCCACGCCTGCCAGCACACCGGTCGTGCAGCATGGCACGGAAAGCCGCAGCGGCATGAGCTGGCGGGTGTTCAGCGGCCTGATCGTTCTCAGCCTGACGCTGGTGCTGGTGCTGTTTTTCGCGCTGGATATTTTTTACATTCACAGCGTGGCCGTCGGCGGGCTGCGGTATACCACCAAAGAGGAAGTGTTTGCGCTGGCGAATATCGCCAACCTGCATGTGTTCTGGGTAGACCCGGACGAAGTGCGCCGCAGCATCCTGCGCTCTCCCACGATTGCCGACGCGCAGGTTGTGGTTGGCTGGCCGCCGAATATGGTACAGATTGTGATTCAGGAACGTGAACCGGCGGTGGTATGGGAACAGGCCGGCGTGGCGGTGTGGGTTGACATTCAGGGGCGGGTGATGCGCCAGCGCGAAGACCGGCCCGATCTGGTGCGGGTCATTGTGGATAGTTCGGTGGAAGGGCCGCTGGGTCCCAATGTGGCCGTGCCGCTGGAGGCTGTGACCGGCGCGCTGCAACTGAAATCACTGCGCCCGAATATTGACGTGCTGCGCTATAACCCGTATAAAGGGTTGGGCTACCAGGATGGCAACGGTTGGGAAGGGTGGTTTGGCACGGGCACCGATATGCCGGTCAAACTGGTGGTTTATGAGACACTGATACGGAATCTCATGTCGCGCGGGATTCAACCGCGAGAGGTAAATGTGGTGAATCCGGATGCGCCGTTTTATACCGTCCTGTGGGGGCGCTAATTCATGCGTGACCTGGCTGTTGCGTTAGACGTAGGAACACGAAAAATCTGCACGATTGTGGCCGAGGTACGGCCCGACGATATTTTTGTGGTCGGCGTGGGGCTGGAACCCAGCGCCGGCATGAAAAAAGGCGTCGTCAACGATATGTCGCAGCTAACCGCCGCGATCTCCGCCTCGGTGCATAAGGCCGAAAAGAGCAGCGGGTTTGACATCGCGCGGGCGTTTGTCAGCGTGGCGGGCAGTCATATCGCCTCGCTCAACAGTCGCGGTGTAGTGGGCATCGCCGGGCAGCGCGGCGTGAATCTCGATGATCTCGATAAAGCGATGGAAGCGGCGCGGGCGATTGCCATTCCGCATAACCGCGAGGTGCTGCATATCGTGCCGCGCAGTTATTCGCTGGATGGGCAGGAGCGCGTTCGCAGCCCGATTGGGATGCACGGCTTCCGGTTGGAGGTGGAAGCGCACATTATCACCGCGTCATCTACCAGCGTGGCGAACCTGGAACAGTCGGTCGAGGCGGCGGGGGTGTCGGTAGACCGTTTCATCCTCAATCCGCTGGCATCCGGCGAGGCCGTGCTGACCGACGAGGAAAAAGAGATGGGCGCGGTCGTGATTGACATCGGCGGCGGCACAACCGACATGGCGATTTTCATTGAAGGGACGGTATGGCATACCGCCGTGATTCCCATTGGCGGCGACCTGATTACCAACGATCTCACCCACTGGATGCACGTGCCGTTTGACGTGGCCGAAGCCGTAAAAATCCATTACGGCCACGCCTTGCAGCGGGCGGTGGACTCGCTGGAAACGTTTCTGGTGGAGCCATTTGGCGAGGGGATGCCGGTCGAAGTGCAGCGGTACGCGATGGCGGAAATCGTGGAAATGCGCGTGGCGGAAATCTTCGAAAATGTGCGGAAGGAAATCAAACGTTCCGGCTATGACGGCCTGCTGCGCGCCGGGGCGGTGATTACGGGCGGCTGCGCGCAGCTTGAAGGGCTGCGGGAAGTGGCCGCGCGGGAACTGGGGCTGCCGGTGCGGGTCGGGAAACCGGAGCGGTTGACGGGCATGGCGGACGCGCTGCGAAACCCGGCGTACAGCACCGGGGTTGGCCTGCTGCGGTTGGGGCTGAAGATGGACACCATCGCGCGGCCCACGCCGCCCACGAATACGGCGCTGCCGGGCAGTAAGATCGGGCAGGTCATCGGCGGGCTGTTCAAGCGGCTGCTGCCGGCGGATGGTGAGAACGGGTGATGGGTAGGGACGCACCGCCGTGCGCTCCTATATAACAGGTACAAGCGTACTAGTGGAACCCGCTGCGGGGCGCATTTGCGAAACGGGGCGTTCCGCGTACAATAAGAAATATTCCGGCGATACAGGCAGGAAATGACGTTACAGGAGGCCAGGGGCAGATGATGGACGAATTCACACCTGGGGAGAATTTCGCCCAGATTAAAGTGATTGGCGTGGGCGGCGGGGGTGGCAACGCCATCAACCGGATGGTGAACGAGGGGTTGGGCGGGGTTGAGTTTGTGTCTGTCAACACCGACAACCAGGCGTTGATGCTGTCCAAAGCGAAAACGCGCGTGCGGATTGGCGACAAGCTGACACGCGGGCTGGGCGCAGGTGGGAATCCTGAGATTGGCCGCAAAGCCGCCGAGGAAAGTGCCGACGAACTATACGAGGTCATTCGCGGCGCGGATATGGTGTTCATCGCCAGTGGTATGGGCGGCGGCACCGGCACCGGCGCGTCACCGATTATCGCGCAGATTGCGAAGGAACTCGGCGCGCTGACGATTGGTGTGGTCACCAAGCCGTTCAGTTTCGAAGGTTCGCGCCGGATGCAGAGCGCGGAATCCGGGATTGAAACGCTCAAAAGCCAGGTGGATACGCTCATCGTCATTCCGAATGACCGCCTCCTGCAAATCGCTGACAAACGCGCCAGCTTACAGCAGGCGTTTTCGCTGGCCGACGACGTGCTGCGGCAGGGTATTCAGGGCATTTCGGAACTCATCACCGTTCCGGCGCTGATTAACCTGGACTTCGCCGACGTGCGTACTATCATGTCGGAAGGCGGCGCGGCGCTGATGGCCGTTGGCCGCGCCGACGGCGACGACCGCGCCCGACGCGCCGCCGATGCGGCGATCAGCAGCGGCCTGCTGGATGTGACGATTGACGGCGCGCGGGGCATCCTGTTTAACATCACCGGCGGCCCGAACCTCAGCCTGTTTGAAGTGAATGAGGCGGCGGCGATTATCAAGGAAAGCGCGCACCCCGAATGTAACCTGATCTTCGGGGCGCAGATTGATGAGAACATGGGCGACGAGGTGCGAATCACCGTGATCGCTACGGGTTTTGAGCACAGCCGCGCGGCGCGTAAGGTAGAGGCGACGATGCCGCCGCGCCAGCCCGCGCAGCGCCAGCCGCAGCAGCAGTACCAGGCGCCGCAGCCATTCCAGCCGCCGCGCCAGCCGCAGCCGGTGCAGCACGAACAGCCGCCCGCGCAGCCGCCGGCGTATCAACCGCCGCAGCCGCGCCCGGCCAGCCCGCCGCCACCGCAGCCGGATCCGTCTGCCCGTGTCTACGATGACGACGATATTGATATTCCGACCTTCTTACGCAAGCGGAAATAGCCGTTAGTCTGTAGTCATTCGTCTATAGTCATTCATCGAAGAGCCAGCCGGATTTTCCGGTTGGCTTTTTTTGTGGGGGTATGGCAGCAGGTAGAAGGCGATCACTACCAGCGTGACGAGAAACATAACCAGGCCGGCCGCCAGCCCCGGCGGCTGGAAACGCAGCGTGTAGGTATGCTGGCCCGGCAGCAGTCGCACGCCGATGAACCCCTCGGAATAACCGCCGCCGGTGTCCGGCGCGAGCGTCACGCTGTCTACTGGCAGGCCATCCGCGAAGGCCAGCCAGCCGGGAAAATGCGTTTCCCGTACAGCCAGGTAATAGTCACGGTCGTCAGCCGGATGTTCCGCCACCAGTGTGATGGTATCCTGCTGGTGCGAAATCAGGCTAACCGGCTGCACCGTGTCATATGTCAGGGTGTCAGGCGCGATCATCAGTGTTTCCGCCGGTACGAGGAAGGCGTAGGGCAGCGCGTCCGGTTGTTCGTACAGGACGGCAGTGTAAGGGATTTCGGCCTCAACGGCGCAAGGGTTAATGCCGGGTGGCTGGGGCGCAAGCGTGGCGCAGTAACGCAGCTGGTAGCCCAGCGTCTGCACAAATTCTTCGGCGAAGGCTCGCGACCCGCCGCCGTAAACATTCGACACAATCGCCCAGCGTGGCAGTTCCATGATGTGGGCGGGGATAATGCCGGTGATCGCGCCGGGGTGCCAGCCTTCCGACAGTCCCCAGTTACGGACTTCCGCGTAATAGGCATCAAAGGCCATCGGCACATGCGGTTCTTGCAGCATGGGGAAGGGGGTGTCCGGCTCGGCCTGGTGCATGTAGTCGTACAGCGCCGTGAAACTGCCCAATGACGGACTCAGCGGCAGCAGAGAACTGTTGGTTGCCAGCACGTCGCCAATGCTGATACAGGCCGCGAACAGAACGATCAGCCGCAGACCGCGTGTGGCAAAACCGCGCCAGCCGTGACGGCGCGCCGGCGTCCAGCGGAACAGCCACGCCGCTGCCAGCAGCAGCGTATCCAGCGCGACCGCCGCCAGCAGGCAGACCCACAGGCCATCGGTGACTTCCGCCAGCGTGGTAAACCGCAGGTCATCCAGTCGAGCGCGCAGGGGGAGGCTGCCCAGCGCCAGCGCCAGCCGTCCCGAAGCAGGCGCAAGGCTGTAAAACAGTCCGTACAGCCAGACCAGCACGCCGGCGGTCAGCGCCCGTACCAGCCGCGTCCGGTCGTAGGCATTCCAGTCCGGCGCGGTTCGCAGCGCCGACCACAGGCGGTCAATGGCTAAACCGGCCAGCAGAATCCACCACAAAGCGGCCACTGCCAGCGCCCGACCGACGTAACGAAACTGCGCCAGCAGATCACTGCTGGCATACAGGGTTTGTACAACCGCCGTCTGCCCCGCCCCCCACACCATCATCACCAGCGCGAGCAGCAGGGCGATCCAGGTGATGCGCGCCGCCCGGATGCGCCGCGCCGCGAGCAGGCCGCCGCAGGCGATCAGCACAAACGGCGCGAGGCCGATATGGTTATAGTCTACCACTACAAACATATTCGATGGCGGCACTTCATCAAACAAAGGCTGCCACTGTTCCCAGGGATAGATCAGGTTGATGGCAGCCTGCGCCAGACTGTAGCGGTTGAGCAGGTCACGGTCGCCTTCGTGGATGATGAAACGCGCCGTCGCCAGCACCGGCAGGAACGCCAGCGCCGACAGGCCAACGGCGAAGGCCGCGCTTATCACGACCCGCCGCAGCCGCCACCACTGGACAGCCCAGCGCCCGGCTTCCCGTTCCAGCAGATGCGCGGCCAGGATCACGGTACAGCCGACCAGCGCGTGCAGCGTGTAATAGATATTGCCGGAGGTAAACAGCAGCGCGAAGGCGACCGCCAGCACGACCGCCGGCGCGCGCCGGTCGCGGCGGCGCAGCGTCCACCACAGGCCGGCAAAGACCAGCGGCAGCCATGCCAGACTGAGACCAAGCTGGAAATGACCGGTATAGAACTTGGCGGCTAACCCGCCGCTGCCCATGTACAGCGCCCCGGCGGTTACACGCCCTACGCCGCCTGTACCGACCGCCCGCGCCAGCGCCCACATGCTGACGGCGGCGACCAGCAGCGCCAGCGCGGTCGCCAGTTTGCTGCCCTGCACGCCGCCCAGCAGCAGCACCGGCAGGCTGTAGACCGGGTTAAACAGATAGCTGAAGGCGTTGTTGATGACCGGCTGCCCGCCGTTCAGATAGGGATTCCAGGTGGGGATATGGCCGTAACGTTTCAGGCCGATTTCGACGGGCAGCAGCGTCCCGGCCAGGCGCTCATGCTCGATGCCGGGCTGGCGGAAGCCGGGGTCGAACCAGGCCTGAACTACGCCGGAGACATCCAGCCCGCCGAACCTGCCGCTGGCCGGGATGGGTACGGCCAGCGCCAGATACAGCAGCCACAGCAGTACCAGCGCGGCCAGTTCCAGCGCGGCAGATGGCGGACGGAACAGGGAGATCAGACCGCGTAAAAGACGAAAGACGGCGGCACGAAGCACAGCTATTCCTTGAGGCGTAGAGGCCGGTCAATGTTCAATTATATGCCAGTTGAGCCTTCCGCGCGCCGTGTGGGATATGATGGGATTTGTGGGAAAATCGTTACAACAGGCTACCATTTTCTAACCAAAACGTCGTGGAATCCGGTAGCAAAGCCGGTCGCATCATGCTAAAGTACAGCCTATAGACAGGCGTATTTCTACAACCCACATCTACTTAATTCCGCCCCCATAGCAAGCAGTGTGGGGGTTTCGCATCTATAGCTTGTTTGTAAGTGCGAAAAGAACATATGTTTTCATTATCGAAAGGTGTGACAATGGTGCAGTCCAAAGCCGCGCAGCGAAATGCCTTACAC
This sequence comes from Aggregatilineales bacterium, assembly GCA_029975765.1. Taxonomy (GTDB): domain Bacteria; phylum Chloroflexota; class Anaerolineae; order Aggregatilineales; family Phototrophicaceae; genus CFX2. The sequence continues at coordinate 8,200 of JARKOK010000373.1, forward strand.
GAACTGGGATATAAAATCTTTCTGGACCGGTATGCCCAGAAGGATATGACGCGCTCGACGCTGGCGGTGGGGGATACAGTCATCGTCGTAGTGGATGGCAAAACCGGCCAGCGCGAAATTGGCACGATCACGGCGCTTGATCTGCCCAGGGTGCAGGTTCAACTGCTGGACGGTGAGACTGTTGAGCGGGACATCGAAAACGTGGACAAGCCGCTGGAGACCGATCCGGGGCAGATGATGGATCGGGTGGCCGCCGGCATTGCTGCGGTTGAAAGCACGCCGGAACTGCAAGAGACGTGGGCGGAACGTTTCCGCTGGCTGCTGGACGATTGGAAGTTCGTGCCTGCCGGGCGTATCCTGACGGCGGCTGGGACGGATCAGGAATTAACCTTTTATAATTGTTACGTGGTTGACAGCCCCCGCGACTCGCGCGGCGGCATCATTGAAACCTTAAGGCAGATGACCGAAATAATGTCACGCGGCGGCGGCGTGGGGATAAAAATTTCCAGCCTGCGCCCGCGCCATGCATATGTCAAGGGCGTGAATGGCCGGTCGAGTGGGGCGGTATCATGTGGTGCTCTTTATAGCTTCGTTACTTGGCTAATAGAGCAAGGTGGGTCTAGGCGCGGAGCACTTATGTTGATCCTCAACGACTGGCACCCTGACGTGTTCGACTTCATCAACAGTAAGCGTAAGGCCGGCCAGATCACCAATGCGAATATCAGCGTGGGCGTGTCGGACAAGCTGATGGAGGCGGTCAAGGCCGATGGCGACTGGACGCTGCGTTTCCCGGATACCAGCGAACCCGGTTATGACGAGGTGTGGGACGGCGATCTGGAAAAGTGGATGGCGTCCGGGCGGAATGTGATCACCTACCGCACGGTGAAAGCACGCGAGGTGTGGAACGCGATCATCGAAAGCGCGTGGGCCAGCGCCGAGCCGGGGGTCTTTTTCCGCGAACGTTATAACAAAATGTCGAACAGTTGGTACTTCGCGCCGATTATCAGCACGAATCCGTGTGTGACTGGCGATACACCGGTTGCAACGGAATTCGGTTATACCAGAGCGCGTGATTTGCAGCCGGGTATGAAGATTCGTACTCCCGCCGGGCTGAAACCGATTGAGAAGGTTTATAACAACGGGGTACAGCGAATTTACCGCGTTGAGTTTTCGGATGGTGGGCATCTGGAATGTACGGCTGACCATAAGCTGAAGGCGGTGCGAGGCAAGAAGTACGAATGGGTAGCAGTAGCCGATCTACGTGAAGGCGACAAAATTCTTGTTTCGCCCAACGAGGCATTTGGCGCTCGCCGCCGCCTGCCGGAAGAAGCCCTTCACTACATTCGGAAACGCCAGCTAAACGTCGCTGATTTTTATGATCGCACACTGGGATTGCTCGCCGGTGTGGTTATTGGCGACGGCACATTACGCCAGTTACCCAGCGGAAACAGCCACTCCAATCAGTGTAAAGTTGCTTTCGGCGCGCATGAGACGGAATGGATGCAGCAGTTTCAGTCGCTGCTGGAGAAGCAGTTGGGCATCCATACGAGCGTATCACACACCAGCAAAGATATTACTTTGCCAAATGGTGTTGTTGCCCTGCACCAATCTGTTCGACTGGAATGTTATAAGCTTTCGACGCTGCTGCTTAAGATTGGCATGATCCCGAATGTCAAAGCGCCGCAGAAAGTTATCCCATCGGCGTTCATGACTTTAGATCGGGACTTTCTGGCAGGGCTGCTGGATGGTCTATTCTCTACCGATGGGAATGTGCTGCTGAAACGTGATAATCCGATGTTACGTTTCAGCACAGCTTCCTACGAATTAGCCCAGCAGGTACGACTACTGTTGCTTCAATTTGGCATTCATGGGCGGGTTTATACGATCAGACGCGAAGAAGGTCTCGAATACGATGGCCGTTCCATGCTTGGAACGGGTGTCAAATATGACGTTGTCATCATGAACGAGGGCATCGCGCGGTTCTACAGTGAAATTGGATTGACCCATCCGAAAAAAGCAGCGCGGTTGAAGGAAATCGCTGAGGATTGGCACTATCTGGGTGGTACATGGACAGCTTCCGTCATTTCCATTCAGGATACGGAGCGCGAAGAAGAAGTATTCGACGTGTACGAGCCAAATACGCTCACGTGGGTGACGAATGGTTATGTCTCTTTTGATTGCGGTGAACAAGGATTACCAGCGTTTGGCGTGTGCAACCTCGGCGCGATCAACCTGGCGAAGTTCTACGACGAAGCGCAGCACGATGTGAAGTGGGACGAACTGGAACAGACGGCGCGGTATGCCACCCGCTTCCTGGATAATGTGATTGACAGCACGCCGTATTTCTTCGAGGCGAACCGCCAGCAGCAGATGAGCGAACGGCGCGTCGGCCTGAATAACATGGGACTGGCGGAACTGATGATTCGCCTGGGAATCCGCTACGGCAGCGATGTGTCGGTGAAGTTCATTGACAAACTGTACGGTTTCCTGGCGCGGGTGGTCTATGAAACGTCGGTGGAACTAGCGCAGGAAAAAGGCGCGTTTCCGCAGTTCGACGCGAAGAAGTTCACCCAGAGCGGCTTTATGAAGTCCATGCCGAAAGCTGTGCGTGATAAAGTGAAAAAACACGGTATCCGCAATGTCACGCTGCTGACTCAGGCGCCGACGGGCACGACCGGAACGATGGTGAATACGTCTACGGGTATCGAACCGTTCTTCTCATGGACGTACTTCCGCAAGAGCCGGTTGGGTGTGCATGAGGAAAAAGTGCCGCTGGTGCAGGAATGGTTTGAGCAGCATCCTGACGATACTGAACTGCCGGAATACTTTGTCACCGCGATGGAACTGACGCCTGAAGAACATGTAAAAGTGCAGGCCGCGATTCAACGCTGGGTGGACAGCAGCATCAGCAAGACGGCGAATCTGCCGAATAACTACACCATTGAGCAGACACGCGCCCTGTACGAACTGATGTACGATCTGGGCTGCAAAGGCGGGACGGTCTACCGGGATGGCAGCCGCGATGAGCAGGTGTTGATCCTCAAGGACGAAACAGCGAAGAAAGCACCGGTGGACGAAAATAAGCCGGTCGAGCAGGTGGTGACACCGCACCGGGTATATCCGCGCCCGCGCCAGTTGGCCGGCGTGACGGCCAGCCGCAAGACGCCGTTTGGGACAGCCTTCATTACGATGAACACCGACGAGCATGGCAACCCGTTTGAAGTGTTCATCACCGTAGGCAAAGCGGGCAGCGATTTGCAGGCGGACGCGGAAGGTCTGGGGCGCATGATCTCGCTGCAACTGCGGACAACCGCGCCGCAGAACCGCAAGGAAATGCTCAAGCTGGTGATAGATCAGCTTCAGGGTATCGGCGGCTCGCGGGCGGTGGGGCTGGGGCCAAACCGCGTGCTGTCGCTGCCGGACGCGGTGGCAGGCGCGCTGCTGGAACACTATTACCCGGCCAACCCCGAACAGCAGTTGAAACTGCCGATGATTAACGGCGGCAGCACACCACACGCTGAACCGGAACACCCCGAAGCCAGCGCCAACGGCATCCCGGCGCACGGCATCCTGTCCGGCGCGGACATCTGCCCGGACTGCGGCCTTGCCACACTGGTGCGGATTGAGGGGTGCGAAAAATGTTTGTCGTGCGAGTATTCGCGCTGCTGACCTAAGCCGTTGATCGGGGAGGGTCATCACAGACCTTCCCCGTTTTTTTTGGCCCTTAAATGGTTATCTCGACGCGGTTGCCGTCCGGGTCGAGAATCACGCTTTCGTAGTACCCATCCCCTGTGCGGCGCGGTTCACCGATGATGCGGCAGCCCGCGCGGCGCAGTTCTTCGGTCAGCGCATCCACCGCCGCCTGGCTGCCGACCGCAAATGCCAGATGGTTGTAACCCGTGAACTGGCGTTCAGCGTCATTTAAGCCATCGGCTACCCCCGGCATCTGCATCAGTTCCAGCCGCGCGCCAGTGTCAAAGGTCAGGAAATACGACTCGAAACGGGTGAACGAGTTGGTGTATTTGCTGCTCGGCGCGGCGTTAAAGTAGCGCGTGTAAAAATCCTTCAGCCGTTCCAGATGATGGGTCCAGATCGCAACGTGTTCGATGTGCATGAATTCTCCTGATGACCAAGCGGTTGCACAAAATCCGGTGTACTGTTACGCTTTTCACAATTCGTGCCGGCACACCTGAGGCTTATTGATGGCAGCACTCTACGAAAATTTAACACACCAGTATCTGAAGTCCAACGGTGTTACCCTTCATACCGTTGTGGCGGGGCCAGAGGACGGCCCGCCGGTTATCCTGCTGCACGGCTTTCCCGAATTCTGGTACGGCTGGCGGCGGCAAATCCCGTATCTGGCGGAACGCGGCTTTCGGGTCATCGCACCCGACCAGCGTGGTTATAACCTGAGCGACAAACCGAAGGCGATCAGCGCCTACCGTATCAGCGAACTGGCGCGGGATGTCGTCGGGCTGCTGGACACGCTGGGTTACGAGCGTGTGTATCTGGTCGGCCACGACTGGGGTGCGGCGGTCGCGTGGTGGGTGGCGACGCTGTTCCCCGACCGGCTGCATAAGCTGGCGATCCTCAATGTGCCCTATCCCACGCTGGCGGCCAAAGCCTATCAGGCCGGCGACTGGCGGCAAATTCTGAAAAGCTGGTATATCTTCTTTTTCCAGATTCCCCGGCTGCCGGAGACCCTGCTGGGGTTTAATCACGCGCGCGGGCTGGAACAGGCGATGAGCCGCAGCGGAAAATCCACCACCTTCACGCCGGAGGAACTGGCCGCATACCGGCAGGCGTGGTCACAGCCGGGCGCGCTGACGGCCATGATCAACTGGTATCGAGCAGCGGGCCGCAGCGCGACACAGCCGAAACACGGTGAACTGGTCAGCCGTGCACCGGTACGGATCACGACGCCAACCCTGATGCTGTGGGGCGAGCAGGACATCGCCCTGGAAAAATCGCTGGCGCAGCAGAGTATTGACCTGTGCGACAATGGACGGCTGGTGTTTTTCCCTGATGCAACCCACTGGGTGCAGCACGATGAAACTGCCGAGGTGAACCGGCTGATCGGAGAATTTCTGGCGGGTGAATGACGAGTCACCCGCCACCTTCATTTACTGGCGGCACGTAAGCCTAACGTGGTTCGGCGGTCACGATTACATCCCAGCCGGAACGGTAGCTGCCGCCAAAATCATCGTTCGTGCCAGAGTAAGAGCCGTAGTATGACCCCCAGTACAGCGACGGGTCGTAGTCCGGCAGACTGGCGCGCAGCGTGTCCAACTGCGACCACGCGCTGTCACGGGCGGCATGAGCGGAAAACAGGCTGGCGGTCTGCTGCTGCCGGTCGAGGGTCATCAGCTTGCGCGTAAGCCACTGGCCGGCCCACTGGTTGACCTGCGTCCCCGTTTCGGACTCTGCGTACAGGGGAATAATCGCCGGGGCGGCATCCACCGAGAGGATATTGAGGAAGGCGATATCGAGTTCCTGCCCGGCGTGATAACGGGCGATGTTGCGTTCCGCGATGTAATAATCCACATTCATCAGATTCAGCGTGACCAGATAGCCGATGACCACCAGCAGCGACCCCAGCGAAAACACGTTCTTCCGCACGCGGAACAGCGCCAGCAAAAACACCACGAACAGCACCCCCAGCCAGTGCATGAAGACATGGGTGTACACCCGCAGTTGGGTGAAGCCGTAGCTGTCCTCATACAGCAGCATCCGCTGGGAAGCCGATACCAGCATCACCGTCGTCAGCGCGACCAGCGCCACACACAGCGCGCGGAAAGCGATCTGTTCGCGGCGCTCCTGCCGCACCGTCACGCGGTCAAGCCCCAACGCCAGGCCGAGCGTCAGCACCGAAACGGCGACCAGTTCAAAGAAACCACGCCGCGCGTAGTTGGCGTAGGTCAAACCCTGCACGGTGATCGTTTCCTGCCCGCCGAAGAAATAGGCGAACTGAATCACCACGAACACGGCAAATAAGGCCACCACGCTGCCCAGGATAATCCCGGTTTCGATCATACCCAGCTTGATGCCGGGTTTGGCTTTGGCTTCGGCTTCGAGCGTGGTTTCGCTGGTTTCATCTTCCGGGGCGGGCGGGATTTCGGCTGTCTGGCCGCCGGTGACGACATAGCGCCGGGTCGTTCGAGCGGCGCGCGCCTGCCGCGCCCAGGCGAAACCAATCGCGCCGGTGCCCAGGCCGGCGATGAACAGCGTCACCAGCAGACGCGGCAGCATGTCGCCCATCGTCTGCAAGCCCAACAACTGCCGGACGCTGTTCCAGGCGTCCGCCGTATATTTCGCAAAGACGGCATCGGCTGAACCCAGCAGGAACACAAACACCAGAATCACCGGCGCGGCAAACATCAGCCCGCGCAGCACCGAGGCCGCCGTTCCGCCGCGATGGTGCCGCCGCTCGCGCAGCCAGTCCCACGACTGGCGCACCTCATGAGCCGCGTGACCCGGCAGCGCGAAACCGGCTTCCAGCGTATTCAGCATGTGCTCCTGAAATGAGTCCTCATCCAGCGGGCGCGCCAGCGGCAGGTAATACAGCACCAGGCCGCCCAGCGCCAGCACCGCCAGCACATTCAGCGCCGTGATGAGTTCGTCGGCGCGCACCGCGACCATGACCGCAAAAAACAGCAGCGGCAGCAGTGGCCACAGATTACGCGGGCGTAAGGGCTGCCGTGCCGGACGCGCGGACGCCAGCACGGCGACCGTGCCCAGCAGCGCGAACACCGGGAAAGACAGGCCGATCACCCGCCCGTAGAAGAAGATATTGCCCAGTACCCCCAGCACCAGACCGATACCGACTGCCCATACCGCAAACGCACGTCGTTCCATAATGAATGACTCCGCTGGCATGATAACGATGCCAATAATGCTGGAAGATAAAATGTACGGAAATGCTCACATAAAGACCCTACACTGTCACAGCTAAGACGTTAGCCGCAGCGTATCAGTTCCCACCGTGCCGCTGTCCCCCAAAAGCGAGGGCTTTCTGAAATTGGTACACCGGGAATACGGTTTTTGCTCACATCCGCTCATAGGTGACAACGTACACGCCGGTGCTTTCGCCATCGCGCCCGAAGATGTGCAGTTTCCAGGTGCCGCTTTTATGCACCTGACAGATAAAGGCCACGCTGGAACCGTCGGTGAGGATAAAATCGCGCTGGCAGCGGCTTTCGGCGTTCAGGCCGTCGGGGTCAATCACGGCCACGTTCGCGCCAACCTGTCGGGCAGTCGGCGAGAGGAACTGGATGCCAATCGCCAGTTCTTCACCCTGGTAGGCTTCAAATGTGTATTCATGGGCTTTGCCGGCGTCCATCACATCGCTGGCCGGCTGCTGGCGTTTGATCTCGGCGCTCTTGCTCGGCTGCACGACAAACGCGCCCGGCGGCGCATTCATCCCCGGCGCAGCGCCAAACACCGGCGTACCCTCCCCCTGCGTCGGCGCGCCGACTTCGCCGCGGAGGACGGCGCGCACCTGCGCGGCGATGGGCGAGTCGAGATAGGTCAGCACCACATACGACAGCGACAGACTGAGCAGCAGCGAGCCGCCGCAGCCGATCAGTCCCCAGGGTGGGCCGGTGCGTTTGGGCCGGGTTCTGGCTCTTGCTGGCCGGTTAAGCGGAGGTTCGATCAGCGGTTCAGGGATAGCGACCGGCACCGCAGCGGGCGCGTCCAGTGGCGGCAGCGTGCCCGCGCCGGACTCCAACTGCGCCAGCGCGCGGCGGGTCGGGTGGTGGTCGCGGTCGTAGAAGATGGCGCGGTTCAGACATTGGCGGGCGTGGTCGCGGCTTTCGCAGGCATAAGCCGCCAGATACCACAGTTCGGCAGTGGGTTCGGCCTTCAGCAGCGGGCGCAGCAGTTCCCGCGCGTGGGCTTTGTCACCGGTTTTGATAGCCTCCCGGATGGGGAGGAGGGGGTCGGACATGGGGCGTTCCCCTCGAAACTCTGAATTTTGCAGGGACACACGATAGATCGTGTCCGTACAGCGTACCCACCGGTGGGGCGGGTTTCTAAACCCGCCCCTACGAATACCCGATATGTTTTGTCCTAGGGCGGCCACGTAGGGCCGCCCCTACAGTTTCCTCTGCGCCTCTGCTTCTTTGCGCCTTTGCGTTACGCCTTTTCTTCTACTCCGCCGCCGGCAGGACGGTGAAGGTGCTGCCCGCGCTGCGCCCGTAGACCTCCGGGAAGTAGAATTCGTAACCCTGCGCCGGGATGACGTTGTACGTGCCAGGCAGCCCGGCGCGGATGCTGTACTGGTACTCGTAAGTCCCGGCGGGCAGATAGGTGGCAAACAGCACCACTTTTTCGTCGCGGAACTCGATGTTGCTGAACCACCACCAGCCCCAGCCCTGGCTCAACGGGTCATTTTCGACCAGGCCGGGGCGCGTGCCAATCTGCTGCTCGGTGTTCAGGTTCGGGTTCACGCCTTCCGTGCCAGCCGGAATCGGGTCTTCGATCACGACGTAGTGCAGATCGTTGGGCGCGATGATCGTCAGCCGCACCTGGAGCAGATCGCCCACCTGCGCCTCCGTTACCGGCGTGCCGCTCTCGTCACCCGGCACGATGTAGCGCCGTTCGACGATGATGCCGCGATTAAGGGCGTCAACCTCTGGCACGGGCAGATACGCCCGTAGATGCGCTGTGTAATACAGCACGCCGGGGCCGTCCGTCCGCCCGATGACCAGCGCATTAGCTTCCTCTTGCAGCAGGTCGGCCACCTGCACGACGAGTTTCTGCGATTCACGCACGGTATCCGCTGTGGCCGCACCTTCCGCCAGTTTGTTGCCATTCAGCGAGGCCGAATATTCGTAGTTAGGCTGGAGTTCGCCGGTCGTCACCATCCAATCGGTCAGCGCCATCACCGCCCACGCGGTTTCCTGCGTCGTTTCCCAGGCGTCGGCCTGCCGCTGCGTGATCAGGTAACGCACCACGTTTGGCAGCAGGTCGTTCTGCGGGCGCAGTTTCAGCAGCGCGTCCAGCACAATTGCTGTCGTGCGGGTGTCAGTGTTCCAGTTCCAGTAATCGCGTTCGCTTTCCTGCCAGTGCGCGCCGGTCGCGCTCAGAATGGCGGCGTTGACCAGATCGGACGCCAGCACATCGGTGCGGCTGGTATCGTTCGGGTTCGCCAGATGGAAACCGAGCGCCAGGAAGGCTTTAGCATAGTTGTGCAGCCGCGCGCGCGATTCGTACAGGTTCGCCATGCGCGCTACATCCGGCGCGCCGGAACGCGCCAGCGCGTACAGCACAAACGCCTGCCGGTTCAGCCGCCACGTTTCCACGCTCGGCGCGGGGATGACAAAGGTCGTCCGCAGGAAGTCCTGCGCCCGGCTAATCACGCTGTCGCTGACGGCAAACCCTTCCGCCTGCGCTTCGGTCAGGCCGATCAGCGCGTAGGCCGTCGTCAGCGGGTTGCTGGGGTCCTGCACGAACCAGCCCCAACCGCCGTCCACCTTCTGCTGCGCGTACAAACGCTGCAAGGCGAAATTCACGGCGGTGTCCAACTGCGCCTTGAGTTCGGCATTCGCCACACCCAGTTGATTGAGCGCGCGGTAAGTCATGATATTGGGCAGGAAGCGGCTGACCGTCTGCTCGATGCACTGGTACGGGTAGTTCCGCAGGTAGTCCAGGCCGTCAATGGTTGTCGCCGCCAGCGAGGGATCGAGATTGATCGTCAGGTCGCCCTGCGTGACATCGAAGCGGCGCGGCAGCACCACACTTTCCGTCACCGAGCCACCATCGCGCAGCAGCCCCGCCGTGCCGACCGTTTCCGGCACTTCATATTTGTAGACCGGCAGCCAGCGGTTATCACCCTGGCCGAGCGGTGGTTTGCTGGCGTCGGTGTACTCACCATCGTTGCCGTTGGCGAAGAATGTCAGGTCAATTGCGTTCACATCCTCAACCGTGACCGGCCAGTTCACCCGCTGGCGGCCACCCGCCGGAATGGTAAAGGTTTGCGCCGCGCCGTCAACAAACGTCACGCCTGTGCCTTCAATCGAGATTTCCACCGGCATGTCTTCGCCGGTGTTGTTATTGACGACAGCGGCCAGCGTAACCTGATCGCCCACGACCAGGAAACGCGGCGTAACCGGGCGAATCAGTAGCGGCTTGGTGCTGAGGATGTCTACTGTCGTTTCACCGACCAGCGTAACACCGTCCGCGCCGGTAGTGACCGCGCGCGCGTCCAGCCGCCACGTTGTCAGGTTGTCCGGCAGCGTCACGGTGAACGAGGCTTCGCCGCTGGCATCGGTGATGATGGAGGGATTCCAGTAGGGCGTATCCACAAACTCCTGCCGGATGTCGAAGATGCCGCCTTCACCACCGCCGCCGCCGCCGCCCTTAATCACATCCAGCACGTACTGGGTCAGCGCGTCCACGTTGATCGTCAGCGGTGTGGCCGTGCGCACGCTCAAGCCCTGCTGGCCGTAGAAGTAGGGCAGCAGCGGGCCGGTGTTCGGGTCGGCAATCGAAAGCGAGGCCAGATCGGTCAGCCCGACGCCGATCTCGGCCTGCACCGGCTCGCCGGCGTAATTGGTGGCGCGCACGGTGTAGGTTACGGTTTCGCGCGGGCCGGCCTGCTCGCGGTCAGGCGTGATCGTCAGCGTGATTTCCTTGCGGCTGTTGTCCACCGCAAGCTGCACCAGTCCCATACGGAAAGCCGCGACCGGGTTATTCTCGTCCACGCCCTTGACCAGCATCACGCTGACGTAGACGTTAGGCGCGAAGTCCTCGGTGATCGGCAGTTCATAGATGGTCGAATTGCTGGTCATGGTCAGGCGTTCGGCGGTCAGCACATCACCCCGTTCGACCGTGATAAGCGCCTCGGCGCTGCCCTGGAACGGCGACGTGATCAGGATTTGCGCCGTGTCGCCGACGTTGTAATCGGTCTGGTCAGCGATCAGGTCAATGCGGTTGCTGTTCTGCTGCCGCCAGGCCACGTAATCCTCGCTGCTGACCCACATCGTCGTCGCGGCGATGACCTCATTGCCGCGTGCGTCACGTGTTGTCACCGTCGTTTTGAAGACGCCGCCGTTGGGCGGTGTGAAGCTAAAGGCCGCTTTGCCCTGTGCGTCAGTCGTCACCGTGCCGGTTGTCACCGGGATTTCTTCAACTTCCCACGTCCAGGTGGTGCGTCCGGCCTCGTCTTCCTCCTGCACGCTTGACCAGCGGCGCTCGACCACCTTCACGTCAACCGTCTGGCTGGCGACGCCCTGGCTGTCCCAGTCTACGGCGATGATGTCAATCGTGGCTTCACGTCCGGCAGTCCCGACGTAATCGGCAGGCCGCGCGCCGAGGTAGATCAACCCCTTATGGACGACGACTTCCGTCCGCCCGGCTACGACCAGATCGCTCTCGTCGGTCACGACGGCTTCAATCGTGAACCGCTGGCTCTGCGTGCTGTCCTTCAGTTCCGCCGGAATGGTGATCGTAAGCTGGCCTTCGGCGTCGGTTGTGCCCGTACCGCTGGCGACTTCACCACCGCCGCCGCCATAGAATTCGCTTGGCCCTTCGTCATAGTCATAGTCGGCGAAGTCGTAGTAGCCCGGCCCGTCATAGTTAAAGTAGTAGGGCTGCGCGATCACGCTGTACTGCACGTCCGCGTTCGTGACCAGGCCGCCGAAGAAATAGCGGCTGTCTATCGTCACGCTGATGGTGTCGCCCTGTACGACTTCCGGCGCGGCAGGTGTGACATTCACCTGGAATTCCGGCAGGCGGAACTCGGCCACACCAAACGATACCGACGCGGACTCGCCATAATAATAGTCCTGATTCTGCGGTCGCGGCAGTTCAGCCTCGATGCGGTAGTAACCCAGCGGCGCGTCGTCCGCCAGTTCAAACTGGCTGCTGAACGAACCAAACGGGGTGATGTCCAGCGTTTGGTCGAAGACGATTTCGCCGTTGGCATCGTAAATCTTCACGGGAATGGTACTCAGCCCCGGCGGCGTGTAGGTTACATCATCCTGAGCGCGCACGATGCCCCGGAAGTAGACCGGCTGGTCAGGACGGTAGATCGGGCGGTCGGTATAGATGTAACCGCGATACTGCTGCGGGTAGTAGTTCGTATTCTGGCCGAACTGCCAGCCTTCAATGCCGTTTGACCATTCGCTGTGGCCGAGGCCAAACTGCGATTCGGTTTGCAGCAGCGCCACAACTGGCTGATACAGATTGGTCTGCCGGGGAATAACGATGCGCGCCAGCCCATCGGCGTCGGTGCGGCCCTGACCCAGCGCCTGGCCTTCGCCATCATACAGCGTGATCGGCGCGCTGGTAATCGGTGCGCCGGTCTGCACCTCGGTCGCCCAGACCAGCACATTGTCAACCGCGTACTTCAGCGTCAGGTTGGCCGTACCAACGATCATGAAATGCGACTGCACCGCGCCGTTGTTCACTTCGGGCGAGGCGACTTCCAGCAGATACACTCCCGGCGGCAGCGCCCCGCCGTCACCGGCGATGACCGTTACCGGCGAGGTCTGCGCGGCAATTCGCACATCGAGGAAATACTCATCACTGGTGCCTTCCGCGACCCAGGCGGTGCGCCCATCACGGAGCTGCACTTCCCACCATACGATGCTGTTGGCGCACAGCGGGCCGCCGGTTACCGGAAGCTGGTAATCGCGGTAGAGCTGGTCTATAACCGCGCCATCCGGGGCAGACGCGCGCGCTCGCACCGGGTCCGGCGTGGTAATCACAATCGCCACGTCGCCCACTTTCAGGCGGCTCTGGGGCGCGCCGGGGCAGTTGGCAGCGGCACTTTCGCCGCTCAGATTCAGCAGTTCGTAACGATACTGGTTTTCCGGCGAGGGGACATCCAACTGCCAGCTGCGCAGCCGTTCGGCAGGGTCAGCCACATAATCAGATGCCGGGCTGTAGGCATTGCGCGCGGCAGTCTCGATGAACTCCTGCACCGGCACACGGTACAGGCTCAGATTGAGCCGGTCAAGGTTCATGTGCTTGAGGAACAACTGGGTCTGTTCGTTATTCGCGTTGTAGAAGCCCACTTCGCCGGGCACATTGAGCGTGACATTCGGGTCATAGCCGGTGGTTGTGAAGCGAATAACACGTTCGGTATTGATGGTATTGCCATACTTGTCGGCCATACCGGGCGCAATGGTGATGGTATAAGCGGTGCTGGGTTCCATCGGGAAGTTAAGATTGTAGCTGTTGTCCCAGGTGCTGTAGTAGGCATCAAAGTCGCGCCAGGGTTTTGGCTCGATGGTGATTTTGTCTTCCAGCGTATCTACGTCCATTGGGGAAGCAAAGTATAGGTTGAAACTGCCCCAGGGATAGACGTTTCCCGCACCGTCGTTGGGGTCGGTGCCGATGATCGCCGGGTAGGGCACGGTCGCAAACTGCCAGGATGTGAAGCCGGTCAGCGCCGCGTCACCGGTGACAGCCCGCGCGCCGGCCTGAAAACCAGCTTCGTAGACGGTATCAATTTGCAGAGGCTGGTCGGGTTTGAATCGGAAACCCGCGCCATCTTCCGCCCACTCAAACGTTCCGGCCACGCTGCTGCCGCCGGAAGGCCGCAGATAGAAACTGGCTTCGACGCTGGCCTGATCCATCGGCTGGTTAAAGCGCACCTGCACCGCGCGATCTAAGCCCACATCGGTGCTTAAATCCTCCGGCACAACTTCCACAATCGCCGGATCAACCGTTGTGAACGTCCAGCTATAGGGCGCTTGCAGCGCCGCGCCGTCCACCGCCCGTAAGTTCGGGTTGATGGTCACGGTGTAGGCCGTACCACCCGCCAGCGCCGGATCAGGCCGGAAGACGTAGATCGAGGTGTTCAGCCATTCACCCTGTCCCTCGACCGGCGGGTTTATCGTCAGCGGATTGGGTAAGGTCGCCATCTCCTCGGCAGATACCAGCGGCACGACCGGACGATTGAAAATGGCTGTGATTACCGAGTCGGCTTCCACGCCCTGACTCTGGTCGGCAGGCAGCACGTCGGTCAGGCTTAAAAAGCCGGTGGTGTGAAACTCCAGCGTGATCAGTTCGGCCAGTGTCGTGCCGTCGGCACCACGCAGGGCGCGGCTGATCGTCATCGGATAGATGCTGGCGCGCTGGAGCGGCTGCGCTGGTTTAAACATTACCGAGGCGGCTGCCGCGTTGCAGGTAATCTCGCCGGCGATTCTGGGTGCCAGCGTGATCGCCGTCTGCGCGGAGTCACAGTCTACGGGACGGTCAAAATACAGGACGATGCTGGCGTCCTGTGCCAGTTCCTGGCCGGCCAGGGGTTCAACCTCCACCAGTTGCAGCGTGGGAGTGGCCGGCTGATCCTGCGCGGACAGGCTTGATAAGCTGAGTGA
>JARKOK010000378.1 GCA_029975765.1 Aggregatilineales bacterium
CAGCTTTGTGGATAAACATCGAGAGATGCTCAAAGCCGATGTATGTGTGATTTCGGACGGTGGTATGGCAAGGATGGATCAGCCTTCTATCGTCTACGCGCTGCGCGGGTTAGTGGGTATGGAACTGGAAGTCTGGGGGCCAGCCCAGGATTTGCACAGCGGGCAGTACGGCGGCACGGTGCATAACCCGGTGCAGGCATTGGCGGAAATCGTCGCCGCGCTGCACAACCCGGATGGCAGCGTGAGCGTGCCGGGTTTCTATGATGATGTGCTGGCGCTGTCGGACGAAGAACGCACCGAACTGGACAAAATACCGTTTCTGGAAGCGGAGTGGCGCAGGGCGACCGGCGCGCCGCTGCCCTGGGGCGAAGCGCAGTTCAAACTGCATGAGCGGGTGGGGGCGCGTCCGACGCTGGAAATCAACGGCATGGCGGGCGGTTTTTACGGCGTGGGCTTTAAGACCGTACTGCCAGCGAAGGCGCTGGCGAAAATTTCCTGCCGGCTGGTCGCTAACCAGAATCCCTATCACATTTATGAACTCATTCGGGATTACGTGAAGCTCATTACGCCGCCGACGGTGCGCAGCGAGCTGCGTTTGCTGCAAGCCGGTGAGGCGGCTTTTGTTGATCGTCACACCCCGGCGATGCAGGCCGCTATCACGGCTTACGAACTGGGGTGGGGCCAGCCGCCGGTGTTCAGCCGCGAAGGCGGCAGCATTCCGATTGTGGCCGACTTCAACCACAAGCTGAAACTGCCCGTGATCCTGATGGGGTTCGGTCTGAATGATGACGGCGCGCACGGCCCCAACGAACACTTCAGCGTGCAGATGTTCCAGCGCGGCATTCAGACCGCGATCTATTTTTATGAGGCGATTGCGAAGCAGTAACCAGATCATGGCCGGGGTGCGGTTCGCTGTGCCCCGCCGGGAGCGCCCTATGACAAACGCACATGATTATGCTCAGACTCATGCCGAACGTTTTGAGCAGCAGTTGTTCGATCTGCTGCGGATTCCCAGTATCAGCACCGACCCGCAGCGCGTAGGCGATGTGCAGCGCGCGGCGCAGTGGGTCGCGGACGACCTGCGCCGTATCGGGATGCAGCGCGTTGAAGTTATGCCCACCGCCGGGCATCCGGTCGTGTATGGTGAATGGCTGGGCGCGGGCGACAGCGCGCCGACGGTGCTGGTCTACGGCCATTACGATGTGCAGCCGGCTGAACTTGAGGCCGGCTGGACGAGTGATCCGTTTGAACCGGTCATCCGTGACGGCAAAATCTACGCGCGCGGCTCGTCCGACGACAAAGGCCAGGCACTTGCCCAGATGAAAGCTGCCGAAGCCCTGCTGGCGGTGGGCGGCGCGCCGGTCAATCTGAAGTTTCTGATTGAAGGTGAAGAAGAAATCGGTTCGCCCAATCTCGGTGCCTGGGTGCGGGAACACCGCGAGATGCTTCAAGCGAATGTATGTGTGATTTCCGATACCAGTATTCTGGCGATTGACCAGCCATCCATTTGTTATTCGGTGCGTGGGCTAACCTATATGGAAGTGGAAGTATGGGGGCCGAAGCAGGATTTGCACAGCGGCGGTTTTGGTGGGCTGGTGCATAATCCGGCGCAGGCGCTGGCGGAAATCATCGCCGCGCTGCACCACCCGGATGGCAGCGTGGCAGTGCCCGGTTTCTACGATGAGGTGCAGCCCTTAAGCGAGGATGAGCGCATCGAATTACAGCAGAGCGCCTCACCCGAATCGTTCTGGCGCGAGATGACCGGAGTGCCGCAGTTCTGGGGCGAAGCGGCTTACGCGCCGCACGAACGGATCGGGGCGCGCCCGACGCTGGAGGTCAACGGTTTTGTCAGCGGCTTCTACGGCGCGGGATCCAAAACGGTGCTGCCGGCGAAGGCGCTGGCGAAAATCTCCTGCCGCCTGGTTGCCGATCAGAATCCGCGCCGGATTTTTGAACGGGTGCGCGACCAGATTGCCCGCCTCACGCCGCCCACCGTGCGAAGTGAAACGCGCCTGATTGCCGAGGCTTTCCCGGCGATGACCGATCTGACGATTCCGGCCATGCGCGCGGCCAGCGCCGCCTACGAAAAAGGCTGGGGCAAACGCCCACTGTTTGAGCGCGGCGGCGGTACGCTGCCCATCATGGCCGATTTCCAGCGCGAGTTAAACGCGCCGGTGGTGCTGCTCGGCTTTGGCCTGCGGGGAGATGGCGCGCATGGCCCGGACGAACATTTCAGCGTCGAGATGTTCCATAAGGGCATTGATACGGCGATCTATTTCTTCGAGGAAATGGGGAAATAAACAACCATTGGGGCGGCCACATCAAGCCGCCCCGGCTTTGGTGAGATTTAACGCCGCAGCCAGATGCGGCGGAACTGCGTCCAGTCGTTTTCGTCGGTATCCCATTCGGCATAAATAGCCGCCCCAACCACCGTCCGGGCGGTTTCGCCGGCCTGTGTCAGCCCCGCATGAACGCCCGCTGCCGCTGTGCCGATATTTTCCACCTCAGGCAAGTGCTCCGGCGAAGCGGTGTCATACGACGGGATGCCGATGAGCAGTTCGGTATTTGTGGTCATACTGGCGATAACTTCGGCAAAGGTTTTTACCTGGTAAGCCACCCACGCCTGATAATCGTCGGCGGAAGTCAGCCCGCTGTTGTACGCCGTGATGACCATCTGATTCGCCAGAATCGCCACGCGCTTTTTGTAATCGGCTTCCCAGATAGTACCGGGCGCGATCTGCGGCGGCTGTGGCACACTTTCGTCGGGCGGCGTCCAATCCGGCGGCACGGCTACCGCCAGCAGTGTGTTTTCCCCCAGAGTCGCGCGTACCCGCCGCAGCAAGGCCAGATAATTCTCGTCGCCATTCAGCACCGGCACGATATTCAGGAACACTCCGTCGAAACCAAAATCCTCGGTTACACGCCGGCTGAAGTCGGCTACCTGCTGCTGGAGTGCCGGTTCACCCAGACGATTGTCGCCGTTTTCCCCCTGGGCGGCCACGCTCAACCAGCCGTAAAGCCGCGCATCGGGGTAAGCCTGCCGGAACTGCTCAACAAAGCCGCTGACTTCGCTGAGTTTGATCGTTTCCGTCCAGGTGCCGTTGGGTTGTAACAGGCTGACCCAGGCATATACTGTGCCGATCTGATGGCCGCGCAGGCGGTCGGCCAGAGCCGTAATGGCCTCCGGTGTCGGACGATCATACGTCCACTCTGTACCCAGCCAGATGGCGTTGCTGCCGGTTTGCCGGCTGTTTTCCGAAAAACGTCCCAGAGCGGCGATCACGACCAGAATGATGATTATCCCGGCCACGCCGTACAGCAGAATTCTGAGCTGCGGCAGGCGGATTTCCGGCAGCTTGAAGCCGCCTGCCGGGGTCAGGTGGCGGGGCGTGCCGCGCAGGGAGTCCGGCAGCGGGCTGCCCTGCTGCCGCGCTTTGCGCCGTTCGTGCCGTTCGCGGGCCCGGTTTTTACGTTCAGATGGCTGCATGTCCACGTTGTTTCCTTAACCTGATAATTTCGCCAGGAGCGGCGGCCCCAGGACAAGCAGGCCGATCAGGGCTGAGGCAACCGCGCCTAACAGCACCGCCGCCGCCGCGACATCCTTGCCCACCTTTGCCATAGGATGATACTCAGGCGAGGCCAGGTTCACCACCGCTTCAACCGCCGCGTTTAGGAACTCGGCCATCCAGACCATCGTAATAGATAAAATCAGCAGCGCGCAGCCATCGAGGTCTACTTCCAGCCACAGCGCCGCCGCAACGACCAGACCGCTGGCGACACTCATGATACGCGTATTCTTCTGGTGGCGCAGCATGTACAGCCAGCCGGCCAGCGCATATCCCAGACTTCGTACACGATTCGGGCTGTTGGACAGGGCGCTGTAATCGTTGGGGTTGATCTTCATGGTGCTGGTCAGCGCGTCCAGCACCTGTTTACTCCGCGTGGTCATGGGCGTTGCCTTCTTCCAGCGCAGGGACATAAGCAAGGGGAATATTCAGCGCGGTGAGCGCGTCTGCCTGGGCGGCCCACATCGCCGCGCGGTTTTCCGGCGTATCGTGGTCATAACCGAGCAGGTGCAGCGTGCCATGCACCACCAGCAGCGCGAGGCTGTCATCCAGCAGGTGACCGGCGCTGGCAGCCTGCGCGCTGGCATACGGGTAGGCGATGATGAGATCGCCGAGGTAGGGTGGTTCGCCGTCCTCTGCCACCGGCGGCTCATCTGCCGGAAACGACAGGACATCGGTCGGCGCGTCAATATCACGGAACTGGCGGTTCAGCCCGGCGACGAATGCGTCATCAGCGACCACGACGCTCAGGCCGGTCGCTGGCTCGGCGGTCTGCTGTGTCAGAACGATAGCCGCCGCCGCCCGCAGCCGGTCGGCATTCAGGGCATAGTCGGCCTGGTTCTGGATGTCTATCTGAAAGCTCATAATTCAGTCAGGATGATCCTCGGATAAATCGTCAATGGGATGCTGGCCGTTGTCATTGGCCCGGTACTGCGGTTGTTCACCGCTGGTGCGCGGCAGCGGCGGGACTTCCGGCAGGGGGGAGTCTTCATCTTCGATTTCGAGCGGCGCGGCCTTGATCGAATCGACTTCCCAGGTTTGCAGCTTCGGGCGCGGTGTCTCAACGGTAAGCGTCGGTGGAGTCGGGACATCGGCGCGGCGATCGCGCTCAACCGGCACGCGGTTCATTTCAACGCGGGGGGTAGGGGTGGGGGTGCGTGTCCGGTCTTCGTCCGCGTCGCCTGCCGGGGCAGGATAGCTGATGCGCGGGTGGAACACCGCTTGCAGCATGTCGGTAATGATTTTGCGGATCGTCGCGATGTCGTTCAGTGTCAGCCGGGAGTTTTCCAGTTGGCCGGTGCGCATTTTGATCTCAATAATCTGCTGCACCGTGTCAGCAATCTCCTGTTTCTTCACCGGCTTGCGCGACCGCACCGCCGCTTCGCAGCTGTCGGCGATCATGAGGATGGCCGTTTCCCGGCTCTGCGGCTTCGGGCCGGGATAGGTAAACTGCTCAATATCAATCGCTGCATCGCCGCCGGCACGCTCCACCGCCTGCTGATAAAAATATAATACCTGCGTGCCGTGATGTTCCATAATGAAATCGCGGAAGCGGGCTGGCAGCCGGTACTGGCGCGCCATCTTTTCGCCGTCGGTCACGTGGCTGATGATAATATCGGCGCTGCGGGCAGGGTCGTTGAGTACATCATGGGGATTCATACCCTCGACCTGATTTTCGGTAAAGAAGGGGGCGTTAATCATCTTCCCGATGTCATGGTACAGCGCGGCCACCCGCACCAGATCGGCGTTAGCGCCAATGGCGTTGGCCGCCTGCTCGGCCAGATTCGCCACCTGCAGCGAGTGCTGGTACGTGCCGGGCGCTTCCCGCAGCAGGCGTTGCAGCAGGGGTTGATTCGGCTGGCTGAGTTCCACCAGTTTGAGGCCGGTTGGCAGATTAAAGGTCAGCGTAATAATGTACAGACCGGCCAGCGCGATGGTCGCCGCCAGCACGCCGTTCAGCAGGCCATAAATGAGCATCTCGCCCAGGTTCGTGTCGCTGTTCAGCGGCCCGCCGCCCTGGTAAAAAATGGTAATCACGACGATATTGCTCAAGCTGACCAGCAGCCCCGGCATAAAAAAGCTGTTCAGCCGTTCGGCGCGGCGCAGCGTTAGCGCCACCATCAGCCCACCTGCCGCCGTCAGCAGCGCCAGTTCCAGCGAGTTGCTTTGCATCAGCCCGACCAGCATGGCGAGGCCAAACGTGGCGATCATCGCCAACTGATGCCCGACAATCGCCACGTACAACAACGCCAGCGCCGCCGTCGGATACAGGTAAATCTGGCCGTAGATGCCGGACAGCCGCGCTCCGAGCAGCACCAGCAGAAAGATGGCGGCAAGCAGACCCAGCATTCTGAGCGATTGCAGCAGCGCCGGCGCGAACCGCGCGACGTACAGGCCGGTAACGACGATGACCAGAACGCTTGCCAGCAGCGCGCGGAAAACAGCGAACAGCCGTCGGTCAGCAGGTTCGAGCAGTCCCAGTTTGTCCAGGGCTTCAAAAGTGGCTTCGTCAATCCGTTCCCCGGCACGCGCAACGATCTGCCCGCGCTCGAAACTGCGCCGCACTTCGATCTGTGACGCTGCCTCGGCGCGGGCACGTTCGGTTTGATCGGGGTCGAGCAGGGTGTTCGGGCGTACCAGGTCTTCGACAATCGCCACGATGACGCGTGAAATAGTGTCGTCAAAACGGACGCTGACCTGCGTCGGCAGCTGCGCGCGAATGGATGGCAGATTGGCCTCGCGGATTTCACCCTGCATCACTCGTTCCAGAATCCCGGTGACCTGCTCGTTCACGTCATTCCAGGTCTGTTCGTCCATCGTCAGAATCCGGCGTGCTGTTTCCTCAGGCAGCGTCAGATCGGTGATGTGAGCGAGATCGTTTAATTTATCATCCAGCGTACCAAAGGGGTCGCGCCGGATATTAGTGATGTAATTCAGGATTTGTCGTGCCAGCTCGGTCTGGCGGCGGGAAACGCTGGGGTCGGGCAGGTAATACATTTCCGCCACGCTGTCGCGCACGCGCTGGCGTTGTTGTTCGGTGAGTACCTGGCTGACATACGAGGGCAGCGCCACCGGCGCGCGGATGTCCTGCGGCGCGATATCGCCCACGCGCAGCGCGGCGATATTGTTTGCGCCCAGGAAGACGCTGTCAAACGCCACCAGCAGCGTGGTGATGATCACAAAGGAAGCCGCCGCCAGCGCCGCCCCGGTCAGCCGCAGCGTGCGTTCTGTCCGCGCCGCCGGAACGCGCAGCCAGCGCCGGAGAAGATCGGCCAGCCAGTTCACCATACCGTTATGAACTCAACAGTTCGCGCACAACATCATTGACCAGTTTGCCATCGGCCAGCCCTTTTACTTTGGGCATCAGCACAGCCATTACCTTGCCCATCTCTTTGGCCGAGGCCGCCCCGGATTGGGCAATCGCATCTCGCGCCAGCGCCGTGACTTCAGCGCGGGAAAGCTGCTTGGGCAGAAATTCCTCGATGAGACTCAGTTCCCGCTGCTCGTTGGCGGCCAGCGCGGCGCGTCCCGCCTTGTCCATTTCCTCGATGCTCTCGCGCCGTTTCTTGGCTTCTTTTTGCAGGATGCTTGCCACGTCGTCGTTCGTCAGTTCCTTCCGTTCGTCAATCTCCACCTGCTTCAGCGCGCTCATCAGCAGGCGGAGCGTATCGCGGCGGGCTGCATCTTTATTCGCCATCGCTTCTTTTAAAGCGGCCTGTAGTTTCGCTTTGAGGTCGTCCATCATGGCTCCTGATCGGAAAACAGCATTTGTAAGGGCACAGCACCCCTACGATCATCACAACGCTTCCAGCACCGGTGTTGCCTGCATCTGTCCCTCGACATAGCTGTGCAGTCGTGCTGGCGTAATGTGGTCGGTCAGCACGCGGGGGTGCAGGCAGCGTGCCCGAATATAATTATCAGTATACCCAACATTCATGAACCCGGCTTCTGTCGCCCCGGCGATATGCTCCCACAATACATCCAGCGTGCGACCGGCGAAGCGTTCGCAGAAGCGGCGTTCGCCGGCCTCGGCCAGCGCCAGCAGCCAGGCGCTGCGCTGTTTCTTCACCGCTTCACCGACATGCTGCCGCAGCCGGGCAGCCGCCGTGCCGGGACGCCGGCTGTAGCGGAAGACATGCAGACCGGCAAAATCCATCTCCTCGATGAAGGCCGCGCTGGTTTCAAACTCGGCCTCCGTTTCTCCGGGGAAGCCTACGATCACATCAGAGGTAATGCGCGCTTCCGGGATGCGTTCGCGCGCGGCCTGTACCAGCGTGCGGAACTGCGCCTGCGTGGTGCGCCGCAGCATTCGCCGGAGTGTCGTATCGCAGCCGCTTTGCAGCGGCAGATGCAAATGGCGGCACAGACGCGGATTCTGCCACAGATCAAAGAAATCCGGTGATAAGTCCCAGGGTTCGAGCGATGACAGCCGCAGGCGGGGCATGTCTGTTTCGGCCAGCAGCGTTTGCACCAGCCGTATCAGACCGTCGCCCTCGCCACGATCATGACCGTAGCTGCCCAGATGAACGCCCGTCAGCACCGCCTCGCGATAGCCGAGGGCAAAAAGATACCGTACTTCATTGATCACATCAGTTAATGGCCGGCTGCGTCCCGCGCCGCGCGCAATCGTCGTAACGCAGAAGGTGCAGGCGTTGTCGCAGCCGTCCTGGACTTTGACAAACGCGCGGGTGCGCCCAACCGCGCCGGGATGCTGGTCGCGTTCCAGCGGCTCACGGTCAAATGGGGCCGCCGGCTGGCCGGTGAGAGTTTCGACCAGCGTTTCTTTATGCAGGTTATCCACCAGGCGCGTAACACCTGGCAGCACCTGAATCTCTGCCGGTGCGATGTGCGCGTAACAGCCGGTGACGGTGATTGCCGCGTCCGTGTTGGCGCGGTGCAGTTCGCGCACGGTCAGGCGGCTGGTGCGGGTCGCGTCCTGCGTTACGGCACAGGTGTTCACCACCACCGCGTCCGCCTGTGCCGCATCGGTTACAATTTCATGTCCCTGCTGCTGCAACTGCCGGGCTACCGTGTCCATTTCACTCTGATTGAGGCGGCAGCCCAATGACCGCAAATGTACTTTCATGACTTGTGTTACCTGTAAACCTTCATCCGATCATATCGGGACACCACCGGGCGTGCCTCTATTCCGCATCCGGCCCCATCACCACCAGATTATCAAATTCCACCACCACGCCCGCTTCGCTGAAGGCATGAGCGATGACACCGATCCGTCCGCTGTCAATGGCGCTGTCTATCAGTTCATTCACCATCTGCCCCTGCACACATTCGTTCAGCGCCGTAAAAGTGCTTTCGCCATCGGGATTGTCCGGCACACACAGCGGCAGCAGTTGGTTGTTGGCGTAAAAACGGAAACGGCTGCCGCTGGCGACCACGCGCAGCGTGTTTGTGACATTCAGGCCGGGTAGAATCGCGTCCGAAGGAATCCAATCGCTAAGGCGCTTCTGCACGCCGTTGAGGACACGCATCACCTGATAGTACCCATCACTGCTGATGAGAAACCAGTAATAGCTGTCGTCGCTCAGGTCGGTGTTACCATTGTCCTGCAGGCGAAAAATGACACCGTAACCGTTGTCCGCCGGGCCAGCGACCGGCGCGGCCTGCACACGCAGATCAAAATCGCCAAAGTGCTGCCGGGCAGCCGAGAACGGGCCGCTGTTCGCTGCCGCCGCCTCCAGACGCAGCCGGCCATCTGCGACCTGCGCGGTCAGCACCCCTTCATACTGGCTCCAATCCTCGGTGAAGCCGTCAAATGCAGCAATGTAGGCCACCTGTCCCGCCTCAACGGGCTGGATGTAATGCCAGTTCTCGGTCAGCCGGTTGAGGCCAACCGCCGCCAGCAGCAGCAGTATCAGCACCAGCAACACGATAAAACGCCGCAAGTCCGCCTCATTTCGATGACACAACCATCTTGCTGGCGGGTTTCCCGACCCGCTCAGCCGAGAGCGAATTTTAACATGGGGGCAGGGGAGCGTAAACGTTCAGTTAGGGCAGCACCCGCGCGCGGAAATCGTCCAGCATTTGTTGAAAGCGGGAGTCAGCGCCGGACAGCGTGACAGCGCGCTGATACCAGACTTCGGCCTCTATCAGATTATCCGCTAACCAGTAAGCCGTACCCAGTTCGGCAGCATAGGCCGGATTCACCGGATTGAGCGCGGCGGCCAGTTGAAAGGCTTTCAGGCTGGCGGTCAGGTTGCCGGTCAGCCGCTGGTGCAGGCCGTCGAGAAAATGCACCAGCGCGTTATCCGGCGCAAGGTCAAGCGCGCGCTGGATCGCGGCGCTGCCATCTTTGCCCTGCTGGTCGCGGGCGACCGCTGTGTAAGCCAGGGCTTCCGCGAGTGGGCCGTCGGTCGCGGCGGCCTGCTTAAAAGCATATTCGGCCTGCGGCCACTGGCCGCGTTCGGCCAGCAGCAGTCCGATCTGGATCGGCAGATGGGCGTCTGCTGTCTGGATCAGGCTCAGCAGTTCAAGGGCGGTGTCTCGGTAAGCGGGTGCGCGGGCGGCAGCCTGCAAATGGGGCAGGGCAGCGGCGGGGTTGGTGACAGCCAGCAGCCATCCCAGTTGATAGTGTGCCCAGGCATCGTCCGGCGCGGCGGCCAGCAGCCGTTCCAATGCTGGCACCAGGGCTGTCCAGTCTTGCAGTTCGACCGCGATAGCGGCTACCTGACGGCGCACGGACTGGGGGATATCTGACACCGGTATCGCGGCCCAGTAAGCGGCAGCACGGCGGTGATCGCCCAGCGTATAGGTCATCTCGCCTGCCGCCCGCAGCAGTTCGGTTGTCCAGCCGTCAAGCGCCGCCAGCGCCTCAATCTGGTAGAGCGCCTGCACAGGCCGTCCCCGGCGCAGGTTATCGGCCAGCCGCTCTCGCAGTTGTGCTGCCGGGTCTGGCGGCGTGTCGGAGGGGAGGAGACTGATCATCAGGGGAATGAAAACGAGCAGCGCCACTACCGGCGCCGCCCGCCATAAGAACCGCTTCGCCATGATAAAAGTTATGAGGCGAGGCCCAGCGCCCGCGCAACAACCTTTTCGACATCCGTGGCCGTGAACGGCTTGATGAGATAATCAAAAACACCTTGCAGCTTGCCGACCAGCCGGTTGGCCGGATCGCCGTAGGCAGTGATGATGATGATCATCGGCATCTGGTCTTTATGTTTTTCCTTGATGGCTTCCAGAAATTTCCAGCCGGTCATATCCGGCAGGCCGATGTCCAGCAGCACAACATTGGGCTGCATGGCTTCAAACCGGCTGAGCGCCTTTAAGCCATGCGTTTCATGCGCGGTCACCATATTCATGCGTTCCAGCGTGGCTTGAATCACTTCACCAAGTTCGGTGGTGTCTTCAATGATAAGAATGGACGGCGTACTCGACAATTTCCCCTCCGTCTCCTGCTGCGGCAGCGGGGCGGCGCCCGTTTCTGCCGTTGTGCGGGAGGCATCCTGATCGTCGTTTTTGTCCTGGCCTTCTGCCGGCGTGACGATAGCAGCCGCAAGGCCAGTTTCTGCCGAGGGCGCGGTATGAACGCCGGTCTTAAGCACCGGGATGAGCGCAGTCTCCAGTGGATTCAGTGGTTCGCGCGTTTCGCGTCCATCCGGCGCGCCTTCCGCAGCATGGCGGCTCGCTTCAAACGGAGAAGTGAAGGTTTGGGTCATCATGAACCTCTACCGGCACGCTGGCAATCTGTTGAACCTTTAATTATCATATCACGCGGATACATGATTTGGATATTAAGTTTACCAAATTTTGAGCATAATTCACACTTTTTTAAAGACAATCAACAATTTCCCAACAAGTCTG
>JARKOK010000416.1 GCA_029975765.1 Aggregatilineales bacterium
TAAGCGGGTAAGCACCTGGGTGAGGCGACTCACCCGTAGAATGGGAGTACATTCGTGCTGCTGTTTGGCAATCTCAGCGTTCAGATGATTATCGCCGTCCTGCTGGCGGTGCTGGCCGGCATGACGATTCATGAATTTGCCCACAATTACATCGGCTACAAAATGGGCGATCCGGTCCCCGCGCGGGAAGGCCGTCTGACGCTGAACCCGATGGTACACATCAATCCGGTGGGTTTCCTGATGTTCGCCCTGATCGGCTTCGGTATTCTGGGACAGGCGCCAATTGCCGCGCACCGGATGCGTAATCCGCGCTGGGGCTTTCTGGCCGCCGTCGCGGCTGGCCCGCTGTCCAATCTGCTGCTGGCGGTGGTGGCGGCCATCATCCTGCGGTTTCTGGGTTTGAGCGATCTTGAGTTGTTCCGCGCCGTATTTGCCGGGCAGGCCAGCGGCCCGCTGGGCGTGATTGCGCTGCTGCTGGGGCAGATTGTGTTCTGGAATGTGCTGCTGTTTGTCTTTAATCTGCTGCCGGTGTTCCCGATTGACGGCTGGCACATCGTACTGGCGCTACTGCCGCCCGATCTGGCCTACACCTGGCAGAAACATGCTCAGACCACTAATTACATTCTGCTCGGTCTGATTTTGCTGAGTTTCCTGCGGATACCAGGGCTGAACATCCTCGGCTCGCTCATCAGCCAGCCGACGTTTTCGATCACGACCTTTTTGCTGGGGCTATGAGTGTTTCCGCCGCGCAGCGTCTGCGGCAGGGCGTAGCGGATCTGTTCGCCTTCGCCCGGCCAGTTGACCGCGCCCTCGCCGCCGAATACCTGCCGCCGGAACTGCTGGCACTGTTCGACCGCTTGCAGCGCGGGGAGCAGCTTCACAGTCTGAGCGTGCTGCGGGCGGTGCTGGCGCAGGGGGCAGCCCCGCGCGAACTGGCGGCTGCCGCGCTGCTGCACGACGTGGGCAAGACCCATTACGCGCTACGAACGTGGCAAAAGACGTATGCTGTGCTGGTGCGGGCGCTGTTCCCGGCGCTGGCGCGGCGCTGGCAGTCCGGCGATGCCCGGCGCTTCTGGCTACGCCCGTTCGTCGTCACGGAACAGCACCCCGCCTGGAGCGCGGAACTGCTGGCACAGGCCGGCGCGCCGGAAACAGTGATCTGGCTGGCGGCGCACCACGCCGACGATGCACGACAATGGGCGGAGCATCCGTACTGTAATCTGCTGCGCCGCCTGCAGGCAGCGGATGATGCCAGTTAGTGGGAAGTTACCGGGCACCCGTTTTTGAATTTCCCTGCTAATAGACAGCACCTTTGAGAAGTTATGTTTGGTAGAGGATAAAAAGATGACAGTACAGGTAGATGAGATTAAACAGAATTTGACCGATGCGCGGCAGTATTTGAATCACGTACTCGATCAGGTGGGGGATCGCTGGGATGCGCCCGTCTATGCCGAAGATACGGCCTGGACGGTCAAGCAGCTTCTTATTCACCTGATGGTATCCGACAAAGGCCATAATAATATGGTCATGGCAATCGCGCGCGGCGAAAACACGATACCGGAAGATTTCGACCTGGAACGGTTTAACCGCCGCTCGGTGGAAAAACGCGCTGAAATCACCGTAGATGAAGCCCGCGCGGCGCTGGCGCAGACTGCTGCCGAACGCGATGCCTGGCTGGACACGATAGACGGCGACACGCTGCTGAAGCAGGGGCGGCATGGCTCGATGCGGATTCTGTCCGTCGAACAAATTCTGGGGGTAGTGGCCGGGCATGACCGCACCCACGCGAACGACATCGCGCGGGCGCTGGGTATCCCCACCCCCTAATCCACACGTTACAATTGGCACGATAATATTCGCGGGCCTTGCGCCCTGATCATCTGTGAGGGTCGTGATGACGATCACCAAAAAAGTTCTAGTCAGCTACGCCAGCGCGCATGGTTCAACCGCCGAAGTCGCCCAGTTCGTCGGCAAGGTGCTGCAGGAGCATGATTTCGCGGTAACGGTCGCCAGCGTAAACGATGTCAAATCCGTCAGCGGCTACGATGCCTTTATACTGGGATCCGCCATCCATGCCGGCATGTGGCTCACGCCGATGTCGGTGTTTTTCGAGCGGCACGAAAACGAAATGGTTGGCAAGCCGGTCTACTTTTTCATGACCTGTATCCGCGTGCTGGAGCCGGACGGCCTGCGCCACGCGCTGAGCAATTATGTGCATCAGGAAACGATGCAGAAGTTAGGTGTGCAGGACATCGGCGTATTCGCCGGCAAACTGAACTGGGACGAAATTGATTTGCAGGAACGCTGGGCGCTGTCGCTGCGTTATGATGGCTCGGAGGTGCCCGGTTCGCGTAATGACGATTTCCGCGACTGGAACGCGATTCGCGCCTGGGCTGTCAGCGTGCGCGAGGCGCTGGAAAAGTCCCCGGCATGAACGAGCAGACGCAAATGAATACCCGCTGGCTGGACTGGGTGCGCGAACTTCAGGCCATTGCCCAGACCGGGCTGGCTTACGGCAAAGACCCGTTCGACACCGAACGTTACGAACGCATCCGGCAGTTGGCGGCTGAGATTGCGGCGGTCTACACCGGCGCAGACTTCAGCCGGATTCACGATCTGTTCGCGGGGGAAGTCGGCCATGCCACGCCGAAAGTAGACGTGCGCGGCGTGATCTTCGAGGACAACAAAATTCTGCTGGTCAAAGAGACAAAAGACGGCTGCTGGACGCTGCCCGGCGGCTGGGTGGACATTGGCGAAGCACCGTCGGAAGCCTGCGTGCGCGAAACCTATGAGGAATCCGGTTTTAAGACCAACGCCGTCAAGCTGCTGGCCGTCTACGACCGCGCCAAACACGGCCACCCGCCGCATCTGTGGCACATCTACAAACTGTTCTTCCGGTGCGAATCGCTGGGCGCGCCCGAACCGCTGCCGCCCAATACGGAGACAGAGGCCGTCGGTTTCTTCGCTGAGGATGCGCTGCCGGAGCTTTCGATTGGCCGCGTGACACCGGCGCAGATCAAACGCCTGTTTGAACATTACCGCAACCCTGATTTACCAACGGATTTTGATTAACCCCTTTTGCCAAACCACCAGAGGGACATGGCCGTCCGTGTCCCTCTATGCCGGTTAATATTCCAGCAGGCTTTCCATCTTCCCTCGTATCAGCGTCACCGTCGGCACAACGCCTTCCATCAGCGAGGTGCTGAACGGCACAGGTGACGATGGCGCGCCCAGGCGTTCGACCGGGCCATCGAGATAGGTGAAGCCATCCGACGCGACGACTGCCGCGATTTCCGCGCCGAAGCCGCCGAACAGAATATCCTCATGTACGATCAGGCATTTGCCGGTTCTCCTCACCGACGCCAGTACCGCCGCCGTATCCCAGGGGACAAGCGTCCGCAGATCAATGATTTCGATGGAGGCGTCGAGTTCGCGCGCGGCCAGTTCGCAGCGTTCGACCATCGCGCCCCACGTTACGACCGTCAAATCATCCCCTGCCTGGACCACTTTCGCACGGCCAAACGGCAGCATGTAGTCGTCGCCGGGATAAGGCCGCCGCGCCCAGGCCGCATCCAGCATCGCGCGGTGTTCAAAGAAGATCACGGGGTCGTTACCGCGTAAGGCCGTTCGCAGCAGACCCACCGCGTCCTCGGCATTCGAGGGGCAGGCAAATAATAAACCGGGCTGGTGCGCGAAGGTGATTTCACTGGTGACGCTGTGCCAAGGGTCGCCAATCCTGCGGTAGCCGCCGGGAATCCGCATCACCATCGGCGCGGCGAAGCGGTTGTTGCTGCGCCAGCGCACCGAACCGCAGTTATTGATGTGTTCGGTCGCCGGATCGGCATACTTGCGGAACTGGATTTCCGGCACAGGAACTAACCCGGCATACGCCATACCGACGGCGCGGCCAATGATGCCTTCTTCCGACAGGCTGGTATCAAACACCCGCCCGGCCCCATGTTTCTGCTGAAGGCCGACCGTCGCCGCGTGAACGCCGCCCTTTTTGCCCACATCTTCGCCAAAGACCAGGCAGCGCGGATTGAGCGACAGTTCATAATCGAGCGTCCGCCGGATGGCCTCCACCATATTGATACGGGCGAGGTCGGGCGGTTGGGGCTGGTCATTGCCCGCCGGCAGCGTGATGCCTTCCGGCAGCAGGCCGCCTACCTGCTGCGGATAGTCCGGGTCGTACAGCACCCGGTGCGCGGCGGTAGCCGGGTCAGGCAGCGGCTGCGCGAAGGCGGCGTCCCGCGCCTGTTCGACCGCCTGCCGCGTTTCCTCCACCAGCCCGTCCCAGTCGGATGAGGACATAAACGCCGGGACAAGATAGCTGCGAATCGCTGGTATCGGGTCGCGCTGCCATTCTTCCGCCACGACTTCCGCCGCTTTATACGCCTGATTATCCACGCTGGAATGGCCGGACAATCGCGGCACGGTCAGCCGCAGCAGCCCCGCGCCCTGCCCCGACCGCATGTACTGCACCGCGTCGTAGACCAGATCGGCGGTTTCCGGCAGGCGCGTGCCGCTGCCATCCCAGATACGCAGGTTGGTGAACGCGGCCAGATTCGCCGCGATATTCGCGCCGGGCGTCTGGAGCGAGCCTTCAACGGAAATCGCGTAACCGTTATCCTCGATCACAAACAGCAGCGGCAGTTGCAGCGTCGTGGCAATAGTCAGCGCCGACCAGAAGCCGTTGGAGGCCACCGCGCCATCACCCCCGAACACCACCGCGATGCTGTCTGTTTTGTTGGTTTCACCCAACTGCTGCACCCGGTATACAATGGCCTGCGCCCAGCCCGCCGCCGGGGTGAACTGCCCGCCCACGTCGCCCATGCCCGGCAGCACCAGCGCCCGCCCCCGGCGCGGCAGATTGCATACCACGCCCACATCCCGGCCACCGCTTGACCCGCCGGGCCGCGCCATATCGGCGGCGAAGGCTTCTTCCAGTGTGAGGCCGCTCGCCAGCAAAAACGGACGTGAGCGGTAGTAAGTACTGGCGGCGTCCAACGGGCGCGTCAGCAGTTGGCTGAGCAGCAGTTGGCCGAGTTCATGGCCGCGCGCCGAAAACTGGTAATTGACCTTGCCCTGTGGGACAAGTTCCTGTTCCTCCATTTCGTCTATCATCCGGGATGCGAGTGCCAGCCGGGCAACTTCGTGCCAGTCAAAGGCGGGGTGTAGGGCGGCCAAGGGGTTTCTCCGTTAGGTTATGGTACGAACACAATAGAGATCGTATCCGTACCCGCCAGAATTGCGAATTGATTTGTGCTGAACCTGCTCATACTATAACGGCTTTCCGTCAGACATTCATCAGGATGCAGCAATCATGCCCAGGACACTGTGCGTTTTCTGTTCGTCGAGTGACGCCGTAGAGACCCGCTACTTTGACGCCGCGCGGGAATTAGGCGAAGGAATCGCCCGGCGCGGCGACCGGTTGGTATACGGCGGCTCAAATGTGGGGCTGATGGGGATGTTGGCGCGGACGGTTCAGGCCGGCGGGGGGCACGTCATCGGCGTGATTCCCGAAGTCATCCATGCCGCCGGGCGCGGTTTTGACACCTGCAACGAGTTCCTCATCACCCCCGATCTGCGCCAGCGTAAGGCCGCGATGGAACTGCGCGCGGACGCTTTCATCGCTCTACCCGGTGGC
Organism: Aggregatilineales bacterium; assembly: GCA_029975765.1. Taxonomy (GTDB): domain Bacteria; phylum Chloroflexota; class Anaerolineae; order Aggregatilineales; family Phototrophicaceae; genus CFX2. The sequence goes on from JARKOK010000416.1 coordinate 5,648, forward strand.
TTTGGTACGCTGGAAGAAATCATCGAGGTGCTGACGCTCAAACAGCTTCGGCTGCATCACAAACCGGTTATCTTCCTGAATACCGCCGGCTTTTATGACCCGCTGGTAGCCCTGTTTGAACACTTCTACACCAGCCGGGTAGCGAAGAAGGAAAGCCGGGCGCTGTATCACATCGCGCCGGATGTGCCGGATGTGTTTGACTACCTGGACGGCTACGAGCCGCCCACCCTACCCGACAAGTGGTTTTAGCGGGTGGTCACTGGCGGCTTTTCCGACAGTTAGATAGGATTAAGAGCATGTCGTAGGGAGAGGTATGCCTCGTCGCTACAGATCACCACAGGAGAAGCAATAATTATGAACGCCAAGTTACAGGAACTTAAGGCCCGGCTGGCAGAAGTAGACGATCTCAACCATGCCAACGCCGTACTCGGTTGGGATCAGCAGACGTACATGCCGCCGGGTGGCGCGCCGGCGCGTGGCCGCCAGATGTCCACGTTGGCGCGGCTGGCGCACGAAAAATTCACCGACGCCGCGGTGGGCCGGCTGCTGGACGACCTGCGTTCTTACGAGGAAAGCCTGCCTTACGACTCCGACGACGCCGGCCTGATTCGCGTAACCCGGCGCGAATACGAACGTTCCACCAAAGTTCCGGCGGCCTTCGTCGGCGAACTGAACGAACACAGCGCGCTGAGTTATCAGGCATGGACGGAAGCGCGCCCGGCCAACGATTTTAACCGGATGCGTCCGCTGCTGGAAAAAACGCTCGATCTCAGCCGCCGGCTGGCGAACTACTTCCCCGGTTACGACCATATCGCCGACCCGCTGATTGACTTCGCCGACTACGGCATGAAGGCGGCGGACGTGCGCCGCGTGTTCGGCGACCTGCGCGCTGCGCTTGTGCCGCTGGTACAGGCCATCACCAGCCAGCCGCCCGCCAACGATGACTGCCTGAAGCAGCACTTCCCGGAAGACCAGCAGCGTGCCTTCGGTGAAACCGTCATCAAGGCTTACGGCTACGATTTTAATCGAGGGCGGCAGGACAAAACGCACCACCCCTTCATGACCAAGTTCTCACTGGGCGACGTGCGCATCACCACGCGCTTTAACGAACATGACCTGGGTGACGGCCTGTTCAGCACGCTGCATGAGTCCGGCCATGCCATGTACGAGCAGGGCATCAATATGGATTATGAAGCCACGCCGTTAGCGGGCGGCACATCGGCGGGTGTGCATGAAAGCCAGTCGCGCACCTGGGAAAATATCGTCGGGCGCAGCCGGGGCTTCTGGGAGCATTTTTATCCACGTTTGCAGGAAGTGTTCCCGGATCAGTTGAACAACGTTTCGCTGGATACCTTCTACCGCGCGATCAACAAGGTACAGCGGTCGCTCATCCGCGTGGACGCGGACGAAGTGACCTATAACCTGCATGTGATGATTCGCTTTGAACTGGAACTGCAACTGCTGGAAGGCACGCTGGAAATCCGCGATCTGCCGGAAGCGTGGCACGCACGTTACCAGTCTGATCTGGGCGTGACCGCGCCCGACGACCGCGACGGCGCGCTCCAGGATGTTCACTGGTACGGCGGCATCGTGGGCGGCGCATTCCAGGGGTATACCCTGGGTAACATCATGAGCGGCCTGTTCTATAACGCCGCCCTGCAGGCGCACCCCACCATCCCCGCCGAGATCGGGCAGGGCAAATTCGACACGCTGCACGGCTGGCTGAAGCAGAACGTCTACCAGCACGGGGCGAAGTTCACGGCATCGGAACTGATCGAACGGGTGACCGGCGGCCCGCTGCGGATTGAGCCGTACATCACCTATCTGAAAACCAAATACGGCGAACTGTACAGCCTGTAACAGCCTGCATAGGGACACGGCGCCGCCGTGTCCCTACCTTCGCCGCTTCAGCGAAACCGGCGCGAACAGTCCATTTTCGCGCAGCCAGGCGTCGTCCGGCCCGTCCCAGCCGAACACCTGAAAATTCACCCGCCCGTTTTTGTCAAACACTACCCCTTCATCTTCCAGCCGGGCGCGCTGTTCGGCGGCTGCCACGCTGCCCGGCGGCAGACTGATCGTGCCGTGCCGGTTAATCACCCGCCACCAGGGCACGTCCGCCGGGCACAGATGCATCGCCCAGCCGACCAGCCGCGCGCTGGTACGCGGGCGGGTATCCAACGGCACGCCATCACCCGGCTGCATCATACTGGCAATCTGGCCGTAAGTGGCGACACGCCCC
>JARKOK010000452.1 GCA_029975765.1 Aggregatilineales bacterium
TCTCTACCCCACCACCATGCCGCTGGTGCTGGCCGAACGCTGGCAGCAGCGCCTCGCCGCCGGCGACCCCTACGCTCTGGAAGTGTCCATCGCCTGCGAACTCTGGCAGATGGATCAGGATGTCAAGCGCAGCCAGCGCGAGCTGCGCCGCCTCCGGCGCGAGTATAAGGCTGCGCTGTCGCGTAACGACAGCATTGGCGCCTCGAAAGTGTGGCATTCTATCCAGCGGCTGAAAGCCGTCCGCCGCGAATCGCGTTCGGCGCAGGTGTAACCATGCGGACTGGTCGCCCCATCGTCACCACCTGTAAACGCTGCGGCGCCCCGCGTATGCCCGGCTGCAAGATGGTGCTGTGTGAATCGTGCTGGCAGGCGTACTCACGTCAGTCAGCGCGTGAGTCCTACTATCGCCGTCATCCGCGCCCGGCGGCAGTCCCGGTCGTCGCGCTGGATTGGCGCGATAACCAGCTGGTGCACCTGTCGGCCACCGTCACCGGCACGCAGCCGATGCCCGCCACCTACGGCGATCTCAAAACGCTCCTCGCGCAGTTGTCGCGACAGGGGGTGATGATCGCCGAACACAAATCGTATAAGGAGACCGATCTCCCGGCCTCCGTAGCGAAAGGTCTTACTCATGGTTGATCTTCCCGATACCATGCCCGCCTTCGTGCTGGGCGGCCTGAACGATACAGCGGAGGATGCGCCGCTGCCCACCTCGCGCCCGGATGATACGCCGCTGCCCACCCGCCAGATCGAATTCTTGCAGGCGCTGGTGCTGGGTCAGCCGGTCGCCAAAAACGCGGCCACCCGCATGGCGCTGCGCCATCATGGTTACATCACTCCCGACGATGATTGGGATGCCGTTCAGATCACAGAACCGGGGCGTAAATGGTTGATCCGCAATAACCATATGCCGGAATCTCCCAACGCGGAACGTCCTTCCGATCCCGACCTCACCGCCACCGCGCAGCTCATCAACGATCTGCGCATCCGGCTCAAACATGCCGAAGCCACTATTGCCGCGCTTCAGGCCGCCCGCGAGGAACAGACCGACCGGTCACCGCGCCTGGAAGTCCGCATCGAAACCGACATCAACAGCATCACCTACGAGAAGTACCTCAATGACGGCTGGACGGCGGCCACCGTTGGTTTTACCAGCGTCGGCGATCACATCCACACCAACGTTGTTTTTACCCGACCGGCTGCTGCCGCTCCTCTCGCCGGTGATCATTTCCCGCGCCAG
>JARKOK010000459.1 GCA_029975765.1 Aggregatilineales bacterium
CAATCTGGCGATGCGCAACGCCTGGTTCAGCGGCGGGGTCGAGTGGAACATGGGGGTGATTTCGCATACGCCCTTTACCTGCTCACCGCTTTTCGCTGCCCAACTGAACACCCCGGACGGGACGCCCGTCCTGCGCCTGTATGAATGGGAGCGCATCCGGCAGGCAGCGTACCAGATTGATGTTTATCTGCCGGACGGCTCACTCGTTCTTTATGTCCGCGTGCGGTTGGTCAATCCGTTCAATCGCCCACTCGCCATGTACTGGTGGTCGAATATCGCCGTGCCGGAAGCGGATGATGTGCGGGTCCTGGTTCCGGCGGAGCGAGCCTACCGTTATGCGTTGTCCATCGCCGATATACAAACCGTCCCTGTTCCTGTCGTGGATGATGAGGACATCACCTACACCACCCGGTTCAAGCGGGCAGCGGACTACTTCTTCCTGATTCCCGAAGGCCAGCGCCCCTGGATCACCGCGCTTGACGGCAGCGGAACGGGGCTGATACAGGTGTCCACCGGGCGGTTATTCGGGCGGAAACTGTTTCTGTGGGGGCGCGGGCAGGGCGGAAAACGCTGGCAGGAATGGTTGAGCGGACCCGATCACGCTTATCTTGAAATCCAGGCCGGGCTTGCGCCGACACAGCTTGAGTATGCCATCATGCCGCCACAGGCCGAATGGTCGTGGCTGGAAGGTTACGGCTTGATTCAGGCCGACGCGGATACGGTACACGGCACGGATTGGCATCAGGCGCGTGCAGAGGTGGAGGCGCATCTGGAGCATTTAGCTCCTCGTGCCGCCTTTGAGGCGGAATATACGCGGGGCGAAACCTGGAAAGACCAGCCGCCCACTGAACTTCTCCATCGAGGCTCTGAATGGGGTGCTCTGGAACTCATGCGGCGACAAAAAGCCGGCGAGCCGCCGTTCGTCAGCGCGGCACTCGATTTTGGGACAGCCACAGGCGCAAGTTTGCAGCCCTGGCGAACGCTGCTGGAAACCGGGAAGTTTCCTGCTACGGACGACCTGACGGCGGGGCTGCTTGTCCAGGACGAATGGCGTGCGTTACTGGAAGCTGCCGCTGCGCGTCATTCCGATGCCGGGTGGGAGGCGTGGCTGCATCTGGGAACCATGCGGTTCCACAATGGCGATAGAAACGGCGCGCGGGAGGCGTGGGAAACATCATTAACACGGCGGCGCACCGCCTGGGCGCTGCGAAACCTGGCCGTGCTGGCTCGTCAGGCTGGGCAGTGGGACAAGGCCGCTGCGTATTTACTGGAAGCGCAGAGCCTGCGTCCTGAATTGATTCCGCTGCTGATTGAAACCGCCCGGACGCTGATTGATGCCGGACGTGCGGGAGATTTCCTTGCGCTGTTATCCGGGCTGCCAGAGCCGATCCAGCGGCACGGACGTATTCAACTGCTCGAAATCGAGGCAGCGTTGGCAGTCGGAGACATTGATCGTGCCGGGAAGCGCTTTACAGCGGGTTTCGAAATTGTTGATTACCGTGAGGGTGATGAAATCCTGACCGAGCTTTGGCATCGTTATCACCTTGAGCGAATCAGCCGCGACGAGAAGATTGCGATAGATGACGCGCTGTCTGAGCGTGTCTATCACGAATACCCGCTGCCCAGCGCCTACGATTTCCGCATGAAAGCCACCGACTAACCTTTCCCGGAGCGGGCTGAAAAGGGTTAAAATGGCTCTATAGGGGCTGCGTTTCAGCCCGGTTTAGGGCACATTTTCAGTCCTCTAAGCACCCCATAAACGGACTTCCGGCTTGCGTTTGGCGGCGGTGCGCGTTGCTGGTAGACAGGGATGGCGGCGAATAGCCGTTTCATCAAAGTGAATAATCTCCGTTTCTCAATTACTGACATATGAGAGTTGCCTCATCCATCGTTCTTCAACCGCTGTTGAAAACCAGCGGCTGAATCACCTGTTCGAGTTGCTTATGCTCGCTACTGGTGGGTTGCCGCTTGGTTTGTCACCACCAAGTCTGACTTATCCGCCTAAATCCAGAAAGCATTAGTGCCTCATTCGATTTCGGGCGCTCGCCGCGCAGGAAGTGAAGCTGAGGTTTGGCGTGACCGGGCCGAACTGGAGCAACATGGCTTTGCCTCACGAGTCTGCGTTGTCCAATGACCTTACCGCATCCCTTTTTCAACAAAATCTGAATCGGGGCAAATCCAGTAAGTTCTATGCTTCGCCACGTATGCTGCAATCATCTGAAATCCCCGCAAAACTGCGACACCCCGACGAGACTAAGGGCTATGAAAATTTACTGAATTCAGCTATGTCTCAAGGTAAAACAATCTTTTTATTCTTTACAATTAAAAAGATGCAGTCTTAACGCCATTTCTGCCACATAGACAGATGCTTATTCTGCTCTTCTAGCCGGGGCCTATAACCGCCTGTCGGATGTGATTGAGGGGGACATTATGTATAAACGGATCATCCTGCTTGGCAGCGGCGGGCTGCTGCTGGCATTACTGGTTGTGATGGGCCTGCAAGTTTTCCAGCAGCCCGCCGCACCGGTGATAACTGCCACTGCCATCGTGATGGCATCCCCGCTGACAAATGACGAAACACCGCAGCCTACCCCGGCTGCCCCTACCCCCGTACCGCAAGAAACCATTCCAACCGCTTTGACTTCCGCGCCGGCGGTCATGCCGGACCGGATTTCCCCGGTTCAGGCAACGGCGGATCCGTTCGCTGATCTGCCGGCCAGCGCACCGGTGCAGCCGCCGATACCCGCGCAGCCGGTGGCGAACCAGATGGTAATTACATTCAGTCCCCGTGCCTCCCATGAGCAGCAGCAGGCCTATCTGGAATCTATCGGCGCAACCGTTGTGCGGCAGGTAGGCGCGCTGAACACCGTCGTCGTCAGCCTGCCCGATCACGCCGCTGCCCAGCCGCTGCCCGCATCCGCCGCTGTAGCCGCCAGCGAACCCGATTACGTCGTCGTCGCGCTCGAAGCCCCGGTCAACGATCTGCTGTTCGACCAGCAGTGGGCGCTGCCCGTCATCGGCGCGCCGGACGCCTGGC
>JARKOK010000467.1 GCA_029975765.1 Aggregatilineales bacterium
GGAACAATCTGAACGAGAAGAGCAAGAACGGGCAAAAAGGGCAGAAGAAGCCTATGCCAAACTGTTGAAACGGAGAGAGGATGGGGAGATTACGGAAGATGAAATGCAAAGAATTATGAATGCCCCACCACTTGCTGAACCCCGAATTGCCGGGTATGTTACGCCTGATACACCACCACCATATACAGCACAAGAATTTTATGACCGTGTGTTGCACGATTATCAGCAAAAATATGTGCGAGAGGCTTTAAAAACGGTCAAAGTCGCCTCATCAGAATAAATAAAAACCCCGGCTTTTTGACCGGGGTTCTATCTCTAGTTCCTACTAAACGGCGGAATTATCAGCATAATTTCATGTGGTGGTAGTTTCTTGTGCCCAAATCCCCCTGGGCGCGATCATTATTAACCCTATACAGGTCTTGCGACAAACCCCATTCGCTCCCGAACAGTCTGGAGCGTTTTTTCTGCCACCGCCTCAGCTCTTTCGGCACCCTGCGCTAGAATCCGGTCGAGATAGCCCGCCTCATTCATCAACCGATTATAGGTGTCCTGAAGCGGCTGCAAACGATCGTTGACCTGTTCCACAACGGCTTTCTTAAGATCGCCGTAGCCGCGACCCGCGAAGTGTGCTTCGATTTCGTCATTCGTCTGACCGGTGAGCGCCTGATAAATCGTGAGCAGGTTATTTACACCGGCACGATCCTCATCACTGCTAAACCTGATCTCACCGTACGAGTCCGTAACCGCACGCATCAGTTTCTTTTTAACAACTGCGGGCGTATCGAGCAGATAAATCGCGTGATAGTCTGACGTTTCACTTTTGCTCATCTTGGCGGTTGGATTATCCAATCCCATAATACGCGCGCCGGCTTTCGGAATCATCGCCTGTGGGATCACAAAAGTCTCACCGAACATTGAATTAAACCGCTGCGCCAGGTCTCGCGTGAATTCAAGGTGCTGACGCTGGTCATCACCAACCGGCACAGCGTGAGCCTGATACAGCAGAATATCGGCGGCCATCAGGGTAGGGTAGTTCAGCAGTCCCGCACCAACCGACTCCTGCTGCTGTTTGGCTGATTTATCTTTGAACTGAGTCATGCGATACAGCCAGCCAAGCGGTGTCAGGCACGTCAGAAGCCAGCTCAATTCGGCATGTGCGGACACATGCGACTGTACGAAGATCGTTACCCGTTCCGGGTCAAGACCTGCCGCCACATAAAGCGCCGCAACTTCCCGCGTTTTAGCCCGCAGCGCCGCCGGGTCCTGTGGTAAGGTGATCGCATGTAAATCCACAATGCAGAAATAGCATTCGTAGGTATCCTGCTCGGCCACCCACTGCCGCAGCGCGCCGAGGTAATTGCCGATGGTGAGATTGCCTGAGGGCTGAATGCCAGACAAGACACGTTGTTTAGCCATGAGTGACCTTAAGGTTCGTTAACGCCAGAAAAACGGGACTATTGTAACATTCCGGTTGGGCAGTCTCAACCCAGAATCCCGCTAACCAGCGCCAGCAGCACGCCACCTGCCATCACACTTCCCAACTGTCCCGCCGTATTGGCACCCATCGCGTGCATCAAAATCATGTTATCAAAATCTTCATCCAAGGCCATACGTGCCACCAGCCGACCAGCCATTGGAAAGGCGCTGATGCCTGCCGCACCCAGCAGTGGATTAATCCGGCGACCACTGATCACACACAGGATTTTCCCAAAGATTAAGCCCGCGACCGTATCCAGCACAAAGGCAAATAAGCCCAGAAGCAGGATAGCCAGTGTCTGAGCGTTCAGGAAACTACCGGCACTCATGGTTGAGCCAATCGTCAGCCCTAGAAACAGCGTGGCAATGTTGATGATTTCGTTCTGGGCGGCCTTGCTTAAGCGTTCCACCACGCCGCTTTCCCGCAGCAAATTGCCCAGCATCAACATGCTGATAAGCGGTGTAGCATCTGGAACCAGCAGCCCAACAATTAAAGTGACCAGCACAGGGAAAATAATCCGGGTGCGGCGGGAAATTGGTCGGGGTGCGTAGGCCATTCGTATCCGGCGCTCATCCTTCGTCGTTAGCAGGCGCATCAGGGGAGGCTGAATGATGGGTATCAAACTCATATAGGAGTAGGCCGCGACGGCAATTGGAGCCAGTAATTCCGGCGCGAGTTTGGTCGCCACAAAAATGGATGTGGGACCATCAATCGCGCCAATTACGCCAATAGATGCGGCTTCATTGAGTGGGAAACCTAACAGCGTCGCCAGCAGCAGCGTCGCAAAAATGCCAAACTGTCCGGCAGCCCCCAGTAGCGCCATACGTGGCTGAGCCAGCAGTGGACTGAAATCAATCATGGCGCCCACACCGACAAAAATCAGCAGCGGGAATAGTTCGGTGGCGATGCCGGCATCGTACAGCACGGCAAATAACCCATGACCTTCCGTCATACCGGTTAGTGGAATGTTCGCCAGAAGACAGCCAAAACCAATGGGCAGCAGCAGTACGGGTTCGTATTCCTTCGCCACAGCCAGATAGATCAGAACCGCGCCAACAATGATCATGATTGCATTACCGAAGGTGAAATTGGTAATGCCTTTGGTTAGTTCAACGATGAGTTCGCTGGAGTTCATGAAGCAGCGTACTCCATCAGCACATCATGATGGTTAACCTGCTGACCGACCGTAACGAAAATGGTCTCGATGCGCCCGGCGCGAGTAGCGCGAATCGCATTCTTCATTTTCATCGCTTCCAGCACACATAACTCCTGCCCGTAAGTCACTTCCATCCCCGGTTGTATGCCAATCGAGACAATTACACCGGGAATGGGTGACAGTACCTGTTTTGTGTTGTTCGCTGGCGCTGATGCCGGCGGAACAACCGTGTTGTTATTCGGAGGTGTGTTTAGTGCCGGCTTTTTACTGTCATCTGCCGCAGGTGCAGTTGTTGGCGCGCTGTTCTGTGGCCAGACTTCGACGGGGTCACCATTCACTAGCACCATAACAGGCCGGGCATGGAGATCATCAATTTCGACCTCAAAATTCTGACCTTCAATTTTAATCTGATATTTCATCTTGGCCTTCGCTCTCGGAGATAGTTTGAGCGCATCACTGCCTGCCAGGCACTCACCAGTGCGGTCTGTGGCAATGGGAAAGCGTGAACTTCAGTCGAACGGTCGGCTTCAGCCAGAGCTATGGCAACTGCCGCTGCCGCCGCACGACGTTTTAAATCAGCATCGGTGGCGGCTTCGGTTGAAAGTGGCTCGTCCGGGGTGGTGTCAGTGGTCAACCGTACTAATACCGCCATCAGCCCCCACAGCAGCACAATCGCGCCAAAGACCAGACTCATGCCGATCAGCGTTATTTGCAGCGCGTAAGCCATGTTGGTTGTCATTCTACCTGTCCTTCGGCTACACCGGGATATTACCGTGTTTACGGGGTGGGGCAGGGGCGTATTTATCCCGCAGAGCCGCCAGCGACGCAATGATCTTTGGGCGCGTTTCACGGGGTTCAATAATATCATCAATGTAGCCGGCGCCCGCTGCATGGTAGGGGTTGCTGAACTGCCGGCGATATTCCTGTATCAATCGTTCACGTTCGGCTGCCGGGTCGGCCGCCGCCGCAATCTGATTACGGTATACGATGTTGACTGCGCCTTCTGCCCCCATTACCGCGATCTCGGCACTCGGCCAGGCATAGTTGACATCCGTGCCCAGGTACTTGCTGCTCATGACCACATACGCGCCGCCGTAAGCCTTGCGGGTGATAACGCTGATCTTGGGCACCGTAGCCTCAGAATAGGCGTAAAGCACCTTGGCGCCGTGCCGGATAATGCCACCGTGCTCCTGACCAACACCTGGCAAAAATCCCGGCGAATCGACAAAAGTAATCAGTGGGATATTGAAGCAGTCGCAAGTGCGAACAAAGCGGGTTATTTTGTCAGCCGCGTCAATATCTATTACGCCAGCCATGATACTCGGCTCCTGCGCTACAATTCCGACACAATGACCGCCTAACCTCGCAAACCCCACCACTGCATTTTGTGCCCAGTCCGGTTGAATTTCCAGAAATGTGTCACGATCAATGACACGTTCGATAACCGCGTGCATGTAATAAGGAGTCCCCGGATCAAGGGGGACCATGCTGTTCAGTTCGTCATCCATACGAAGTGGATCATCTATCGGAGCACTATATGGCGGATTTTCAACATTATTAGATGGGAAGAAACTGAGGATGCGCCGGCATAAATTCAGCGCCTCGTGTTCACTTTTTGCCACCACATGAGTTGTTCCACTTACGGTCGCATGAACGTTCGCGCCGCCCAGAGCTTCGGCATCAACAACTTCACCCGTAACCGTCTTGATCACTTCCGGTCCGGTGAGAAACATATAAGAATTTTTCTCAACCATAATGATGATGTCAGTGAGAGCAGGGGAGTAAGCAGCGCCACCGGCACATGGCCCTAAAAGCACGCTGATCTGAGGAATCACGCCGGAGTACTGCACATTGCGCCGAAAGATTTCGGCATAGGCGCCCAGGCTTTTTACCCCCTCCTGAATACGTGCCCCGCCAGAATCCAGCAGACCGATGATTGGCACCCCGTTACGCAGCGCCAGATCCATTACACGGCAAATCTTATGGCCGTGCATTTCGCCCAACGTGCCGCCATAAACGGTGAAGTCCTGAGCGTAAACGTAAACCGTGCGGCCATCAATCTGTCCGTAGCCTGTGACTACTCCGTCACCCAGGTAGCGGTCTACGGAGTTCGCTTCATCAAGCTGGTGGGTTATAAACGGTTCAAGTTCGTTGAAGGTGCCGGGATCGAGCAGCAACTCCAGTCGTTCGCGCGCCGTTAGTTTGCCTTTGGCATGTTGGCGATTGATGCGCTCTGTGCCGCCGCCTTGCCAGGATTTTTCACGAATAGCCCGGAGTTCGAGTATACGACGATCATCCTGCGCCATTATGTTCCTCGTTCAATGGGTTTGAAGGCTGAGTCCGCTATTAAACAGACCAGCTAAAAGTAATTAGAAGTATAGACTGCTTGAGAGAACAGATCGTATTGATATTTGTCACGTTCCATCAAGGTTGAATAGCACTGACCGCACAATACCGGCCTCGAACGTGTTGCAGACTAAAGGCTGTTTTGTTCTGTATATTACTCGTGATAATGCATCTTATCGCGGAGTAATTGGATTTCAAACACAAACTCGATAGAATTTACTCGATTACCAAAAGCGCAGCCCTCAGGGAGCGGCAGGGACAATGAACAAAGCGTACCGCTACTATGATCTGGTCATGGCCTTATTTGTCACGACACTGCTGCTGAGCAATTTACTCAGCAGTGCGAAGATAATTGACCCCGGTATACAGATTGGCACCCTCAAACTGGTCTTTGACGCCGGCACTTTGATCTTCCCTGTTTCATACATCTTTGGCGACATTCTGACTGAGGTCTATGGTTATGCGCGTTCGCGCCGGGTGATCTGGATGGGTTTTGCTTCCACCATCCTGATGGGTTCGTTTGTATGGCTGGCTGGCATTTTGCCGGGCGATCTGGAGTGGCAGCAGTATGCTGGACAATCTGCCTATGACGCGATTCTGGGTGGTATCAGTGGTCTGATCGTTGCCAGCGTGTGCGCCTACTGGTTGGGGGCATTTAGCAACAGTTATGTACTGGCGAAGATGAAGATAGCCACTCAGGGCCAGTGGGTATGGACTCGCACTATCGGCAGCACGATTGTCGGTCAGGCAGTAGATACGGTGACATTCTTTGTGATTGCGGTGGCGCTGGGTGTGTTTCCGTTCAGTCTCATGCTGTCGTTAATTGTTACAAACTACATTATAAAGGTGATGATCGAGGTTGTGTTAACGCCTTTAACCCTGCGGCTGATTCAACATCTCAAACACATCGAGAATGAGGATTATTTCGATTATGACACTGTTTTTAATCCCTTCCGCGTTGACTTGTAAATATTTGGTGCAGCCTGAACTTATGTACTAAAATGCAAGCAGCGAACAATAGCAGCACACAAGGGACTTCAATCATGAAGAACTCACGAACGCGCAGCCAACCGATCATTTTTCGTCAGGAAGAAGTTGGCTACGTAATGGAACGCTGGCGCGCTTCCGATTCATGTTCGCTGATCGGTGTAGGCAGCGTTGGCAAGTCGAATTTATTACAACATCTTGCTGATCCCGAAGTACAATCCTATTACATGAAGGACGTAGCCGAAGGTAAGGTGTTCAAGGCGATCATCATTGATCCCAGCATGTTAGGCCCCCTGCCCTCCGATACGGCTGATGCCGAACAGGTTCGGTGCTGGGCAGGTTATGAATTGATGATGCACCGGCTGTTTTTGGCCTTTTACCCCTTTGATGTGCTGGGAGCGGATGATGCGCGGCTTTTCTACGAAACCTACCAGACCCTCCAGGATGGCAACAATCCTTTATATGCCTATATGGGCTTGCGTTATTTCGAATTAGGTCTGGAATTGTTTATGAAACGCGGCATCCAGATCGTATTTATGTTTGATGAATTTGAAGAAATGCTTCGTGAGCTGCCGGTTAAGTTTTTCCTTACCCTGCGCGGTTTGCGCGACAGTAATAAGAATCAGCTGTCCTATCTAACATTTACCCGCGCAACGATCCCCGAAATTGCTGAAAATATAGGCGTTCACCCACTGGATATTGAACCCTTCGCCGAACTTTTTACGGACAATGTGTATTATGTTGGGCCGTACAACGAGACTGATGCGCGTGATATGCTGAAAATCCTGTCACGCCGTAATAACCGGACTTATGATGATTACACGCTGAACTTCCTCTTGTGGGCTACTGGTCGGTATGCTGGCCTTTTGCGGTCGTCATTCCGCGCGCTGGATACCCTGGGAAGTCTGGATGCCGATACGATTATGACCAGGGGTGACCAGATCGTACAGCAGTTGGCACTCAAGAGACCGGTTCGCCTCGAATGTAAAACCATCTGGTCAAGCCTGACAGCGAGAGAGCAGTATATTCTGCGTGAGCTGGCTGCACCCGAACCTCAGATTGACCCCAACGATCTGACCACCAAACAGGCATTTGCCTCATTAACCCAGAAACGCCTGCTCCGCATCCAGGGGAACCGCGTCATCATCGAACCGCCGGTGATGAGCGCGTTTGTTGTCACAAACCCCGACCTGGAAATATGACGACCATGCCCCGCCTGCCCGACTTTGAACATTCCCTGTTTCTTGAAGGCCCCGCCGGAAGTGGCAAAACTACCGCCGCCTGCCAATACCTGAGTGACCTCATCAGTCAGCAGCGCGTGCCGCCCGATCAAATCCTCATCCTCGTCCCCCATTTAACTCTCGCTAATCCGTACCGTCAGGCGCTCAGCACGCTTCAGCTACAAGGTACGCCAGAAATCACAACCCTGAGTGGGCTGGCGCGCCTGGCTGTTCGGGCTTTCTGGTCACTGGTCGTTGGACAGCAGGGGCTGAAGCCCGACCTGGCTGAACCCCGATTTCTCTCGGCTGATCTCGCGCAGTACCATCTCCACCGTTTTGTACAGCCTTACTGGGAGATGGGTATTTTCACCAGCATTCGGCTGCCAAAATATCGCGTAGTGACCCAGATTCTCGACAGCATCAATAATGCCGCTTTAGCATCACTGTCGTTTGATGAAGTCGCCGCGCGTCTGGTCGCCGCCTGGGGCGCACGCCACTCAAGCCGGGTTGCCATCTACGAAACAACGCTGGAAATTGCCCGCCAGTATCACAATTTCTGTCTTGAGCAGGGGCTGCTGGACTTTGCGCTGCAACTATCGCTGCTGGTGAATTCGCTGCTGGATGAGCCGGTTTTTCAATCCAGCTTCAGCCAGCAGTTCCGGTACTGTATGGTAGACAATGTAGAAGAAATGGGCGCGCTAGCGCATGACTTCGTTTTTTGGTGTCTGGAACACGTTGAGAAGACGCTGGTCATCTATGACCGGGATAGCGGCTACCGGGCCTTTCTGGGCGCGGATCCGGCAAATGCCTATTTACTGCGTGATGTATGCGTCAGCCGTTTCGTACTGGACACACCGGTTGCACTGACACCGTCCATGCGGCAGCTTGTGAACACCACGCAAAGCATTGGTACAACCGATACCCCCCCTACCCTGACTACCGCCTCCCCCGGTATCATGGTTTCAACCAGCATGTTTTACCCACAGATGGTTGACCACTGCGTACAGCAGGTACAGCGGTTAGTTGAAGATGGTGTATCGCCAGATCAGATCGCGCTGATTACACCCTACCTGAATGACGCGCTGCTGTTTGCGCTGCAATCGCGGTTGCAAATGCTGAATATTCCCACCGTGTATTATCGTCCCTCACGACCGCTCCGAAATGAGCCGTCCGTACAAATGCTGATTACCCTGATGCAGTTAACAGGTGCCAGCGTCCCCCAACCAACCGCGTTGGCCGTCATGCACGCGCTGTGTCAGGCCATTACCGGGCTTGACCCGGTGCGTGGGGCGTTGTTAACTCAGGCCGTATACCGGCCTACCAGCAGTCCCCGCCTGGAACCGCTCTCCCCAGCCATGCCTGAGCGCCTTCCAGCCGCCGTCTGCCAGACCTATGAGCAGCTTCAACAATGGCTTAGTTCCCATGCCATCGAAGCCCGGTATCATCCCGAACAGTTTCTCGACACACTGGTGTATCATCTACTCACACAACCCGGCTTTGTTTATCATGGCGCGGCCACCCCTCCGGCAGTGATTGTGGAGGTCCTCAATACCGTCCTTCGTTTCAGCGGCATGTACATTTCTTCCGAAAATACCGATAACGTACCGGTGCTGGACGAATTTCTCCGGTTTCTAATGGATGGTTTCACAGCTGCGGCGCAGGACTTAACCCTCCCGTCAGCGGTTCTGATTACCCCGGCACACACCTTTTTAACCCGCAACCTGACTGTAGATTATCAATTCTGGCTTGATGCCGGAGATAATGGCTGGTATGAGCGTATCGAACAGCCGCTGACCCACGCCTATGTTCTGAGGCGTGGGTTTCCTGCTGGAACGGAATGGTCAGATGACATGGAACTGGCAGCCCAGACTGATAGTTTGCGCCGCATCATACTGGGATTACTACGGCGCTGCCGGCAGGGGGTTTTCATCGAAGCTTGTGATATCAGCGCCACCGGTTACGAGCAGCGCGGCCAGCTCCTGTTAGCTCTGCAACCGGTATTCGCTGCTACATTCGGAGCAGCCCTATGACCACGCCCCTTAACCCACTGTTCCGCCCCTTTCAATATGATATTATTCAATACAAGTCCGGTAAGCTGGCTGTATCTGCCGTGCCCGGCAGTGGCAAAACATTTACACTGGCGCATCTGGCCGCGCAGTTAGTCAGCCGCCTCTCTGCAAAAGACCTGTTAAACAATACTGAAATTCTCATCGTGACATTCAGCAACAGCGCCGTCTTTACCCTGCGGCGGCGCATCGCCCAAATCCTACAGCAGCAGCGGCAGTTGCTCCCTTATGTGGGCTACCGGGTGCGAACCCTACACGGGCTGGCGCATGACATTGTGCGTGAACGTCCGGCGCTGGCCGGGCTGGCCGATGACTTTACCATTCTGGATGAACAAACATCTCGACAGATCATTCGCACAATAACCGAAAACATCTTGCAGGTTAAGCCTGATTGGTATGAGCAATATTTAGCCCTGAATGTGCGGGAAAATCCGGCCCGTTTTCGAGAAGTATACGAACATCATCTGCCCGAACTGGGGATGCAGTTAGCCGAGCGATTCATCAAGTATTGCAAGGATTACCGGCTGGCGCCGGGAGAAATATATGCGTCGGATGAGTTTTCCCGGTCGGCGCTGCTGCGTTTTGTCGGGCGCATTTATGATGAATACCAACGCAGTCTGGCCTACCAGGGCGCTGTAGATTTCGACGATCTCATCCTGTACGCGCTGCTGATTCTGGAAGAAAATCCGGCGTATCAAAAGCGGTTACAAAAACGCTGGCCGCACATCCTGGAAGATGAAGCGCAAGACAGCAGCGCCGCGCAGGAGCAGCTTCTGCGCCGGCTGACTGATGGCCGGAACTGGGTGCGGGCCGGCGATCCCAATCAGGCAATCAACACAACCTTTACTACCGCCAATCCCGCTTATCTCCGCAATTTCATCAGTGAAACGGGTGTAAACACGGTACGTTTACAGCAGTCCGGACGTTCCGGGCGTCCAATTGCTGACTTTGCCAATGCGCTGATGACATGGGCAGAGCAAATGCATCCCGTGCCAGAACTGCGCCGGACGTTTGAGGTGTGTCGCATCGAACCCGCGCCCCCCGGCGACACTCAGCCCAATCCCTCGATTGGCGAAACCACCGTCTACATTCACTATCAGGAAGGGAAACGTATTACGCCGGATGAGGAACTACGCCAGGTAGCGGCCAGTTTGCAGCGATGGCTGCCAGAAAACGGGGATAAAACGGTAGCGGTACTTGTGCCGGAGAATCGGCACGGTTATCGCCTGCTTGAACTCCTGCAGCGCCAATCTACGGCCTGCGAGGAACTGCTGCAAAGCACCGCCAGTGTGCGGCATGTCGCTGGAATGCTGGAAATTATTCTCACCTATCTGGCAAATCCGACTAATTCCGCCGCACTGTCGCGGGTATATACTGAGGTGTGGTGGAAACAGCGGTTAGGCAGCACTCCGGCGATTGAAGCCGGACATGCCGAGGGCGAAGTTGAACGTATCGGTCGTGAGACGGCTGGTGCCATCAGTCGCTGCCGTCAGGTTGAAGATTTCCTCTGGCCGCCCGATAACCTATCCTGGCGGGCGGCGCTGGCGCTGCCGGATGCCAGTCCTGATGTGCTGCTGGACGATCTGTCGCAATTCCGACAAACTATCCAGCGATGGCTGAGTGCTGGCTTTTTACCTGCCGATCAGTTGGCGCTGACGCTGGCGCATGATCTGTTTCGTTCAGCATCGGAGATGGCGCTCAGTTACAAAATCGCGCTGGCGCTGCGTACCGCCCAGGAAACCACGACCGACTGGACCCTGAGCAGGATGATTCATGAGGTAAAAGCGATTGGTGACAACCAACGCCGATTCCTGCGATTCGATGATGTCGCCACTGGTTACGCCCCACGCCCCGGGATCGTGACAGTAGCGACCATGCACGCCGCGAAAGGTCTGGAATGGGATCGAGTCTATCTCCTGTCCGTCAACAGTTATTCCTTTCCATCGGCGCAGCCTGAGGACATCTATATTGCTGAACGCTGGTATATCCGCGATCAACTCAATCTGGAGGCAGAATTACTGGCTCAGGTTGAGGCGCTGCGAACCAATGCCGATTATGCTGAAGGCGAAGCTACCCGGCAGGCCCGGCTGGATTACGCCGCCGAGCGGCTGCGACTGCTGTACGTCGCGATCACCCGCGCGCGCAAGGAGTTAATCATGTTGTGGAATACCGGGCACTATTGGGCACAGGGTGGTTCTTTGGCTGCCCGACCTGCCCTGCCGCTGGTTGCCCTTAGTGAGTATCTGGCTGGTACGCTCATCTTTCGATAAACCATGATCAACCGCTACCGAATCCCGGCTGCTGACTGTCGGGTAACAACGACTGCCGCCAATTCACGCTTTATAACAACCATTGGCCGTGTTACCTCAACAGACGAAGTAAAAGATTTTCTGAACCGTATCCGCGCCGAAATGCCGGACGCCTCGCATCATGTATATGCTTTTCGTGTTGGCTACGGCAATAGTGTGATCGAAGGTATGAGTGATGACGGCGAACCATCCGGCACAGCGGGGCCGCCGGTGCTGGCCGTGCTGCGCGGCACGGATATTGGCGACATCATGATTGTGGTAACCCGTTACTTTGGCGGCACAAAGCTGGGCACCGGCGGGTTGGTGCGCGCATATGGCGATGGCGCGCGTGCCGGGCTGGCGATCCTGACCACTGAAGAAAAGAGACTCCGGCATACAGTGGGTGTCGAAGTCTCTTATGCAGCTTATGAATATATCAAGCGTCTGATCGTCAAATACGAAGGTGAAATTGAGGACGAAACCTTCGCCGGCGAAATTACCATCATCTTTCGCCTGCCGGTTGAGCATCTTGTTGCCTTCGCCCACGATCTTAGCGAACTGACCGCCGGACGGTCACAGCCGGTCATTCTGAGCTAAGCACGCGGGCAATGTGTGCCCGCACCGCACTTAACATCGGATGTTGAGGGTCAAGCGCCTCAGCCCTCATCAGAAATAGTCGCGCTTCGACATCCTGCCCGCTGTCAAACAGATAACGTCCGGTCGTCACCAGTAAGGGTATATGATTCGGGTTGGCCGTCAGTCCTTTGGTGAGGTAATCCAGCGCCAGTTCTTTCTCGCCCGAATCCCATAAGACACGCCCCAACAGTGCCAGAATGTCTGGCTGAGTTGGGAAGCGGCGCTGACCATCGAGCAGAACCTCCAGCGCATCATCCTTTTCTTCCCATGCCAGATAGGCGCTTGCCAGCAGCGTATAGGCAGTTGAGAAGTTCGGTGCTTTATCCAGCGCAGTTTCCAGATACTGCACGTCGGCAGCATTCAATGAATGACCGGCGTTCACCCGGTCGCTGATTTCACCAAAGCGGGCTTCAAATTCCGGGTCATCCACTGATAACCGCAGCCGGTCTATATCGCCCAGTATTTGTACATCATCACTTATATCGGCTGCCGCATCCAACTCACGCTCAGCGGTATCCGGCTGGTCATCCAGCAAATACAGCGCCGCCAGACTCAGGCGTAAATTTAAACGGTCAGGGTGGGCTTGAACGGCCTTTCGCAGCACATCTACCGCCGGTGTAATATCATCCAGACCATTCAACGCATCTACAAGACTGCGAACGCGGTCACCTTCCGTATCCGATGTGACCAGCAGCTCAAAGTCCTCCCAGATCTGTCCGGCATCCAGATCAATCATTAACAGCAGCAGTTGGTACAGCAGATCGCTGTTGTCCGGCGCGAGTTCAAGCGCGGACTGGTAGGCTTCGGCGGCTTCCCATCGCAGCCAATCACTTTCCGTCTCCTCTGGATCAATCAGCACAAAGCCTTCAACAAAGGATCGTCCTGCGACGGTATGCTGCCGCGCGCCAACACCGTAGGCAATGCCCTGAGAATCCAGCAGTAAAAGCAAATCGGCATACCGTGTGAACAGCTCAACAGAAACGGTTTCAGCTTCAATCGCACGCTGATAAGTATCCAGCGCCGCCGGCAGTTCACCGCCGCTTAGATACAGACCCGCCAGCGTGAGCCAGGATACCAGGCTGTCGGGATGGTTAACCAGATTGGTTTCGAGCAGGTCATAGGCCTCGGTTGGATACTCTAAGCCATGCAGCGGCCCGGCCAGAAACACCGCCGGTAAATCGGACATGTCAAACGTGTTCACAATTTCCGGCACCAGTGATACCAGCGCCTCGCCAACTGGAGCAAACAGCGGGTTCAACCCCCTGCCAATGGTTCGCCCAACCAGCCATGCGCCAAAGTCGTTCTCCGGCACTGATGTCAGAACCGCTTTAGCATCGGCGCTGATCTGTTCATCTGACCAGCCAACACCCCACAACGATAAATACAGCTTACGTTCCCAGTGAAATAACTGCTCCAGCAGCAGGTTGAGCCGACTGTCATTAACCGTTACGGACGAATAGAGCGGCAGGGATGGCTCACCGGCATCCAGATGCGCCGCAATCTCCCTTGCTGCCTCAGGCAGCCACGATACCAGTTCGGTCAGACTATCGCCGGTATGTCTGAGCGTGTCCCGGTCTTCTCCGGCTTCTGCCAGATCATTTTCTATTTCCAGTGTAAGCTGCCAGCCGCCACCAGACTTATCCAACGTGCCCCATATTGCTACGTTTTCATCCAGTCCATCCAGTTCCCAATCATCAATACCAAACTGTGACCGCTCAATATCCCACTGATACTGCTCTGGCTCACCCTCAATCTGCGCGACAAGACGATACACCCGCACGCCCGGCCAGTGTTCTAACAGCAGTCCCAGCAGCACAACCAGTCCCATTGCTGCTTCTGGTGCAGCCCGACTTTGCACCGGCCATAGCCCTATTTTCAGCCGCGCGCCATCAAGCTGCAAAGCGCCTGCCAGACTGCCAACCGAGCCAAATATGGCTGACGAACTGGACGCCGCCGAGGCACGACTCTGTCCCTTTAATTGAGTCACAAATTCTTCCACGATACCCTCCTACAGACAGCAAAAGAACGCACCAACGCAATCGCCGGCGCGTTCTTCCACCGCTTACCTGCAAAACTGATTTATCCGACGATGGGTACGAGGCTGAGATCGCCGCGTACAATCACCTGTGATGCCAGCACCCAGGCAAAACCCAGGGACGTGTTAAGCTGCAACCACTGTGAATCGACCGTGCGCGCCACAATTGTCACTTCAATTGGCCCGCCCAGGCTGCCAATGGCACCGAAATTTGTGCCTGGAGCAGCGTACAGTGTCACGGCGCTGGCGGCAATTGTCGCCGTAGGCGCGGAGATAACCTGCACGCTGGCTGCACTCACATCATGAATGGTCGGCACAACAGAAATGCTGCCCCGGAACAGCGTAAACTCACTGTTCAACCAGCCCCGGCCAAAGACGCCCTGCACCAGGAACCAGACACGATCTTTGGTAATACCCAGCACCGGTAGTTCTGTGCCACCGGGAACGGTCGCCACAATCGTATACTGCGCGCCAGGGCCGCTGCGAATATTGAGATTGCCAGTGTTGACAACCACATGAGGCGTATCCAGACTGAATGACTGGGGATAGGCCGATGTGACGCCTGCCACAGTTGTTGTTCCGGCAGGCACGGCAGCCACTGGCACGGCAGCCGCACTCGGTATGGTTGACAGATCAATCATATCCGTCGGGGTATCCGTGCGAGTCGTCACAGAATTGAATGGCAGCCAGCCGCGTGTGCCCCCGCCGGTTTCAATCTGAACAAAATTAGTGTCGCGGCTGATCGCCAGTAAAAAGCCTTCCGCGCCGCTGCTCAGGACTGGCATGTTGTCCCCACTGCCGCCGGGTGCATCCAGCAGCGAGATGGTATTGGCGTTAACGACAACCACATTTCCGGCCAGCCGAGACAGGCGAACCCGAACCTTTGGGGCTTCAATCCAGCCAGTACCCAGGTCTGGTACATCAATGGCAAACCATTCCGTACCCTGCGAGTCGCGGGCGCTGCTAACCAGCGTATAATCAGCGGTGGGTTCAGCATATAACGTGCCCAGACTGCGCGCATCCATCGCCGGCTGTTCGCGCAGATTCACCGCCTCGACATTGATCATGACGCGGAAGCGTTCGCCGGGGCGTACCGAAGTTACACGCTGGTTGTTGCTGTAGCTGATACGAATCGGAGTGCCTAACGACGGCGAGGTGGAGGCGGCAGCCGCCTCCACCACCGCCGGGGCGCCGCCACCGCCGCCCTGACCATCCACCAACCCCAGCGAGGTCGCGCCGGGAAGTACAGCTACCCCACCAATCTGCGAAGTATTGATGACCGGCAGCATCTCAAAACTGCCACGCGGTATGGTGTACTGGATATTCACCCAGCCCACACCGATGACAGTTGACACCTGGAACCATACGTTATCCTTCGCGCGCGCCAGCACCGGCAGTTCAGTGCCGCCCACAACGGTCAGCAGCACGCTGTACTGCACCCCTGGGCCGCTGCGAATATTCAGGAAACTGGTATTGACGATTAGTCGGGGCGAAGCGAATTGAACCTGCTGCTGGGGTGCAGCCGCCCATACCCCCTGAGCACCCATAAATACGATCGAGAGTAATAAGACCCCCAAGAGCAACCGCAGTTGTCGTTTCATTGAATGTCTCCTGAAAAATGAGCCTTTCAGTCCGGCCAGTTAATAAGCGTATCACGTATAAGTATATGTTAAAAAAGCAAAGCCCGCTTTTCCTCAAAGTATAAAACGAGAGCTTCAATGCCGCAATTAACTCATCGTGGCGCATTGGTACTAATGACGGTTGCCGAACGACGGTGATGCGTCAGGTTTCGGAGATATATCTTCGCTTACAATACAGGCAACTACCAAAGATCATACACAGGCGCTGCCGTGAAACCACAATCTGCTTTCTGGACGGTTCTTCTGGTTCTGATCCTTGTCTTGCCTGCCCACGCCGCAGAATCCGACTGTCCCACCTGCGCGACCGCCGGCATCTCGGCGGCGGACATTTCCGCCTATCCTGAACCGTCGGTCAAACCGCTGGTTGTAAACACCAGTTTGCTGTATGACCGTTGGTATCAGCGGGTGAACGGAGCTGTACCCGTCTTTGATGCCCCCAATGGTCACTTGCTGCGCACCATAGATGATGGATTTAACTTTGTGACCGTGTTAGGCACGCAGGACGGTTGGGCGCAGATCAATGCCGGGGAATGGGTGCGCACGATTGACCTGACCGACAGCACGTCGGTCGTCTCACACTTTACAGGCGTGCTTTTACCGGAGGAATCGCTGCCATACCCAATGGCCTGGGCGCTGATTAACATGTATCCCAGCCGAATCCCTGGCGGCAGACCCAGTGAATCCAACCGGTTGGTCTATCGGTACACCCGGCTAAACCTCTACGCCTCAACCGAAGTCGAAGGCGAAACCTGGTACCAGGTTGGTGTAGATGAGTGGGTACACCAGCACCATGTTGCCAAAATTCTGCCGCAGGCACGTCCCGTTGAAGTAGATACTGAACGCTGGATCAGCATTGATCTGTATGAACAGGTTCTGGTCGCTTATGTGGGCGACCGGCCCGTGTTCGCTACACTGGTAGCGTCCGGTCAATCCATCTGGCCGACGAACGAGGGCATCTACAATATTTACTTCCGCCGGACACGCAAGGATATGAGCGGCGGTAAAGTTGGAAACGACTACTACTATCTCGAAGAAGTGCCCTGGACAATGTTCTTTGACGAAGGGCGCGCGCTGCACGGCGCTTACTGGCATGATGGTTTCGGCTACCGGCGCAGTCATGGTTGTGTCAATCTGGCGATCACCGACGCTCACTGGCTGTATAACTGGGTGGCCGATGCAATGGGCACAAAGGCCTCAGCAGATAAGGAAATCGGCCCGGTGGTCTATGTCTTTAGCAGCGGGCAGTATTAAGACTATTGCTATCAGGTGAAAGCGCGTTATCATGGTGGCCGTTTGCACACGGAGCCGGATAACGTGAATACACCGGAACGCGACCGACAGGTTCGCCAACTGACCGACAGACTGCACCAGCATATGTGCCGCTTTGGTTATGAAGCTGTAGAGCTTCCTATGATCGAAGTGGCAGACCTCTTTCTGATTAAAGCGGGCGATCAGGTACTCAACAAGCTGTTCACCTTTGAGCGACATGGACAGCAGCTTGCCTTACGCCCGGAGTTTACTGCCCCCGCTGCTTATCGTTATCTGTATAGTGATCACCCGCCCGTCACGCGCTGGCAGTTTAATGGAATGATCTTTGAGGATGACCCCGGCGATACAGTGCGCAGCTACCAGCGGTTCAGCGTCGGCGCGGAACTGATCGGTATGGCGGGCGCTGCCGCCGATGCCGAAATTATCAGCATGGCCGCACAGGGTCTAACTGGCGCCGGCATTGACCACTGGATGGTAAGCATCGGCCATATTAAACTGCTGCGGCAGGTGCTGGCACAGTTCGCGCTGGACAGCCGCACCGAACGGTTTATTCTGCACCACCTGCCGGCGCTGCGTGATGCCGCTAAAGGCAAGGTTTATGTTATAGACCAGCTTGACAAACTGCTGCTCGGCAAACCGGCGGCCTTGCTGGAATGGGCATCGGATGTTCTATCACCACCTGATGCCCAGCAAATGCTGGACGCGCTGCTTGATACAGCGGGACGCAGCGCGACTCTGGGGGGACGCACGCGGCAGGACATCGCTCGGCGGCTGCTGCAAAAACGCCAGCGCGCTGCCGAACGCGATCATATTGTTTCAGCTCTGGAGACACTGGAACGCTGGTGCAGCGTATGTTTACCACCCGTCGAAGCTTTTACGCTGCTGCGCGACCTGAGCGGCGATGAGGCCATCCACCAGACATTAGCCGAATGGCAGACAGCCGTCGAACTGTTGGCCTGCTACGACATCAATAGCGACCGCATCCAGATTCAGCCCGGTATGGCCCGCAGTTGGGAATATTACACCGGCATCGTGTTTGACTTTACCACACCCGGCGGACTGCATCTGGGCGGCGGTGGGCGCTACGATGAACTGACCCGGTTGATCGGTGGCGACCGGGATGTGCCGGCGGTTGGATTTACCTACTACATGGATGCTATACTGACAGCGCAGCCCACCAGCGCCGCACTCGATAAGAATACCGTTGTCACGATTAATCTGACACCGCAAAACGCGGCTTCCGCCGCGCGCTGGGCGCATGGTCTGCGCCAGCTGGGGCTGATGGTGTGCCAGCTTCCTGCCGGTCTGCAATCATCGCCGGCGCTGGTCATTGACGAGCGTGGTTATGCTATCCTGAACAACCGTGTGTATACGCTGGCTGAAATAACGCTGCTATCCGATGAATTGAAACGAGATGTCCAGTGACCACAACCCTCGCCTTACCCAGCAAAGGCGCTATTGCCGAGCCAACCCTGAGTTTCTTACGCGACTGCGGCCTGCGGGTGGAAAAACCTAACCAGCGCCAGTACACCGGCCTGCTGCCGGCTGTCCCTTCAATGGCTGTACTGTTCCAGCGGGTGAATGATGTTCTGTATAAAGTGGCGGATGGCACGGTAGAAGTTGGCATTACCGGCCTGGATGTGGTGCGCGAACATCCCCATGAAGATGTCCTGGTGATTCACGAAGCCCTGGGTTTCGGTCAGTGCAGCCTGGTGGTGGCCGTACCTGATACCTGGATTGATGTGGATAACATGGTTGATCTGGCGGATGTGGCGCTGGATCTGCGCGAATACCAGCGCCGTAATCTGCGTATAGCAACCAAATTCCCAACGCTGACACGTCAGTTCTTCCACAACTGTGGCCTGCATCACTTCACACTGGTGAACGCCGAAGGAGCGATTGAGGCCGCGCCCACGCTGGGATATGCCGACATCATCGTTGATCTCACTCAGACCGGAACCACGTTGCGGGAAAATCATTTAAAGGTACTGCCGGATGGCGTGATTATGGACTCACAGACCTGTCTTATCGGCAACCGGAAGATTCTGCGAGACAATCCAGCGGCGCTGGACAGCGTGCGCGTGCTGCTGGAATACGTGGATGGTGCGTTGATCGGACGCAATTATTCGCAGGTGACGGTCAACATTCAGGGTGACGACGCCGAAACCATCGCGCAGAAAGTGTTAAGCAGCCCTCTGACACGCGGCTTGCAGGGGCCAACCATTGCGCCTATTTACGGCAGCCGTGACGGCCAGTGGTATACCGTGACGATTATTGTCTCGAACAAAGACCTGCTGCGCGCGGTCGAATATGTACGCTCAATTGGTGGCACGCAGACGACCGTCACACCGGTGCGATATATCTTCCTGGAGCGGTCGCCAACGTTCGCTCGTCTGCTGGAACTGCTGAAGCTAAACTAACCCCCGGCAATACGGGGATTCCGTGCAGGTTATCCTGACATTCTGGCGGTTCAAATCTTTTCTTCAATCTCATCCAGCAGTTTATCAATCCGGCTGCGGCGGCCCTCGCTCTCCGCACCCATTTCAACGGCCATCGTCAATCCCAACAGACTGATTTCCGGCGGAAACTTGTCGGGGTCGGCCAGGTTCATGGTCAGGAACGGACAGCAGAACAATGCCGCTTTCAGATAGCTGCGCCAGTCAATCCGCAGCATATCCTGCTGCTTAAGTATGTGCAGCAGCGGGAGGAGCACGCGCTCAATCTTGCTTTGCAGAAACATCTCGCGCACTGGCGGCAGCCGGTAATTGTGTTCAACGTACCACCGATTATTCCTGCGTTGCAGGCTGATCTGCGTCTGGTCGCGTTTTACCTGCGGAAAATATAACCACATAGCAAAAACGTTGTGGAACAGCGGTTTGGTGATGTCCAGCAGCGGATGATGCCGTCCCGCAAAGGCAGGGTCAAAATACAGCAGCGGCGCGCCAGTGCGGAAGAACACGTTGCCGTTGTGCGCGTCGCCATGCCCCACGACTGACGGCCCAGCCTGAGCCGGATGAAGCAGGCCAACACTGCGTTCAATGATAACGTCTAGCGTATCGGTATAAGCCTGACCATTGATTTCCCACCGCGCTGCCCGGATTTCGCCCAATGTGGCAGTCACATTGGGGAGCACCAGCGGCAGCGCCGGATCGTAAAAACGCGCCAGCCGCCCGCCAGCCAGCCGGTGATAAAACAACTGGTGAATCGGTGCCTGTGCCGACTGCTCGGCACTCTGTAGTTGCAGGGTGTGGCGATACAGCCGCAGCAGATCATCATCGGCGGCGTGCTGCGCTTCAGTTAAGGTGGGCAGCGCGTCTGACTGGCCGGTTTCAATCGCCCAGGCTACATCGAAGACTGAGGGCGCGTCAATTACCTCGTACACAAGGAACTGCCTGCCCGCCTCGGTCGAACTGAAAACCGGCTGGATGACGGGGTAACCCGCTTCTGCCAGCGCCGCCGCATTGTAGTATTCGTGGATGATGCTGTCTGGCTCAGTATGTGTCTTAAAGAACAGACGCGAACCATCCGCCCGTGTCATGAAACCGTTAAACGAATTCAGCGATACGGCCAGCGGGCGCAGTTCCACCGCCACCACATCCGGCGCGTAGATTTCCCGTACGAAGGACAGGAGCAGAGCCTCCGCTCCACTCCTGTCGCTGAACTGAAGCTGTTGAATCTGATGCAGTCGGTCGCTCATGGCAGGCCGATGATCTGATTACGTTTGCGGATTGCCATCGCGTGCGCGGGAAAATCCTCATAATCTGCCAGCGTTGCGGTGATACCCTGCAACCGTTCGTAACCTTCCCGCGAGAGATAACCAACGCCGCTTCGTTTCAGGAAATCCTGCACGCTCACCGACGAAAAACTTTTCGCAAAGCCGCCGGTCGGCAGAATCGCGTTCAGCCCCAGACAGTAGTTGGCCGTCGGAATGGGCGTGAGTGACCCCAGCAGGATTTCCCCTGCATTTTTGATCCTGTTCAGCGTCACAAATGGTTCGGCAGTCAGCACTTCCAGATGTTCCGGTGCGTAGTCATTCACGAACTGTATTGACTCATCCAGGCTGTTGGTCAGCAGCACACCGCCGTAGTTCGCCAGCACGTTCTTGATGAATGCCTGCCGCCATTCCGGCAGTTCTGCGATGTAACCGGGTAAGACTTCCAGTACTTTTTCAGCGACCGCACGGCTGTGCGTGACCAGGATCGCCGCCGATTCTGGCCCGTGCTCTGCTTCTACCAGCAGGTCAAGCGCCGCCAGTCGGGGATCAACCTGTTCGTCTGTCAGGATGATGGATTCACTGGGGCCAGCGGGCAGGCCAACATCAACAGTCCCGTACAGCAGACGTTTGGCGGCGGAGACATAGCTGCTTCCGGGGCCGATCAATTTCTGCACACGGGGAATAGTTTCCGTACCAAAAGCCAGCGCAGCAATCGCCTGCATCCCGCCCACTACATAGACCTCATCCACGCCGCAGATTTCTGCCGCCACCAGTGACGCAGCATCAGCTTTGCCCTCTGGCGTTGGGGGTGTAACAACAATGACACGCGGTACCCCTGCCACTTTGGCGGGAACAGCCAGCATCAGCATGACCGATGGAAACGCGCCCTTGCCACGCGGCACATACAGCCCGGCGCTGGATACGGGGGATACCTTCTCCCCGGCCATGATGCCCGGCTGAATTTCCATGAACCATATCGGTTCGGGCATCTGTTCCTCATGAAAGCGGCGAATATTGTCGTGTGCCTGCTGGATGGCATCAATGACCTCAGGGCTTAAGGCTGACCGCGCTGCGGCGAAGTCTTCCGGTGTGGCCTTCAGCATTCCAGCCTCAAAATTCTTCGCATCATAGCGGCGCGCATAGTCTACGACTGCCGCGTCGCCTTCCTGCCGCACCCGATCAATGACTTCCTGTGCCAGCGGCAGCAGGTCGCGAATATCCGTTTCAGCGCGGCGCATGATCTTGTTGAGTTGTTCCGGCGTCAGCCGGCTGTACTCCAGAAATTGAATCATGGGGGTTGCTCCTTTGGCAAGCAAAAGGCGCAGGAAAATCCCCCGCGCCCTCATCAACAGACAGATTTGATTTAGTGTCGAACCGAAGGTGCCGGTTCATCAATCATCTGCGACCGGCGGCGTGTACCATCCCAGCGAATATCCGGTATGAGTATATCCTGTTTTTCAGCGATTCGGTCTCGGTATGGGATAAGATCGCGCAGCATGAGGCGCATTTCGGCTCTTACGTCGTGCGTTGGCTGATAGCCCAGGTTTATTAAATGCTGGCGATCTGGGTTAAAGTAATGTTTATCCAGTTCCTTGCGCGGATTATCGTAATGATGCACTTCAACGTTCAAGCCGGCCTCATTACCCACCGCCTGCACCATGTACGCCAGTTCTTCGACCGAATAACATTCTTCGAACTGGTTAAATACGCGGTATTCACCGGCAGTTGGCGGATTTTCGATGGTAATGGTCAGACACTGCATTGAATCACGCAGGGGCAGAAAGCCGCGTGTCTGCCCGCCCGCGCCATACAGTGTCAGCGGGTGGCCGATCACCGCCTGGCAGCAGAAGCGATTAACCGCCGTTCCAAAACACTGGTCGAAATCGAGGCGGCTGTACAGCCGCGGATTGCCGCCCATCTCATCAATGCTGGTGCCAAATACCACGCCCTGCATGATGTCAGTCGCCTTCAACCCCCAGATTTTGCAGGCGAACATCGTATTGTTCGAGTCGTGGACTTTGCTCCAGTGATAAAAGCTGCCTGCCTGCCGGGGAAACGGCAGACGATCTTTTCGGCCCCGAAACTCAATTTCAAAGAACCCTTCGGGGATGTCAATATTGGGCGTGCCATATTCACCCATCGTACCCAGCTTGACCAGGTGCGCTTCCGGGCATACTTCTTTCATCGCCCACAGCAGGTTCAGGCTGCCGATCACATTATTGTGCTGGGTAAAGGCTGCGTGTGCCTGGTCAATCATCGAATACGGCGCGGACGGCATTTCCGCCAGATGCACAATCGCGTCCGGCTGGAAATCCTCCAGAAAGGATTTGAGGAACTGGTAATCCAGCAGATCCCCCTGACGGAAGATCAGATCACAACCGTAACGATCGCGGAAGGCGCGCTGCCGTTCGGGCAGATCGTAGACCGGGATGGCGCTGTGGCTGCCGATTTCGGCCACCCACTGGCGGCGGTAAAACATATCATTGCCGGCAACCCGATGGCCGCGCGCAGTAAGATACTGCGCCAGCGGCCACCCCAGATAACCGTCAATTCCCGCGATGAAAACCTTCATAACCGCTCTCCAATATACCGGGATCAACCACTGCTGAAACTCACCTGATGTAAGTTCGTTTACACAGCATTCTGGACTGCCAGCATCGGCTGGAAATCACCCAGATAACCGGTCGCAGCCAGCAGTTCGGCGTTCAGGATGCTGCCACCCGCCGCGCCGCGTATCGTATTGTGCGACAGCGCCGCAAACTTGTAACCCAGGATCGGGCATTCACGCAGCCGACCGACCGAAGTTGCCATGCCGTTCCCGGCATTACGGTCACGCCGCGTCTGCGGGCGATCAATCTGTGGCAGGTACTGAACTGGCTGTTCGGGCGCACTGGGAAGCTGCGGTACAGGCTGTGGCCCCCGGAAGGCTGCCCAGGCGGCAATAAGTTCGTCCATCGCTGGACGCGCTTCCAGTTCGACAGACACAGTTACCAGATGGCCGTCCACTACCGGCACGCGGTTGCAAGAAGCACTGACAGCAGCGTTCAGCCAGAGCACGTGGTCGCCATTTAATTCGCCAAGCATCCGCAGCGTTTCGGTTTCGAGTTTATCCTCATCGCCGCTGACATAAGGAATGATATTGTCCAGGATGTCCAGTGACGCCACTCCCGGATACCCTGCCCCACTGACAGCCTGCGCGCTGACAATAAACACCTTGTTCACACCAAACTGCCGCAGCGGCGCAAGTGCCATCACTACCGGCATCGCCGTACAGTTCGAGTTAGCAATGATCGCGCCAGTCGTCCAGCCGCGTTTACGCCGCTGGATTTCGATCAGGCGTGCGTGGTCGGCGTTCGCTTCCGGCAGCAGCAGCGGCAC
The DNA here is from genome assembly GCA_029975765.1 of Aggregatilineales bacterium. Lineage (GTDB taxonomy): Bacteria > Chloroflexota > Anaerolineae > Aggregatilineales > Phototrophicaceae > CFX2. The sequence continues at coordinate 24,214 of JARKOK010000467.1, forward strand.
ATCCTCGACCATACGATTAGCTGACGCATTCGTACAAACCACATGCCCGGCGGAAGCCAGCTCAAATTCGCGAGTTTCAGCAGCCTCTTTCGGCAGCGCCGAAAAGATGAGTGGGGATGTAAAGTTGTCCTCCAGCGCCTTCACGGTCAGGCCGGCAACGGAGTCCGGCGGGCCGCCATCCAACACCCAGTTGGCGGCTTCACCATAAGGCCGTCCGGCAGTACGGCTGGAACCGATAACCTCAGCCACGCGAAACCAGGGGTGATTTTCCAGCAGTTGCACAAACCGCTGACCAACCGCGCCGGTCGCACCCAGAACAGCGACATCGAGTTTTTGATGATTCATGTTATATCCCCACCGATTCACGTCCGGTTTTAACCGCCGGATACGAGCCTAACATCTTCACGAACGAAGCACGCTGAAGCAGACGCGCCAGCGCCTCTTGAAAAACCGGGTCCTGCCAGTGACCTTCCACATCCAGATAAAAAACGGGTTCCCAGGGGCGATTGCGCCGGGGACGTGACTCAATTTTGGTCAGATTGAGGCCGCGTGTGGCGAACTCGCCCAGACAATCATACAGCGCGGCGGGCACATGACGCGTCGCAAATACCAGCGAGGTCTTGTTGTATTCAGAACGCGGTGGGTCATCATACCCCAGCAGAAAGAACCGTGTAAAATTAAACGACACATCCTCAATCTCAGTTGCCAGAATGTTCAGGTTATACAGCTTCCCGGCTAACTCGCTGGCAATCGCGCCAGTCGCCGGAACCGGATCACACGACAAATCATAGGCCGAACCGGCGGTATCATACCAGGGAACGCCCTTCAGACCGTTGCGCTTCAGGAACTGCTCACACTGAGCCAATGCCTGAGGATGTGAGCGCACCACTTTTAAGGTATCCAGCGTTTCGCCATCGGGCACCAGCAGCGCGTGGTGAACGTGCAGCACCACATCTGCCTGAATGCGCAGATCAGAATCCATCAGCAGTTCATACGCCTGACTGACGGCGCCGGCCAGCGCATTTTCAATCGGTAAAATGGCGCAGGATACACGCCGCGAGTGAATCGCATCAAACAGATCGCTGAGTGTTGGACAGGGAAATACATCTACAGCATCACCAAAGTGCTGCCGGATGGCCTGTTCCGAATAAGCGCCATGTATCCCCTGAAATGCTACCGTATCACGCAAGATATCCCCCGCAGGAAAGTAAAACGTGGAGTTCTGCTCCACGCTGGTTCAGGAGTAAACTGGTGACAATATTGCATTTGACATCCTATCCCTAAAAATGATAGACTTTTTAAGATGCCGGTTAGCAATATTGACGCCCAGACCAGAAATTTTCCCACCCTCGATCATCCGGGCAGAAGTATAACCGCCATTGCCAGCCAAATCAAGCAGCCCGTTACCTGTCAAGGATGGGTTAATCATGCAGGAAACACGTCAGTACATTCTCAACATTCTTAAGGAGCGCGGCGAAGCCACCGTAGATGACATTGTCGCCGATCTGCGGAAACGTCGCGGCGCGATCACTGCCGTCACCGTGCGCCATCATCTGGCGCGGCTGCAAGAAGAAGACCTGATTACTACACCGCAGCTACGCCACCGGAATGCGCCAGGCCGTCCCCAGCATGTTTATACGCTGACCGATGCGGCTAAAGAATACTTCCCAAACAACTACAGGCCGCTGGCCGCCCATCTTGTTGAGCAGTTGGTGACCCATCTGCCGCCCCGCCAGATCAATGTGATACTGGAAGGGGTGGCCGAACGCATGGCCGCCGATGCCGATGTGGGTGATCTGCCACTGCCAGAGCGTCTTGATCTGGTCGTGGATTACCTGAATCAGCACGGGTACACCGCGCGCTGGGAACATCATCCTGAGGGCTATTTGTTACAGACGACAAACTGCCCGTACCATCATATTGCGAATAACAACCCTGCCCTGTGTGAAATGGATATGCGGCTTGTCGCGTCCCTGTTGGGAGTGGTGCCGCGCCTTCAATCACGTATGTCGCGCGGCGACAGCGCCTGTGCCTACGTCATACCTAATGGCGCGCCATAACCATTTTACTGATGACCGTCTTGTTAATTGACGCAGGTTGCAGGATTGGTTATAATTACACTCAATAACAGATGCAGCCCAATTAGTTGAGGAGATTTTGGCGCATGGTCGCAGTTGAACACAATACTATCCAGCCCGAAACACTTGAAACCACACCGGTTATAACCGTGACACCCGCTGCTGTCCAGGTGATTCAGAATCTACTGGAACAGCGTGAAATTCCTAAACATGTCCTGCGGGTATTTGTTTCGGGTGGGGGCTGCTCCGGGTTGCAGTATGGTATGGCTTTCGAGGCTGAGCCACGCGAATTCGATACGGTCGTGAATGCCAGCAGCGTGCGCCTCGTAGTTGATCCCACCAGCCTGATGTACCTTCAGGGGGCAACGATTGATTTCATTGACAGCCTGATGGGCGGCGGTTTCCGCATTGACAACCCCAACGCCGTTTCAAGCTGTGGCTGCGGCCACTCCTTCAAAACGGCTGACAGTGGCGAAGCGTCAGACGGTGGCTGCGGCAGCTGTAGTCATTAAGACTTAAAGCTGGATACAGGCCGGATAGAATAACAGCCTGCTGCATAAGCGGGCTGTTTGTTATTACTGTCTAGCGTCGGAATGAACTCACCGCGAGTCCCAGCACCCCGAGTGCCCCCAGTACCAGAATCGGCACAATTGGCGGCACGCTGCTGGTTGTAGGCAGCCGGAGCGCGTCAGCGGCACTCGTGGGGGTTACTGCCAGCGCAACAGCCAGCGCATCCGTCGGTGTGGCGGCGACAATATTGGGCGGAAAAGTGAAGGTCGGCAGTAAGACCGTTTCGACCGGCAGCGACAGTGCTTCGGCGCTACTCTCGACGCTGGAGGAGCCGGTATCGCCTGACATCCCCGGCAGCGGCGGCGCGGGAATCGAAATCACTCGCGCATTAGCGGTCGCCGTCAGATCACCACCCGGAGACAGCAGAATCGCTTCAGTAGTTGCTGTCTGAGCCAGTACCAGCGGGTCAGTTGTCGGAGCAGCCTCAACACTCAGATCGCGGATAGCTGACTCGTCACCAATGATCTCGACCAGTTCATCAAAGACCCAGCCTGTCCCGCTGGGAGAACTATCATACTGAAATTGCAGCCACCGGAAATAACGTCCCATCACCGGATACATATCACCGGCGCGGATCGTACCCAGGCGTTCCGCATCCGGGTCAGGTTCAGCGCGAACGTTCGCTTCGGTAATCGCCTGGAGCATGGCCGGGCCTATCGGTGTGGGGGTGCGCGTCGGTGTTGCCGTCGTTGGTCCCGCCTGGGTCGCGGCAGCGAACGGAAGCGGACTTGGCAGGCTGATGCTAACCGGTGTGGGGCTGACCGGTACTTGCAGCGCCATGTTCTCCCGCGCGCCGGTAACCACCACCGCAGCGCCCACGATCAACAGCAGTTTCAGAACACGAACCATGACAACCATCAACAACTTGTAAACAGATGGATGGGCATTATACCAGCGTTTATCACCATGATACACGGTTATCCGGCGCCAGTCGCCCCTGCTCTGCATTACGCCGCTCCCTGCCGTTGCTCATGTAGCCCTGGTATTCCTGATTGGTAAATCCATACATTGTCCAGCCGCCTAATACAAAGGGCGGCGTAAGGTAGCCGGCATCGCAGACATCGCACTGGGCCGGAATCCATTCACCATTGTACAGTCGAGCGATATGCATATGCGTGCCATTCGAGAATCCGCCTTCACAGGATGGCCGGCCGATTCGATCCCCCACATTCACAACTGTCCCGGCGGCCACACGGCCTTCAGTCGCAATATGCAGATACAGCACCGCCCAACCGGTGGTTTCATCACCATCCATATCCAGATCAAGCACGACGCTCCCTCCCCCACTGCGCGCCACCACGCCGGGAGCGACCGCAGTGGTGTAGTAGTCGGAAACATAACAGGCGGCGCTGCCAGCGGCGCGTTCGTCTGGCGGCGCGAAGTCCACTGCCGACCACGCGCTCCCCGCTCCCCACCCGCCATGTGGCCCGCCGGTGAAGAACCAGGTTTCTCCCTGAGCGAATGGCAGCACCAGCAGCGGCTGTTCCAGCGCCGGCGGCACCAGCGGCTCCACCGCACCCGCAAATGGATTGCCAAACAATGTCGTATACGTGCGGTAAAATCCATCTGTGCTGATCTGCTGTACCCAGTCACGATAGGTGGTGTTCCGGCTGAGGAAATACTGTACCCCGACAGTGCCAGCATTTAACCCCGCCGCATATCTCAGACGCGTGCCATCCTCGAATTCAATATTGGCGAGGCCGCGATAGCGCCAGCCATAGTAGCCGAGGTTCAATTGGTTGGCCGTCCACGCCATCTGCCGGTACAGCCCTCTTCGATCAAACCCCGGTGGTGAGGGTTCGCCTTCCATCGGGTAGATAATCTCGATGTCCGACAGTGCCAAACGGCTCAACCACCCGGCGCGATACTCCAGTAGCGCCAGCAGCAGCCGCGCGTCCACACTGTATTCCTGTGACACACGCTGCACAACCTCAGCGGCAGTCAGTAACTGGTCATCAACCAGATCGGTTGCTGTGCGGATATAACCCGCCTGCTGGCTGATAAACGCTGCCGCATCAAACGCCCGGCTGCCTGGGCCGCGCACCAGCCGGTTGTCCGGCAGCAGTTTAAAATTCACGGTTTCCTCGGACGGCGGCGCGGGCAGATTAATGACCTGCCCTACCGACAGGATATTAGGGTCGGCCAGCGGATTTACGGCCAGCAGCGACTCCAGACTCGTACCATTAGCCTGAGCAATCGCATACAGGGTATCCCCTGGCTGGACAACGTACTGCTGCGCTGTCCCGCCAGCCACCGCCGGACGAGTAGGGTCTGGTGTCGGACTGGCGTCCGGCAGTACCGGCTGTGGCATCGGCGTCGCCTGATCGGGCGACTGCGGTGTAATAGCCGGCAAATTCGCCACTTCCTGCGACGGAAACGTCGCTGTGATGACAATCACCTGGGGCTGGCTGCGAGTGCAGGCAGCCAGCCCCAGCAGCAGTATGACCAGACCGAGACGAATACTTTTCCCGGACACTAACCTATTCGAAACTCCAGACGCCAATCGAACCCTGCGCCAGAGCGAACGGAACCGTGTTTGACTGCGTTGTATCCAACAGACTGATAACGGAATCGCCATCGGGTGTAACTTCTGCATAGATTAAATACCGGCTGTCAGGCGACCAGAGACGATGGCTCTGGGCAAATTGATCAAAGTAGAGAAACAGGTACAGCATATCCTGGGTGGGCAGAAACGCCCCAAACCGGCGGGTTGCGCCAGTAGCGACATCCAGGACTGACCACGCGATCCCGGTAGAGTTCTGGACATAGGCCGCTACTTTCCCCTGCGCTTCATGCTGGACGGTGAACGAGCTGGGGGGAGTCGCCAGCGTGATATACGCGATATGCCGGCTGTCAGGTGACCAGAAAAAGGCAAAGACACCCGTGACGGGGCTGCGAGCAGCGATACCGCCGCTGTAGGCATCAACAACGGTCAGCCGTCCTTCACGGTCGGTATAAGCCACATAATCGCCGCTGGGCGACCATGCGAAGGCTATCGTGCCGACCAGACGTGCCGCCAGTGTCCGCTGCTCGCTGTTTGCCAGAATGGCTAAATCGGTCGTTTCCCCGTTCACATTCTGCACCCCGACGAGCAGGCGGTCATCTACAGGCGACCACGCCGGCGCCTGAAATGCCCCTACTGTTACCGGCAGGGTTTCAACAAGCCGGCTGGTTGCAAGGTCAAAAATATCAAGCCGTGAGTTGTTGCGCTGCCAGATCATACGGCTGCCATCAGGACTCCAGCTAAAATAAAATGGCCCTCCTCTGCCCAGCAGTTCAGTATTCGGCTGCTCCAGTCCATCGCGCACACGCTGCACCAGTAACCCGCCTTCGCTGCCCAGAAGAACCGCTAAATCGCGGCAGCGCGGTGTCAGTGAGCAGTTCTGTGGCGACCAGTAAGCATAATTGAACACCTCGCCGCTGCCGCTGTAGACCAGACTGCCAGGAACAACCCCATCCGGCGAGATAAAAACTTCTGTACCGATCTGCCCACCCCGCCGCATGAGAAAATATGCGAGCCGGCCATCCGTTGACCAGGTCGGCCAGCGGTACTGGCGCGTGGGTGAACTATCCGTCGTGAGTACGACCTCCCGGTTTTCGCTCAGGTCGAGGGTGTGGATATTCTGATCGGTGTCCACATAAGCAATCTGCCCTGGCAGGGATGGCAGCAGACTGTCCTGTGCCGCTGCGACGCTGTGCAGCAGCAGACTAATCCATAGAACGACAATCACCCTCCTACTGTTTCTCATGGAAGACACTCCATTCAGTTTTTGGGGCTTAATGCGTTTAATTGTATACTATTCACCGGGTGGATGACACCTTGCGATCATCTCCCTTTCAGGTTAGGTTAAAGTAGGAGCAGAACGACAATGGCAACCCGCGAAGAAGTCGCGCAGATTT
>JARKOK010000497.1 GCA_029975765.1 Aggregatilineales bacterium
CCGGCCATTTCCCGCGCCGACCGCCAGCTTGCACTGACCTCATAACCGGGGACGGTCGGCATCCGGCGCGGCAGCAGCCCCTGCTGAATCTCCCGCGCCATCTTCAATTCCTGCTCCAACCGCCCCTTCTCGACGGCCACACTGTACAGCCGGGCATTCTCCAGCGCGATACCTGCCTGCCCGGCGACGGCGTTCAGCAGATCACGGTCGCTTTCGGTAAAGTTACCGGTCCGCATGGACGTATCCACATAAATCACACCCACCAGCCGATCCTGCACCAGCATAGGCGCGCACAAAATCGCCCGCAGGCCGCGCATGATAATGCTCTGGCCGGGATTGATGCGTGTATCATACATGGCATTATTGGTTAACAATGCCTGCCGTGTCGCAATCACCTGATTCACAATCGTCGTGCTGTAGGCTTCTTCCTGTGTTAGTTTCTCGCCGGAAACCCCACGCGCCACCAGCAGACGTAAATCGCCGGTGGCCTCATCTACCCCCATCAGCACGCCGCGCTCGGCTTTCGTCGCCTGCATCACCGAATTGATCACATTATTCAGCGCCGCATCAAATTCGAGACTGGAATTCATGGTGCGGGTGATCTGGTACAGTGTTTTGAGGTGATCAGGATTGAGATTGGTGGGTAGAGGCTGCTCAGACATCGTTAGCCTTTAGCGTAACTGACAGGGCGCACAGTTGGCATTATAACATTCTGGCGAGTTCGGCGCGAACGTTTTAACATGGTAGAGGCACGCTCTATCGTGTCTCAAACAGAAGGATAAAATTCATGACTCCCATTCGATTAGCCGCGATTGGCGCGGGGCAGCGCGGTATGGATGTGTATGGCCGCTACGCCCTTGACCACCCCCAGGAGGTCGAGTTTATCGCCGTCGCCGAACCGATCCCGCAGCGCCGTGATCGTTTTGTCAGCGCCCACGACGTTGCCCCCGCCATGCAGTTCACCACCTGGACTGACCTGCTCAACCAGCCTAAAGTTGCGGATGCGGTCGTGATAAGCACACAGGATCAGAACCACATCGCGCCGGCGCTGGCAGCACTGGAAGCCGGTTACGATGTGCTGCTGGAAAAACCTATGGCAACCACACTGGCCGACTGTGTGGCGCTGGTGCGCGCCGCCGAGCAGACCGGGCGCGTGCTGCAAATCTGCCATGTCATGCGTTATACCGACCTGTTCACCCAGGTACATGACATTGTACAGTCAGGCCGCTTAGGCGAAATTATCACCGTTGAACACCGCGAAAACGTGGCCTACTGGCATATGGCGCACAGTTATGTGCGGGGCAACTGGCGGCGTAAGGATGAAACCAGCCCGATGATTCTGGCGAAGTGCTGCCACGATCTTGACATTCTGTACTGGATTCTTGGCGAACAGGTGACCCGTCTCAGTTCATTTGGGTCGCTACGGCACTTCCGGCAGGACGCCGCCCCACGCCCGGATGTACCCGCACGCTGTACGGACGGCTGCCCGGTCGAAGCGGACTGCCCGTTTTCCGCTCCGGGCATCTACTTGCAGCACCGCCCGTTCCGTGCGATAGCCGCCGTTTTCGGCCAACCCGAAGATGCCGACCTCACCCCCTACCTTGATTGGCCGCTGACCACGCTGGCACACGGCGACAAACGCCCGGAAGCGCTCCGCTACGCGCTTGAACACGGCCCGTATGGGCGCTGCGTGTATCACAGCGATAATGACGTGGTGGATCATCAGGTGGTGATGATGGAAACCGAGCGCGGCACATCGGTCACACTGTTCATGCACGGGCACAGTCACCAGCAAAGCCGCACCATGCGCTACGATGGCACACGCGGCACGCTGGAAGCAACCTTCGCCATGCAGAATGAAATCAAAATCCACGACCACCTGACCGGCAAGACGGAGGTGATCGAGTGGTTCAGCGGGATTGATGGACACGGCGGCGGCGATCAAAAACTGATGGCCGCGTTTGTAGCCATGCTGCGCGACGGCACACGCGCCCCACTGACCGACGCGCGCGCCTCGCTGGAAAGCCATCTGCTGGCTTTTGCCGCCGAGGAAGCGCGCCTGACCGGTGCCGTTGTTAATCTGGACTCATACCGGAAACAGGCATGGGGCGCTTAGGCGCATTGTTCCGCCTCCGGCTGATACTCCCCCTGCTGGCGCTGCTGTGTGCGGTGCCGCTGGCGCTGCTGCATCTCACTTCGTCACCGTCAGTGGTGGAAACACGTGTCGGCGAGGCAGCCATTACCATGACGACCACGCCCAACCGGGTGCTGTTCCCCGGCCAGTGTGTGGTCGTCACATGGAACACGGATCAGATTCAGGCGGTCTTTCTGGATGGACAGGGGCGCACCGGCAGCGGCCAGCAGGAACGCTGTCTGGTTGGCGACGCGCCCACGCTGCGGGTTGAATTTCGGGATGGCCCGGCACGCCTTTATCGCCCGCCGGTGGAACTGCTTTATCGGCACCCCGTCGTGGCACTGCTGCTGGCCGGCCTGGTGGCGGCTGTCAGTCTCACCGCCTATTTATGGCTCGGCGTGCGGGGACTGCTGGTGGTGCTGACGGTCGTCGTGTTGGGGCCGATGCTCCGCAGTCTGGCGAACTTACACCATGACTTCGTTGACCATACCATGTTTGCCGCCATCGCCAGCGATACCGGCTTTAGCGCCCTGCCGCCGCAGTTCCTCTATCACCTGCTGACCATCGTCCTCAGCCGGGTGTTTCCGGCGCTCAACCTCGAAAACGCCGGCTTTATCCTTGTCCTGGCTGCCTATGTCGGCAGCAGTCTCGCCGTCTACCAACTGCTGCGCTGGATGACCAACTTCCCGGCACGCGGGCGGCGAACCGATGTGCTGTTTACCGTCGTAACGCTGGCGATCATGCTGGCCGGGCCGGTGGATTTTCTCAGCCACCGCATCCAGTCACGAACGGCTGTTATCCCGCTCAATCTCTATCACAGCCCGACCCTCGGCCTGCTCAAACCGCTGGCCGTGATGCTGTTCCTGGTGGCGCTCAAACTGCTGGCCGCCCCGCACCGCCGGGTACTGCGCCACACGCTGCTGCTGGCGGCGCTCACCATTCTGGCGACCCTGGCAAAACCGAGTTACACCCTGGCGGTCATCCCGGCGCTGGGGCTGATCCTGGCTTACAGCCTAGTCAGACCGCTGACGGTCAATCGCGCGGCCATCCTCAGCGGGGCGCTGCTGCCTGCGGTGGTCACGCTGGGCTGGCAGTACCTGTTTTTGTACGGCCCGCAGGCCGCTTCGATGGTCTACAATTCGGCACAGCCGGCGCGGATTGTGTTCGCGCCGCTCGAACTCTACCTGACATGGTGGCAAACGCCCTGGCAGTGGCTGCTGCCGGATTTACTGGTCTCGATCCTGTTTCCGCTGGTGGTGTATGGGGTTTACTTCCGGCAGGCGCGGCAGAGTACGGCGCTCAATCTGGCGTGGTTAACCTTCATCATTGGCGCGGCGCTGGGCTACCTGTTCATCGAACGCCCAAACGAAGGACATGGCAACCTGACATGGAGCGGGCAGATCACGCTGTTTGTGTTGTTTGCCGTTTCGGCGGGCTTCTGGCTGCAACAGGCTCATCTGGCGGAGCGGCTGCGCCTCAACCGCCGCTCCGCGCTGTGCGCGCTGCTGCTGGCAGCGCATGTCCTCAGCCATGTGGCTGTACTGCTGAGTTGAAAGAGATGATTTATGAGCAGCTATTCGGCAACGGCAAGCTTGGATTCGGCATCGCAACCGTGATATTAACATCACGAATCGCCTCCACCCCAAGAAGTGTAACGAATGTTTTGACCACTTCAGCCGCCTGCACCTGTGCTTCTTCCAAAATTTTTCCTTCAAGCGCCGAATTGCGGAATTGTTGTACCGCATATCGTCGGGCTTCAGTATCCAGATTAGGTGCAGCACGATTAAAAATACCCGTGTCGCGTGAGACGACATAGGATGCCTGTTCGTCAAGAAAACAATCTTGCAGCGTGGGCGCAGGCAGTCTGATAGATAACCTGTCACCATCTACGCTCACATCATTAGCCGTGATTTGGCTCATGTCCACGCCTGCTACAACATAGCCGACTGCCACCATTGCCATCCGTTCACCGTAGAGAGCGCCAAGAATTCCGGGCATCTGACGCTCAGAAGTCACAACGCTGGAATAGTTATAACGAGTTGTGGTTAGGAGCGACATATCCTGGATACGCTCTAAAACGATATTGGCCGTGATACGATACGATGGAGTGAAAAACTGCTGCACAGCAAATGAGATTATGAGAACAGCACCGGCCACTAGCAATAACAAAACGGCAGGCCAACTCATCAATTGTCTGATTTTACTTTTCTGCTGCATGGCTTCCATGTTGGTATCCTGTGAGTAAAGAGCACTCCTTACAGTATACCGTAGGTGTTATACGCAAGCCTTAAGATAATCAATAATTACAGCTTACTACAAAAACGGCAGGAACAGCAGAACAACATTGGCGACGATCTGGCACAGCCAGGCAGCAGCCAGCCCATTGCGCCGCCGTACATAACCGTACATCAGATTCATGAGCACCAGCGCCGTACCGATCACGACACCGACCGCCGGGTAGCGCCCCACATCCAGCAGCGGAAAAAACACAAAGGCCGACCACACACTGGCGAGAATCCCAACCAGCGCGAAGGGGCGGCTCTCTTGCAGCAGCCCACGAAAGAAGAGGGTTTCCGCCAGCGGCATCACGAAAACCAGAAAGGCCAGCACTTCGCCAGGGCGCATATTGACAAACAGCCGGTGGTCGGTTTCACGCAGGGTTTCGCCGCCGACCATCAGCATCGGCACGCCGATAATCAGACCGAAGATGACACCCCACACCAGATTTTCCGGCGTTTCCTGCCCGATGCGCGCCATATTACCGAGCAGCCACGCCAGCACACCGAACCCGGCCATCACGCCCCAGATGATGATATACCGCATATCGGTATTATCCGGGATGAGCGGCATCAGACCGATGCTCAGCGCGACCGCGATCAGATAACCAAAAACCGGGTCGCTGGTTGCCCCGCGATAGGCAGTGACACCACGTTCGCGCGCTGCCACCGGCGGAAACGGCGATTCGTATTCCTCTTCCACCTCTTCTGTCCGGTACAGCGGCGGCTCAGGACGTGGCATCTCCGGTGGCTTGTCCGGCGGCAGTTCAGGGTTGGGTTCTGGCCGGGGGTCGGGGTAGATCGTCGGACTCATGCCAGCAGTTCTCGCATCGCGCCCAGCGCCGTATCAATATGTTCGCGTGTAATCCAGTAATGGGTGACAGCGCGGAACCTGCGCGTATAACCCGGATAGGGGCGCATCAGAATGTTATAGTCCTGCCGCAGCCGGTCGGCAAAAGTCTCCGGCGACACCGGCGCATCATCGGTCAGATCGAAAAAGACCATATTGCTCTGCACCGCGCTCAGGTCAAGCTGCACATGCGGTAGCGCCGCCAGACCTTCCGCCAGCGCGCAGGCATTGGCATGGTCGTCGGCCAGCCGCGCCGTCATCGTGCGGATCGCCACCAGCCCCGCCGCCGCCAGAATACCGGCCTGCCGCATCCCACCACCCAGACTCTTGCGTGTGCGGCGCGCCGCCTTAATGAAATCCTTCGACCCCACCAGCACCGACCCGACCGGCGCGCACAGTCCTTTTGACAGGCAGAACGATACGCTGTCCGCCGCCGCGACCAGTTCCTTAGCCGGGGTACGCAGCGCCGCCGCCGCGTTAAAAATGCGCGCGCCGTCAATGTGCAGCTTCAGGCCATGTTCGCGGACCAGCGCGCCAACCTGTTCAGTATAGGCCGCCGTGATCGGGATGCCCCCAATCGTGCCCTGTGTATTCTCCAGGCAGACCAACCGCGTGCGCGGGAAATGTTCGTTATCCCCTCGAATCGCGCGGCGAATGTCATCGAGCCGCAGCGTGCCATCCGGCTGCACATCCACAATATGCGGGTGAATGCCGCCCAACGCCGCCGAACTTCCGGCCTCATAGCGGAACATATGCGCCTCGCGCCCCAGAATCATCTCGTCGCCACGCCCGCAGTGCGTCAGGGCAGCCGTGATGTTCCCCATCGTTCCGCTGACCACAAACAAGCCGGCCTCTTTGCCCAGCAGCGCCGCCGATTCGGCTTCCAGTTCATTAACTGTCGGGTCTTCCCCGTACACGTCATCACCTACCGGCGCGTTTGCCATTGCCTCGCGCATTTCCGGCGTCGGCCACGTTACCGTATCGCTGCGAAAATCAATCACGTTCATCGGTTCACCTCGGCATGAATACGGCCACGATCATAGTTTTAAATCGAACGGCGCGCAAGAGGCCGCAAAGTCATGTTGGGACGCATGTATTCCGCTTATCCTCTGCCCTGGCGAAAACATTCGCGTTACAATTGATAATCAGTCAGCCGAGGCTAAACTATGACCACCCTTACCTTTGAACACGTCTCCAAATACTTTGACCGCAGCGACGGCACGGAAATACGGCGTATCGCGGCGGTGGACAATGTATCGCTCAAGGTGGCTTCGGGCGACGTGCTGGCGATTTTAGGCCCCTCCGGCTGTGGGAAGTCCACGCTGCTGCGGCTGGCCGCCGGCATCTTTAAACCCGACAGCGGGCGGGTCATCTACGATGACCAGGATTTGCAGGACGTTCCACTACGCGAGCGCGGCGTGGGTATGGTGTTCCAGGAAGGCGCGCTCGTGCCTCACTGGGTAACACGGCGCAGCGTCGGCTTCTTTCTGGAACTGCGCCAGCGCGAAAGCGAAATGCCGGAGCGTCTGGCGCAAATCTCGCGGATTACGGGCTTTGGCCTGGATGTACTGCTGGAACGGCGACCAGGGAATCTCTCCGGCGGCGAACAGCAGCGTGTCAGTATTGCGCGGGCGCTGTCGCGGGATATGCGGGTGCTGTTATTCGACGAACCCTTTGCGAACCTCGATGCCAAATATCGCACCGAAGCCCGCGTGGAACTCAAGCGCCTGCTCAACGCTTTTCCGGTTACGTCTATCTATGTCACCCACGATCAGATTGAAGCCATCGCGCTTTCGCACCGGATCGCCGTCATGCGGGATGGGAAACTGGAACAGGTTGGCACCTACCCGCAGCTTTACAGCAACCCGGTCAACATCTTTGTTGCCACTTTTATCGGCACGCCCATCATGAATCTGTTTCCGGGTCATGTCGAAAATGGCTGCTGGCATGGCGAAAATTTTGGCGGCTATCCGATACGAAATGATTTGCCGGACGGAACCAAAGTCACTGCCGGTATTCGCCCCGAATATATCCATCTGGCGTCCGATGGCACCTACGGCGTAGTCGAACAGGCGGTACCCTACTTTGCCGAACGCCATCAGGTCATTACCGTTCATTTGGCCGGCGAACGCTGGTCATTCGTCGTCCCGCTGCATGAAACCATCGAAGTTGGCTCGACGATTCGCTGCGCGCTCGACCCGGCAGGACTGCTGTTTTTTGACAGCAAAACCGGGCAGCGCATCGGCTAGAGCAGCCAAAGGACACAACGCGCCAGGTCACCTATCATTCAAATACCACCAGCTCTCGAAGATTAGCCAGCATGGCCGGGCCAATCCCTTCGACTGCATCCAGGGCTTGCAGATCAGCAAACGCGCCGTTGGCCTCGCGGTAGGCGATGATTCGTCCGGCCAGAGCCGGGCCAATGCCCGGCAGCGTGGTGAGTTCCTCAACCGTCGCTGTATTAATATTTACGATTCCGCCGCCGCCGGGAGTTGCCAGGATGATCGTCTGCCCGATTTCCGGTACATGAATCTGGTCGCCATCCCGCAGTATGCCGGCCAGATTGACACGCGCCAGATCGGCAGCGTCCGTCACCCCACCGGCAGCGTCCAACGCATCCTGTACCCGGCTGCCACGCGGCAGAGTCAGCAGCGATTCCGGCTGCACGACGGCGCCTGTCACATACACAGTGACCGGCGACGGGGTAGCGGAGGGCGGCGGTGTGCCGGTTGGCAGCGGCGGGTTGATCGTGATTTTGACCGACGGCGGTTGAGTCGCCAGCAGCAGCCCCGCCGCCGCGACGAGAGCGATTACAACAATGACAAAAGTGATGATCGCCAGACGCGGCGACGGTTCGGCCGGAAGTTGGTCGTCGCGCATGGTCTAATCGCTGGCTGGTTGTCCCTGTAGCTGAGAGGTGCAGTTCGGGCAGCGGGTTGCCGCCGTTGGAATATCGGTTGAGCAGTACGGGCACACCTTCTTGACCGGCGCGCCGGGTTCCGGCTCCTTGCGGAAGCGTTCAACCGCGCTGTTGTAGGCGCGGATAATCAGAAACAGTACAAATGCCACGATGATGAAATTTATCACGGCATTGATGAACAGGCCGATGCCAATCGCCGTTTCCGGCGTTTCACCTGCCGCCTCCCGCAGGATGATCTTGACATTGCTGAAATCCAGCCCGCCGGTGATGATACCGATGATCGGGCTGATCACGTCATTCACTAACGAATTGACAATCGTCGTGAAGGCCGCACCGATGATGATACCGACGGCCAGGTCCAGGACGTTGCCCCGCATAATAAACTTACGAAATTCAGCAAACATTTTTCACTCCTTACAAAAGGTCGTAAAAAAGCAACTATCATTTTTGATTATAGTCCTATGCAATACCGCCTGCCAACCAGCCCCGGATTTAATAAAAAGGGCAGACTTTTTTGTCTGCCCTGAAGTGTGCGTTTAATACTTCCGCACCAGCGCCTTGTATACAGCCGGCTGGCGGTTCTGGATGAACTGGAATTCCTCGCGGAACTTCCGCACCTCATCCAGATCAATGCGGGCAACGGCGAAACCTTCCTGCGGCGCGCCGCTTTCGGGGTCAGTTTCGCCTGCCAGCGAGGCCATAATCTGCCCGCGCGGCCCGACAATCATGCTCTCGCCGCCGAAGTTCAGCGTAACATCCTCACCGACACGGTTCGCCCCGGCGATAAAGACCGAATTTTCGTAGGCACGCGCCCGCGCGTAAGTTTTCCATTCATCAATATTGGCGGCTTCCCAGTTCGCCATGACACAGATGATCTCCGCGCCATCCAGCACCAGGCTGCGCGCCACTTCCGGGAAGGCCAGATCGTAGCCGATCATCAGGCCGATATTGCCGATTTCGGTCGGCACGACCGGCAGCTTAAAACCCTCGCGGAAGGCCATGCGTTCTTCACCACGCAGATGGATTTTGTTGTACATATCCAGCAGTTCGCCGTCGGGGCCGACCAGAACCGCCGAGTTGTACAGCACACTTTCGACCCGTTCTTTCGTCACCATGCCAAAGGCGATGAAGACACCGTACTCGTTGGCACGCTGCGCCAGCAGGTTCACGGTTGGGCCAGGCACACGCTGCGCCAGTTCGGTAAACCGCAGACCGAGTTCGTAGCCGCTGGTAATCAGTTCCGGGAAAACGATCAGGTCAACCTTCTGCTGAGAAGCGATCTTGGAAACCATCTCCGTCATTTTGACGAGATTTTCTTCCGCCTCGCCCAGACGAGGCTTCATCTGGACAATCGCAACGGTAATTTCGCGCATCAGTCCTTATCCTTATGGTCGTTAGGTTGTGTATCGAATCCTATTGTAGCGTAGATTGGCGGCAGACGCCGGAGCAACTGTTCGTAAAGCTGCCAGCACGAACACGCCGAACGCCTACGCCTCGCGCAGTTTATCCAGAATGTTCTGCAACCCTGCCGGCAGCGGCGCATCAAAGCACAGCCGCTCACCGGTGCGGGGGTGGTCAAAACACAAATGCGCCGCGTGCAAAAAATGCCGTTTGAGTTTCATACGCTGTTTACGGAAGCCATAAACGGCGTCCCCGACAATCGGGCAGCCAATAAACGCCATGTGCACCCGAATCTGATGGGTGCGCCCGGTCAGCAGATTAACACGCACCAGCGCGCGGTCTTCCTGAAACTCATCATCTATCACTTCATATTCGGTGACTGCCGGCTTGCCGGCACGCAGCACCGCCATCCGTTTGCGCTGGTTAGGGTCGCGGCCAATCGGTGCTTCAATGCGTCCGGTGCGTGTCTGCGGCGTGCGTTCCAGCAGCGCCAGATACGACTTTTCGACCGTGCGCGCCTGGAACTGCGCCATCAACCGCCGCCGTGTCACATCGTTCTTGGCGATGATCATCAGGCCGCTGGTATCCTTGTCCAGTCGGTGAACGATACCGGCACGTTTTTCAACCGTGTTCATGCGGGCAATCTCCGGCCAGCGCGCCAGCAGGGCGCTGACCAGCGTGCCGGTTTCGTTGCCAACACCGGGATGCACCGTCATGCCGGCGGGTTTGTTGACTACCGCGAGGTCGTCGTCTTCATACAGCACGTCCAGGGGGATCGCTTCCGGCTGCACGTCGTGGGTATCCGGGCGCGGCGGCACCACCAGACTCACCCGCTCGCCGCCTTTCAGCTTTACTCCGGCTTTGACCTGCGTACCGTTGACCGTAACCTGACCGTCTTTAATCAACGCCTGAATCTGCGCC
>JARKOK010000502.1 GCA_029975765.1 Aggregatilineales bacterium
AATGAGCCTCAAATACCTGAGGCTCATTTTGTTTGCCACGAGTAGTCTGACAAGATTCTGGACGGGTTATAGGGGCGGCCCGCTGTGGCCGCCTACTCAAAACAGGCGCGTGTTTTTCTGGCAAGCCTCACGGCCTCCACACAACTGCCACCCAACAACCACAAAACCCTAATTCATAAACCACGATGTATGGGCATAATGAAAATGCGCATACCAGCGGCCTGATCGGAAACCCATCTAAATCTCTGAATTATTTCTGAAATTATGTGTTATTCGTGTGGTTATCGTCTTATACTACTATTGAATTAACTTGCATCGGCACTCATGGAGTGAGGGTGTATGGCATACAGCGCGGTCATCATTTCTCTGTGTCTGGCGGCGGGGCTGTCCGGGCTGCTGGCCTACGTGGCCTGGCGCTCACGTCCTGCATCGGGCGCGATGGCGCGTTCGATGGCATGGATGATGGGCGCGATCACCTTCTGGATCGTCATGTACGCGCTGGACGCGGGCGGCCCGACCCTCGAACTGCAATACATCGGCTACCGCGCCAAATTTCTGGGCGTGATCGTCGTTCCCCTGTTCTGGTTTGACTTCGCCCTGCATTATACGGGACGGGGAAACTGGCTGACGCGCAATCGCAGCCGGGCGATTCTCATCATCCCCATCCTGTCCATGATTATGGTGGGGACGAATCCGGCGCACGGGCTGATGTGGAGCGGGCATTATCTGGCGGATGCCGGCGGCTTTACTGTCATCCAGTCGCAGATGGGCATCTGGTTCTGGGTACACTCCACCTATTCCTACTGCCTGATTCTGGCAAGCTGTTACCTGCTGTTTCGGCAGTTTATGGCCGCGCCCGGCCTGTACCGCCGCCAACTGGTCGCGCTGGTGCTGTCCGCAGTCGTGCCGCTGATCGGCAACGCGATCACCATTTTCGGCAATCAGGTGCTTGATCTGACGCCCTTCGCCTTCGTCATCTCCGGCCTGGCGCTGACGTGGGGGCTGCTGCGCTACCACCTGCTCGATCTGGCGCCCATCGCCCGCAACGCGGTGATTGACGGCATGACCGACGGCATGATCGTGCTGGACACGCAGGATCGGGTGGTTGACCTGAACACCGCCGCGCGGCAGATCATCCAGCAGCCGGCGGCGGAAGTGATCGGCCAGCCGGTCGGCCAGGTTATCGGGCTGCTGTCGCGCCAGCCGGAACTGATGGAACGCTACCGCAGCCATACCACAATCCAGGATGAGATTGTGATCGGCGAGGATGGCAGCCGCCGCTATCTCGATGTGCGGGTGTCACCGCTCAATGACCGCAGCGGGCGGCTGACCGGTCGCCTGATCGTCTTCCGCGACATCACGGAGCGCAAACAGGCCGAGCAGCAGATTCAGGCCCAGAACGAGGCGCTGGTGAAGGCTAACGAAGAACTGGCGCTGGCGCGCAAACAGGCCGAACAGGCCACGCAGCTTAAGAGCCAGTTCCTGGCAACCATGTCACACGAACTGCGCACGCCGATGAACGCAATCATCGGCTACACCGAGATTCAACTGGCGGGCATGGCCGGCAGCCTGACGCAGGAGCAGCAGGATTATCAGGCGCGGGTGCTGGCGAACGCCGAGCATCTGCTGAACCTGATTAACGACGTGCTCGATCTCTCAAAAATTGAGGCCGGACGGATGGAACTGGTCCAGCGACCGTTCCATGTTCGCGACTGGCTGGACGACATCGTGCAGCAGAATCAGGTGCTGGCCGATACCAAAGGGCTGCGGTTCGTGGTGGAACTGGACGATCACCTGCCGGAATACATCGTCGGGGACGCCGCGCGGCTGCGGCAGGTGGTGATTAATCTGCTGTCGAACGCCTTCAAGTTCACCGAGACCGGGCAGGTGACATTCCAGGTCAGCGGCAATGACCGGCAAAGCTGGAAGATCATCGTCAGCGACACCGGCATCGGCATACCAGCCCACGCGCAGGAAACCATCTTTGAAGAATTCCGGCAGTTGGACAGCACCTCGCGCCGCCAGTACAGCGGCACCGGGCTGGGGCTGGCGATTGTCCGCAAGCTGGTGCTGACGATGGGCGGGAGTATCCGCCTGAAAAGCGAAACTGGCAAAGGCAGCACCTTTTCGATTATCCTACCGTTAATGGAAGAACTGGAGGCGGTCGTATAGGCCGGCAGAGGAAAAATGATTAATAACCGTATGGCGCCTATCATTCGCAGTCTGGCAACCAGCCAGGTGTCGGATTGGACAGTTCTGATCGTGGACGATGAACCGGATAACCGGGTGATCGCCGAAAAAGTGCTGACATTTAACGGCGCGAAGGTCATGACCGCCGAAAACGGCGTGGAGGGCCTGGCCGCGCTGAAGCAGCTTACGCCGTCGTTCATTCTGCTCGATCTCTCGATGCCGGAGATGGACGGTTGGGAGATGCTGCGCTGCCTGCGGGCTGACCGGCAGTGGAGCATGATTCCGGTGATCGCGCTGACGGCGCACGCGATGGCAGGCGACCGCGACCGGGTGATGCAGGCTGGCTTTGATGGTTACATCGCCAAGCCGTTCCGGCTGAGCACCTTCATGTCGGAAATGCTGCGCTGCTTCCGCGCTATGCCCGCCCAACGGTATCTTTAGGGAGAATGCGCTCGTGAATGATCACACCTGGCAGGTGCTGCTGGTTGAAGACGAATACGACAGCCTGCAAGTCGTTTCCAAAATCCTGTCGTTTTACGGCGTTCAGGTGGTGGTGGCGCATCACGGCGGCGAATGCCTGGAACTGCTGACACGGCTGACCCCCACCCTGATCGTGACCGATCTTGCCATGCCGACGCTGGACGGCTGGCAAACGCTGGCAGCGATTCGCGCCAACCCGCGCACGCGGCATATCCCGGTGGTGGCCGTCACCGCCTATCATTCGGTAGATGTGGCCGAAGAAGCGATGAACGCGGGCTTCGATGGCTACTTCGCCAAACCGGTAGACCCGCGTTCGTTCGTGCAAAGTCTGGAGCGTATCGTCACCGGCTGAACGCCGGCTTACAGCCAGTCGCGCCGCCGGAAGACAACCAGAACGATCAGCATCACCACCAGCATCGAGATGATGACCACCGGGAAAGCATGGCTGTGTTCACCCAGGGGCAGATCCACGTTCATGCCGTAGATGCTGGCGATCAGCGTGGGTACGGACAGCACGATGGTAATTGAAGCGAGGAACTTCATCACCACGTTCAGGTTGTTCGAGATGATCGAGGCGAAGGCATCCATCATGGCGCTGAGGATGCCGCTGGCGATATTAGTCATTTCAATCGCCTGCTGAAGTTCGGTCAGCACGTCTTCCAGCAAATCCTGATCTTCCTCGTATTTGCTGAAAAGCTGGCTGCGCTGCAAGCGGTTGAGCATCAGTTCGTTAGACTTGAGCGCGGTCGTGAACAGCGTCAGGCTTTTCTGATACATCAGCAAACCCAGCACTTCCTTATTTTGCAGCGATTTCTGTAACTGGTCTTCCAGCGCATCCACATTGCGGTCAATCTCGCGCAGGTACGTCAGGTATTTACTGGCGGCTGCCAGCAGAATAAACAGCACGACGCGGTTACGTTTATTCGTGCTCAGGCCGCGCGCGCGGCCATTCATCAGGCCGGAAACAATGTTCAGGTCGGTCTTCTGGATCGTCACAATCACACGGTCGGTCAGCACGATGCCCAGCGGCATGGTTTCATAGGGGATGTCCGCGCCGTCGCCCATATAGACCGGCACGCGCAGCACGATCAGAATCTTACCCTCGTCGTTTTCGGTACGGGCGCGTTCATCCAGGTCCAAAGGGTACGTCAGGAAATCTTCGGGAATCTGGAATTCATCGCGCACCAGCGAGATTTCCACCGGCGACGGATTTACCAGATTAACCCAGCCACCTTCCACAAACCGGTCCTGCGTTTGCAGTCCCA
>JARKOK010000495.1 GCA_029975765.1 Aggregatilineales bacterium
TAGCGCGCCTTAAGCGCGTCGAAGGCGCGCCCACTGTTGGTGTCGCTGGTGCTCTGGCTGAGGATGCAGCTTACCAGTTCGTCCACCGGCGGCAGCGCAGGCCGCCAGTCCGGGTAGCCGTAAACCTCGCGCAGCGCCGCCACCACCGGCGCATACTTCGCCGCCCGGCGTTCGTAATCAGGAATCGTGTCTGTGATGTTGGTATTTACCATATCTACGATTGTACGCGGGAACGGTGAGGAGGCAAGCGGAGCAAGGCAGTTGCCGGTCGTAGGGGCGCACCTGCGTGTGCGCCCTGGACAGACCCGCCGGCACGCCCCTACTTTTGCCAGATACGAACGAGGCCTGAGATGATAGTTCCCCGGCAGTCGGACGTTTTAACGTCTGGCGGCAAACAAGCGGAAGCTGGTTTTATGGATCGATTCTCAGTCTGAACGCACTTTGCCCGTAAGCCTCTTATCCCAGCCTGATTTTACCGTCCAGATATCGAGTGCAGGACAACATGACTCCGGCTGGAAAGGGCTGGTTGGGATACGCAGGCTTAATCAGGTATTTTCCGCCTGTACCGCCAGCCGCAGGCTTTCCAGCCCATCCAGCCCGGTAACAGCCAGCCGGTGAGACGGGTCACGCACGGCTCGCGCCAGATCGCGGATTCCAGCCTGAATGCTGGCGCGGTAGACAGCAGCTTTGCCCTCCGGCGCGAATGCAAACAGACGATGCTGCTGTGCTCCTATCCGCTCCGGTTCGGCCATCTGACCCGGCAGATAGGAATGGAGCGCATCGGGTTCAACCGTCGTCAGCAGTTCAATCGAGGTGGGCACCCACTCGCGCAGCGTCACGTAGCCGTGTTCAAACGTCAGCGTCACCGTCGTCTGTTCGGTCTGACCGTTTTTATCAAAGGCGTGGTAGAAGTGCGCGGCAGCGTCGCCAAACCGGGCTAAGGCTTCCACCCGGTCGGTTGCGCCATCAGCACGCGCGAAGGACTGCGAAGCCGTGATCTGCCCCGGCGTTCCGGCCACCCAGTTAAATGCATCAAAGAAATGCACGCCGTGTTCAATCCAGATACCACCACTTTTTGACTTGTCCCAGAACCAATGATCGTTGGGCAAGTCCAGCCCGGCGGCGTGATTCATCAAATCCATGTGGCGCAGCGCCCCAAGCACGCCGTCCCGTGCCAGTTTTGCCGCCGCCTGCCAGTACGGATTCCATCGCATGACGTAATCTACGGTCAGGTGCCGGCTGTGTGTGTCTGCCTTTTGGATAAGCGCCGCGCCATCTTCCAGTGTCAGTGCCAGCGGCTTTTCGTTAAACAGGTGTTTGCCCGCTGCCAGCGCCGCCAACCCCTGAGCGGCGTGCAGATAGGGTGGTGTGTTCAGCGCGACGACTTCAACTGCCGTATCCGCCAGCAGCATGTCCAGCGAGTCGTAAGCTGCCGCACGATATTTGTCGGCTAATGATCGCGTGCGCCCGGCATCCACATCTGCGACCGCCGTGATCCGCACTTCGCGCATAACAGCGAAAGCATCGAGACAAAAGACACCAAACGCCCCCGCGCCGACCAGTCCAATGCCTACCGGCTGCATGATGTCCTACTTCCCGGAACGGGCAAAATCAATCACATCGGCCAGCGGCGCTGTCGCCAGACCGATCAGGCGGTCAGCCCCGGCATAATAGAAATACACCTCGTCCCCGACGATGTTGTTGGAGCAGCTAAACAACGCGTTCGGTACGTCGCCCCGGATTTCCCACGTTTCACGCGGTTCGAAGATGAAGTCCTTCGGACGGTTAATCACCTTCGTCGGGTCATCGAGATCGAGCAACGCCACCGAATGGCGGTAGATAACCGGCGCTTCCCCGTAGCCATGATAGAACAACAGCCAGCCGTGTTCGGTCCTCACCGGCAGCCCGTTCGAACCGATGCTGCGCCCGTCCCAACCGTTGTCGGGGCGCGGCGCAAGAATGATTTGATGATCGCCCCATGTCCGCAGATCGTCGCTGAAGCCAATCCAGATATGCCGCGACCGGCGGTGCAGGATGACATAGCGACCGCCGATTTTCTCCGGGAACAGGATATGATCTTTATTCTCGGCGCGCTCCAGCGGGCTAACATCTTCCCAGGTAATCAGGTTATCGGAACGCGCGATCATCGGGAAATAACTGTTCGCGCCGTAGGCGGTATAAGTCATGTAGAATGTGCCGTCCAGCGGGGTCACGCGCGGGTCTTCCACACCGCGATAATCGTCCGCGCCCATGTGCGGCGCCAGCACCGGGTTTTCCAGCCGGTTCCAGTGCAGCCCGTCGGCGCTGACGGCATAACCGATGCGGGAAATGTAATCCACCCCCTGCCCCCGGTAATGCATATGGAACAGGCCGTTGTGCCATGTCACCGCCGGGTTAAAGACGTTGACCGCTTCCCACTGGTGCAGCGGATTCGGGTAGAGCAGAGGGCTTTGCGGGTGGCGTACAAGCTGCATGTTGTTCTCCTGTAGTAGGGGGGCGCCTGCGTGCGCTCCCTGGAGCGACCACGCACGGTCGCCCCAACGAGATAATTGTTTCACGGTGTTTCTTCGTCCCACGTCGCCTCGCCGGTGAGCGTGTTATATGTCAGCGTGATGGTACGGCCATCGGGGTGTTTGAGGACACGTCGCGCGATAGCTGGCTGGAGGTAAAAGGCATCCACTTTACTCAGGCCGGGGTTATTGCCCCCCTCGCCGGCGTAACGATAACGAATCGTATTCTCCCCGACATTCAGCCTGATAGCCTGCGGCGTGAGCAGGTCGAGCCAGAAGTAATCACTGTCCGGCGAAACCGTCTGCGGCAGGATGATCGAGCTGTCGTCGTTCAGCCGCACGTCGAGCGCCACATCCGGCGCGACCGCAGCCGCCGTGTCCATGCCCGGTTCTACCAGCATCAGCGCCAGCAGATTAGCGGGTACGTCAGGGTCGCGCCCGGTTAAATCCATAAACGAATTACCACCAATGCCGCGCCCGGCCTCGAAGCCAATCTGCCGACCGGCGGCGGGCTGCTCCACATCCAGCGACTTCCAGGGCACAGCCGCCTCGTAGGTATAACCACCGTCACCGCTCTGCCATGCCAGCACGGCGCCTTTTAGAAAGCCGGTACTTACCCAGTCCCACACCTGCGGGCCGTCCGGGGTTTGCGCCAGCGTGAACTTGGCCGACAGCCGCCGCGCGTTCAGGTCGTTGGTCAGGTAAATCCACAGCGTATCGCCCTGCCACACATTGCTTAATGTAAAATTCTGGACGTGTTCGGGGTCGCGCACATCTGCCAGAATATAAAGATTGGCATCGTCCCACGCCAGCGTCACCCGGTGGCTGTCCACGTCCGCTCCCGGCCACAGTCCCGCCCCACGCAAAAACTGCCGCGCCGTGTTTGACTCCAGCGCCGGTAAATCATGAGGCCACTCAGCGCCACTGCCGTCAATCGTCGGCGGGGTTTCAATACGCTGAATCAGGTTCGCGCCGCTGTTTTTTGCCTGCCGCAGATGGGCAACGTACACGAGATACGTGTCTTCGGCCTGCTGCGGCGTCAATTCAAATACCAGCCGCATCCGCTGGCCTTCGCCCAGACCAACGTAACGCCCGGCGCTGACATAACCTTCGCCGGTCCAGTTGACGGGAAAATAGGTCGGCGTGCCGATGACCCGCTCACCGTTCTCCGCTTCCAGCACCAGCCATCCGTTGCCATCCACTGGCTGCACGCGCAGCAAATCCACCGCCTGTGGTATATCGGCCAGCGCGATCAGGCTCATCAGCCCTTCGATAGTGGACTCCGCCCCGGCGTTACGATTGACGCGCCAGGCCACCGGCCCGTTAATGCCGTCCAGCGTGCGTCCCGTATCGGGAGCGTACATCGGCACGCCGGCCATGTTGTTGCCGAAGTACCAGCTTCCGGCTAAACCGGCATAACGCGCGTAGCGTTCTTCACCCGTCGCGCGGTATAACGCGGCGTAGGTCTGCACCAGCATATTCGTGCCATAGGCGATCTGCTCCAGCCGGTACGGCACGACGCCAATGTGGCGGAAACGCTCGAATGCCAGCTGGCGCAGCAGGAACGACTCCGCCGAAGCCGCCGCCGACTGAATCCAGTCGTCCCTGTCCAGCGCCATCCCGGCCACGACCAATCCATGAGTCATGTGCGCGCCCCAGTCATGCCAGAAGCCGGGGGCATTGGCGCTGACCGGGTGCATTCCGAACGGGTAGGTGCGGTCGTCCCCCAGGCGGTACTCGCTGATTCCGTCCGCGATTCTGGTGGTGATGTCCGCCGTCATCTGGTTTGGGCGCGCCTGATAATAGGCCGCCAGCCCCAGCAGGCCGATGCTGGCAACCGCCGGTTCGCCGCCGGGAATCCAGGCCGGAATACGAAAACCGTGCCGGTCTATGTATTCGCCGTAGTTGGACAGCGCGCCTCCAAGTGCGGCTTCGGTTCGCAAATAGGCTTCGGCCAGCCGGTCGGCGTAGGTTTTATCCACCCTGTCGAAGACGCGCACCCCTTCACCCAGCGCCCACAGGCCACGCATCGCCCACCAGCCCAGGCTTTTAAAACTCGTGCCGCCGCGCCGGTTGATTGTGCCCTGTCTGTCCGTGACGAAGTTGTAAAATTCGCCGTCGTCCGCCTGCATGTACAGCACGAAATTCAGGCACAGCCGCGCCAGTTCCAGCAGGCTGCTATCGCCGGTGCGTTCGTACTGCCACAGGTAGACCACCGCCGCCCGCGCTACATCATCCACCGCGCTCAAACCTTCGCCCGCTGCATCCACCCATTCATAATCGGGGTATTCCGAATAGATGTGGACGACGGCCATCGCCTCGTCGTTCACGGTCACAGGTTCAGTCAAAAAGCGCAGATGATCGAGGTTGACCAGATCAGCATCCTCCTGAGCGACGACCGCACCCACCAGTAGGAGCAGCGCAGCGGCAAACACCATCAGTCGCAGCATGGTCTTAACCTTTCACCGCGCCGATGTTGATGCCCTCGATAAACTGCTTCTGCGCCAGGAAGTACAGCAGCAGCACGGGCGCGGCCATCATCGTCGCCAGCGCCATCATGTAATGCCACTGCGGCGCTTCCTTCGACAGCGATTGGTCGAAGAAACGCATCGCTAGCGCCAGCGGGAATTTCTCCGGTGTGCTCAAATACAGCAGCGGCCCCTGAAAATTGTTCCAATTGCCCTGAAAGGACATAACCGCGATTGCCAGCAAAATCGGACGAATCAGCGGCAGCATCACGTACCAGTACACCTGCGCCACATTCGCGCCGTCCATGATGGCCGCTTCTTCAATGTCACGCGGGATGGACAGGAAGAACTGCCGCATCAGGAACACATAGATTGGCCCCCAGGCGAACAGCGACGGCCACGTGAGCGGGTCGTAGGTGTCCAGCAGTCCCAGTTCTTTCCAGATGAGGAAACCGGGGACGCGTGTTACGATACCGGGAATCATGACCGTTCCCAGCATGATCGCAAACAATAGGTTGCGCCCGCGCCAGCGAAACCGGGAGAAGCCGTAGGCGACCAGCGACGCGCTGAAAATTTCGCCAAACATCGCCAGCACCGTAATAAACAACGTATTGCCGATGATGCGTGTGAACGTCATGCCCGGCTTGATGGAGTTCAGCCGCTCCCACACTTCAATATAGTTCTCCGGCACGATGGGATTAGGAATAAAGTTGATCTGGCGGGTGAACAGTTGATCCTGGGTTTTGAGCGAGGTGGACAGCATCCACAGGAACGGGATCAGCACCAGCGCCCCACACAGCACCAGCAGCCCGTAAACGATGATGCGATGAAATGTGCCGGTTCGGTTCACGGGCGAGGTTTCGACCACCAGCGTATCGGAAGAAGATGCGGTTGTCGCTGCCATTATGCCGCCTCCTCGCGCGCGCCCTGGTAAAACACCCAGGCGGATGACGAACGGAAGATGAGCGCCGTGAGCGCCAGAATGATGAGCAGCATCACCCATGCCATCGCCGACGCCATACCCATGTTGCGGAAGTTAAACGCTTCCTGATACACCTGCCAGTTCAGGAACGTACCCACCGCGTCGGAGGTGGGGATGAAAGCCGCCACCTCGAAGATTTGCAGCGCGGCAATGGTGGATGTGACCAGATTGTAAAACAGCGATGGACTGAGCATCGGCAGCGTGACGTGGCGAAATTTCGCCCATGCGCCCGCGCCATCAATCGCAGCCGCTTCGTACAACTCCTGCGGGATACCCTTCAGCCCGGCCAGCAAAATTACCGAGTTCGCACCAAATACGCCCCACAGCCCGATGATGATAAACGCTGGCATGGCATACGAGGGGTCGGTGAACCAGCGCGGCGTCTCGATATTCATCACGTTGTAGAGTGGGGCAACCAGGGTATTGATGATGCCGGTCTGGGAGAACATCCAGCGCCACAGCAGCGCCATCGCCACTGCCGGCAAGACGGCAGGCAGATAAAACAGCACGCGCCAGAAACTCAGGCCACGCACTTTCTGGTTCAGCAGCAGCGCCACCCCCAGCGCGCCCACCAGGCCGAGCGGCACGTTAAGCAGGGCGTAGGGTAGATTAAGGCGCATGGCGCGCCAGAAGCCATCCTCCTTCGCGCCCAGCACCACGCCGCCGCTGCCCACCTCGATACGCAATATTTCCTTATACCGGCGCGGCAGCGCGTCCGAACTGCGCTGATCGCGCGATTCCAGCGGGGCAAGCTGTAAACTGAATAATTCCTGATAGTTCTGCGTCCCCACCCACTCCGGGGCTTTAAACAGGTTATATTCGGTAAAACTGAGGTATAAGGACGCGCCAATCGCAAACACATTAAAGATCAAAAAGCCGATCACCCAGGGCATAACCAGCGCGCGCCCGGTGGCGGCTTCACGCTTCACGCCGAAGGCGATCTGCACCTGGTAAACCGCAAACATGATGACGCCAATGCCGACGGCTACCAGCGCGTAACGCACCAGCGTCGGCCAATACGATTGGAATGCGCCGGGATCGGTCATAGGTTGCTCCCGTCGTAAAAACGTACCTCGGATGGAATTTGACGTTCAACATCGGTAACGGTTTTCCGTAAGGACATGGCGGTGCCATGTCCTTACAGTGCCGAATGTGATCGTCAAACTTCATAAGGGGCGACCCGATGTGGTCGCCCCTGCAACGGCTTACAGGTAGAGGTTACGGCAGCGTATCTTCCAGTTCGGGACGGACTTCAGCCGCCAGTTCCGCCGGGGACAGGTCGGTTTCGTTGTTCATCAGCGGCCCCCAGAACTCGCTCCAGAACACACTGTCAAATTCTGCATAGTTGCCAAAAATCGGCAGCGCGCGCATGTTCCTGGCTGCTTCCACAATCGCCTCGGCGCTGGCTTCCTTGCGGGGTTCGGCAGACACCAGGTGTTCAACCGTCGCCTGAGAAATACGCGGCGACACAATTTTCCAGTTGTGGATGCCCTCGGTGATCTGCACCAGCGCGTCACACAGCAGTTTGGGGTTTTGTTGCGCCAGTGGTGAGCTGGCATTAATCACGGTGCTGGCGTTCCAGGCAAACGTCGTATTGTCGCCCGTTTTGGGATGCGCCGGAACCGGGATCACACCCACGTTCAGCCCTTCCACGCGGTCGAGATCATCCGCCGCGCCGCCCATGAACATGGCAATCTTGCCAGCCTTGAACATCTCGCCAAAACCCTGCTCGGCGATCACTTCACGGCTGGGCGACATTTCCGGGTTGTAGGCGGTACTCAGGAAAAACTCGAAGCCTTCCAGGAATTCGGGCGAGTCAATCGGCGCTTCGGTGAAGTCCTCATTAATCAGGTTGCCACCGGCCTGCCAGATGAAGATATAAGGCGGCGGCCAGCCATTGTTGGTGAAGCCCCACTGGTCAGAATTGCCATCACCGTCCGTATCCTGCGTCAGCGCCATCGCCTTTTCCACAAAGTCATCCCACGTCCAGCCGGGCTGCGGATATTCCACACCCGCCGCGTCAAACAGACCCTTGTTGTAATACAGCACCACCGGCTGAGCAATCCAGGGCAGGCCATAGGTGCCGCCATCAAACTGGTTCACGGCAAGGATGCCGGGATAGTAGTCGCTCAGGTCGCCGGCGCTGCCCGGTTGGGCATCGGCCAGGCAGTCGGTCAGGTCCATAAAGACCCCTTCCGCCGCCAACGCCATGTTGTTCTGATCCATCCAGTACATATCCGCGCCCGTACCGGGAGCGGCTAACTGGGTCTTCACTACGGTGTAGTAGTCGGCAGGGATCGGGGTATGAACGACCTGAAATTCGGTATTGTTGGCATTAATTTCGTCCAGAATCTTCTGGAACTCGGCAGCCTCATCCACACCCGCCCAGGTTGAAATCGTAATCGTCGGCACATCCTGCGCCAGTGCCGGTACGGTGGCGATCAGGAGCAGTAACACACACACAGCAGCCAACAAACGGCCTTTCATTTGTTTTCCTCCTTAACACGTGCTGTAAGCCATTTAATCTCAGCCAAACTATCGGTGACAGACAATCTCGGCATCACGCTCCTTTCGACGAATTAGGCGGCGCGGCCATCCCGGTACGGGGTGGTAGACTGGCGTTCGATAAGCTGGACGGAAACCACAACTTCGACCGGATGCATATCCGGCTCGTTGAGGAGCGATAACAGGCGTCGGGCAGCTTCCTGACCCACCTGCCGTT
Source organism: Aggregatilineales bacterium (assembly GCA_029975765.1). GTDB lineage: Bacteria > Chloroflexota > Anaerolineae > Aggregatilineales > Phototrophicaceae > CFX2. The sequence goes on from JARKOK010000495.1 coordinate 8,683, forward strand.
TGGGAACGCTGATGGTTGTGAGCGGGGGGGTATTCAGCGAAGCCCAGTCAATATCATCAAAACCGATGATCGAGAGATCATCCGGCACGCTGCGCCCCTGCGCCTGCACCGCCCGAACCGCGCCAATCGCCATTGAATCGTTCACGGCACACACGGCGGTTACATCCGGCTGCTGTTTCATCAGATGGTGATAGGCTGCTTCGCCCGAGTCAATCGTGGTGCGGTCTTCGTGGACGATGCAGAGCGGCAGGCCGACTTCGGCCAGCGCACGCCGGTAACCCTGGACTCGCCGGGCGTTGCTGTACCAGTGCTGCGGGCCGGAGATAATTCCAATCTGGCAATGCCCGCCTTCAATCAGGTGACGCGCCGCCAGATAGCCACCGTGTTCATCGTCGGTATTCACGCTGTCAATTGCAGCGTGGTCCAGTTTATTATCCACCAGCACAATCGGCATCCCGGTATGGCGCATGGCGATGATGAAATCATTGGGGATGTCCGGCCCGGCCAGAATCATGCCGTCCACACGCCGCTCACGGACGAAGCGGAAGCCCTGTGGCGCGGCCAGAATGCTGTCGGTTAACGTGCCAATGGCGACATGATAATCACTTTGCGCGGACGCCTGCTCCACACCATGCAGGATTTCGCCGTAGAACGGATCGGTTTTGGTGGGCAGGTTGGGTTTTTCGCGGACGAAAAAGCCGAGTGTGAACGTCTGCGAGGTTGCCAGCCCTCGCGCCGTAACGCTGGGGGTGTAGTTCAGTTCCTGCGCGCGCTGTAAAATCCGTTCGCGGAGTTCGCGCCCTACGCCAGGGCGGTCATTGAGCGCGCGCGAAACCGACGCACTGGAAATGTTTAAATCGGCAGCAATTTGCTCAATAATTGAGGGCATGTAAAATAATCTCTGTAACGCACAATAAACGTAAGCGTTTACGTAAACATAACGTGAAACGGCTTCGCCTGTCAAGCGGTTTCAGATAAAATCAACAAGTGAGTTTTGAAATGACGTTTTTATCAGCCAGCGAAACTATCCGTTTGCAGATCGTACAGTCCGAGGCCGGCGTGGGTTTCTCACCTTGATCGCCGCCGTTACCTGCCTTATAACCCTGCCGGACAATACGGTTCGTCTGCCTTCACCGGCGGGCATCCAGCCCGTGATTGTCCCGGCGCGCCAGACGACGCTGGTTACTGTTGAAGAAGGAAGGACAGCCGAATATGTTCACTCGCCACCCTGCTAACCCTCTTATTCGCCCGGCACAGGTCAGACCGTCGCGGTCTGATTTTGAAGTGATTGGTACGTTCAACGCCGGCGCGGCCCTGTATCAGGGTGAAACGCTGCTGCTGATACGGGTGGCGGAACGTCCCATGAACACCCCGCCCGGCGAAATCTGGTGTCCCTACTACAAAGCGGGTGAGGTGCAGTTCCAGGTTGTCCGGCGCGATGACCCCGCCTACGACACCCGCGACAGCCGCTTTATCCAGAATCTGAAGACCGGCGACCTGTGGCTGACCAGTACCAGCCATTTGCGGCTGGCGCGCAGCCGGGACGGCGTGCAGTTCAGGGTGGAGGATACACCCTGGCTGCTTCCAGCCACGCCCGAAGAAGCGTTCGGTGTTGAGGATGCACGCATCACCGCCATCGAAGGCGTTTATTATGTCAACTACACGTCGGTCAGCCGGTACGGTATTGCTACCGCACTGGCGTCTACCCGCGATTTTGTGAATATCGAGCGCCGGGGCATTATCTTTCCTCCGGCTAACCGCGATGTGGTCATTTTCCCGCAGCCGGTGCGCGGCCTGTACGTCGCTTATCACCGCCCGATGCCGGGCATGTTTGGCGATTACAATATCTGGGTAGCGACTTCGCCTGATCTGGTGCGCTGGGGCGACCACCAGCGTGTGCTGGAAGCCAGCGTCACGGGCTGGGAATCAGGCCGTGTGGGCGGTGGCGCGCCACCGATTTTGACCGAACACGGCTGGCTCTCGATCTATCACGCGGCTGATCGCGCTGACCGCTACGCGCTGGGGGCGTTTCTGACGCCGGTTGATGAGCCGGGACGTATCATTGCCCGCAGTTCGCAGCCCGTGCTGGTGCCAGAAGCGCCATACGAACTGGAAGGCTTTTTCCCGAACGTGGTCTTCACCTGCGGTGCGCTCGTCGAAGGGGATACCCTGCGGCTATATTATGGCGCGGCGGACGAGACTATCGGGCTGGCCGAAACCTCATTAAGTTCAATGGTGCGCCGGTTGTTATCCTGATTGCCCGCATGAAAAGCCCCTACTAAATGCGGAGAGTACAGCTATCAGTCATCCGGTGACCGTTTAAGTGGTGGGTCTTGACTCCCAACATCATTGTGAATACATTTAGCTTAAGCGATGAGGCTCGCGTTTAATTACACATTCTCGACTGTGTTGATGGCCTCTACCAAACGGGTTATTTTGGTAGAGGTCGTTTTATTGAGGGGGCGTCGAACGCCATGAGCAAAGCAAAACAAAACTCGCTCACGCTGTTAGCCATCGCTGGCCTGCTCATCGTGCTGCTTGCCATGAGTCTGCCTAACCTCGTCCTGTCGCCGGGGGAACCATTTTCACTGGGGCAGCCATCAACTGCCACCGGTGAAGCGGACGTCCTGTCGGCAGACGGCGATGTAATCATGTTGATCTTCCGGGGCATTATCGCTCTGGCGTTGATTCTGCTTCCCTTTTACGTGGTTGTATCGCTGCTGACACCCGAAGGCAGACAGCGGTTGATTGCCAATGTCGTTTTGATTGTGCTGCTGCTGCTGCTGGCTGACTATCTTCAGAAGCATCCCCTGAGCGAAGGCGAGCAGAAGTCGGAACAGGCTGAGATCGGAGTTCCAGCTTTGGATGCGGAATCCGGTTTGCCTGTAACCGTCTTTCAGGCGACGCCGCCCGCCTGGTTAACGCCGGCGATCATCCTTGTGGCCTCCATTCTCGTCGTGAGTTTTATGCTTGTGGCTGTCCGCTTCGGGCAGCGGCGCGTAAAACCAGCCACTTTATCACTGGAAAAATTGGCGGAAGAAGCTCAAAATGCACTGGAGTCGTTACAGGCCGGCGGCGATTTTAAGATAACGGTCATTCACTGCTATCAGGAAATGAGCCGGATTGTACGGGCAGAAAGAGGCATCGAGCGTGACACCGACATGACCGCACGAGAATTTGAAACCCGGCTCGTCAGTAAAGGGCTGCCACCGGAAGCGATCAGAACGCTCACCCGACTGTTTGAACAGGTTCGGTATGGCAGCATCCCGCCGGGTACGGGTGACGAAAAGCTGGCCTTCGCCTGTCTGACCGAAATCGTTGATGCCTGCCGGCGGATTGAGAGGCAGGCATGAAACTCAACCGGACAACCATCGGCCTGCTTTTTGTTGTGGTGGTGCTGGTTTTTAGCATTCTGACGCTGCTTTACTGGGAGTTCGTCCGCGATACCATCATTGTGCCTGTCTACTATTTACTGTGGGTCGGCAGTCTCGTTTTGAAGAGCATCCCCCAGGGGCTATACCTTGCCATACTGATCTTCATCAGCATCATCATGGGCTGGAATACCTTAGAGGCGGTGCGGGTAAGGCAAAGTGCTGGAAGCACGGAAAGAAAACAGCCTCAAATCGTGTCGCGCTACCTGCACTGGAAAAGACTGTGTGCCAATCTGAATTCCGGCGTGTTTGCCAGAGACACCTTCACCTGGGAAGCCCGCCGGCTGATTCTCGCTATTCTGGTTTACCAGACCGGGCTGGAAATCGCGGAAGTCGAAACCAGGATCAGAAATGGCACGCTGACCGTCCCCGATTCGATCCGGGATTTAATCGAGCGGCGCATCATCCGGGGTTCCAGGCCGGCACCCCGGCGTATCGAACGCGCCATCCTTCGGCTGCGCCGGTTGTTCCTCAACGTGGAATCACCCACTGATCCGCAGATGGACGACCGGATTGCTGAAATCGTCACCTTCATCGAAACCCAATTGGAGTTCAATCATGCCGGACGTCAATCCTATCCTTGAAGTTTCCACACTCACGGAACGAATCATCCAGGAGGTCAACCGCGCCATCGTCGGTAAGACCGAAGTTCTGTATAAGATGATGGCGACCTTTCTCTCCGGCGGGCATGTCCTGCTGGAAGATTATCCCGGACTGGCGAAAACGCTGATTGCCAACAGTTTTGCGACCGTTCTGGGGATGTCCTTCCGGCGGATTCAATTTACGCCTGACCTGCTGCCGGGCGACATCACGGGCGGTTATGTCTATGATAAAGAACAGAACCGCTTTGTGTTGAGAAAAGGCCCGCTGTTTGCGCAGATCGTGCTGGCCGACGAGATCAACCGCGCCTCGCCGCGAACGCAGTCCGCTTTACTGGAAGCCATGCAGGAACGCCAGGTGACCATCGAAGGCGAGACGATGAAGCTGCCGGAACCCTTCATCGTGATTGCCACCCAGAACCCCATCGAATATGAGGGCACGTTTCCGCTGCCGGAAGCGCAGTTGGATCGTTTTCTGATCAAACTGTCCATCGGCTATCCTAGCGCCGACGAAGAAAAGGAAATTTTGCAGCGCCGGAGAGCGCGTAAACAGGACGATCAGGTGTTGCAGACCGTCGCCAGCGCGACCGATCTCCTGTCCATGCGGCGGCAGGTCGAAGAAGTTTTTGTGGATGAGGACATTGAACGGTATCTGGTGGAATTGACCACCCGAACCCGCTCCCACCAGAGTGTGGCGGTCGGTGCCAGTCCCAGGGGCACGCTCGCGCTGCTGAAACTGAGCCGGGCCTGGGCGGCTATCCAGGGGCGAGCGTTTGTGCTGCCGGATGATGTTAAGCTGTTTGTTAAACCGGCGCTGAATCATCGTTTAATCCTGCGCCCGGAATTGTGGTCGGTTGTCCATGCCACAGACCGAATTTTGTCGGAAATCCTGCAATCGGTTCCGGTTCCCGTTATACAAGATGAAACTCGATGAAAACGCCAGTTCTCCTGATACTGGGTCTGATCCTGGGGATCGTCATTTTAGGCATCGCCACCCTGCAAACAGGGGTGCTCGTCCTGTCTATCCCACTGACGGCTTATCTTTTCGCCGCTATCCTCCGCCGCCCGGAGGCAGTCCAACTCCTGATGACGCGGGAAATCTATCCCGATCACGCGCCGCAGGGCGAACCCATCACCGTTAAACTCACCATCCAGAACCAAGGCCCCACGATTGACGAAGTGGTCATCAAAGACCTTTTGCCAGATGGTGTCATCCAGGTTGAAGGGGAATCCTCCACCATTTGTTTTCTGCCGCAAGACGGAAAAACGGAACTGGAATACATCATCAAAGCCCAGCGGGGGGAGTACAGCGGTTATGAAGTGCTGCTCTCGGCGCGAGATTTTCTGAACTTTTTCGAGCTGCCCACTGTCTACCGAACGTCCCCACACCTGATCATCCATCCGCGTTATCCAAAGTTGGACCGGATCAGGATTCGACCGCCGCAGACACGCGGCTTTGCCGGCCCGATTCCTTCCCGGCAGGGCGGCACCGGCATTGATTTCTGGGGGATTCGAGAATTCCAGACCGGCGACCCCCAGCGCCAGATCAACTGGCGGCTGGCGGCGCGTTCCGAACAGGAACTCTATGTCAACATCTTCGAGCAGGAGCGCGTGGCCGACGTAGGGGTGATTCTGGATGCGCGCCAGCGCACCAATGTTATAACTCCTGCCGGCTCGTTATTTGAACACGCGGTACGCGCGGCAGCAGCAGCCGCCGAGAACTTTCTGGACGAGGGAAATCGCGTCAGCCTGTTAATCTATGGCTCTGGCATAGCCAGGGTGTTCCCCGGATACGGGCGAATGCAGCGAGAACGTATTCTTCGAGAGTTAGCTAAAGCCAGTCCCGGCCTCAATTACGCGCTGGAGAATCTGGCGCTGCTGCCGACCCGGTTTTTCCCGGCCAAATCCCAGATTGTCCTGGTCAGCGCCCTCCTGTCGGAAGACATACCGGTGATTGTCCGAATACGGGCATATGGTTACGGCGTTCTGATCATCAGCCCTGATCCGGTTGCGTTTGAGGCTGCCAGCTACCGGGATTTCACCAGTCCAGCCTATCGAATAGCGCAGGCGGAGCGGCAGTTTATCCTGAGTCAGCTTCAACAAAGCGGCGTGCGAGTGGTCAACTGGCAGGTGAGCCAACCACTGGAAATTGCCGTCCGGGAGACATTGGCACGCCACCCGCTGGTTGTCCACCGGAGTGAGCTATGACGGCAAAACGGGTTCTGATGGTGCTGATTGTCGTGACTGCTGTTGTGTTTGCGCTCGTCCATGCGGCATCGCAGGACTACGGGCTGGCGGTGCTGGCCGTT